>CAYXWU010000157.1:0-1005 GCA_964468885.1 uncultured Aquiluna sp. | reverse complement strand
CTAAGACCGGTGGACGTAACTCTGCAGGTCGCATCACCACCCGTCACATCGGTGGAGGCCACAAGCGTCAGTACCGTGTTATCGACTTCCGTCGTGATGACAAGGACGGTGTACCAGCGAAGGTCGCTCACATTGAGTACGATCCGAACCGCACCGCTCGCATCGCGCTACTGCACTACATCGATGGAACCAAGCGTTACATCATTGCTCCAAACAAGCTAAAGCAGGGCGATGCAATCGAGCAGGGCCCAGGCGCTGACATCAAGCCAGGTAACAACCTGCCACTGCGCAACATCCCAGTGGGTACCGTGATTCACGCCATTGAGCTAAAGCCTGGTGGCGGTGCCAAGATGGCTCGTTCAGCTGGAGCTTCGGTTCGTTTGGTTGCTAAGGATGGCCCTAACGCGCAGCTTCGTCTGCCATCGGGTGAAATTCGCAACGTTGACGCCAACTGCCGTGCAACTATCGGTGAGGTCGGCAACGCTGAGCAGTCCAACATCAACTGGGGTAAGGCTGGCCGCATGCGCTGGAAGGGCGTTCGCCCAACCGTTCGTGGTGTAGCTATGAACCCGGTTGACCACCCACACGGTGGTGGTGAGGGTAAGACCTCTGGTGGTCGTAACCCGGTTACCCCTTGGGGTCAGAAGGAAGGCCGCACTCGTAAGCCAAACCTTCCATCCGACAAGCAAATCGTTCGTCGTCGTTACGTCGGCAAGAAGTAGGAGATTTCTAGATGCCAAGAAGTTTGAAGAAGGGCCCCTTCGTCGACGAGCACCTAATGAAGAAGGTGCGCGCTCAGAACGAGGCCGGTACTCAGAACGTGATCAAGACCTGGTCTCGCCGCTCGATGATCGTTCCAGCCATGCTGGGACACACCATCGCTGTGCACGACGGTCGCAAGCACATCCCAGTTTTCGTCACCGAGCCCATGGTTGGGCACAAGCTTGGCGAATTCTCACCAACCCGCACCTTCCGTGGACACGTGAAGGACGACAAGAAGGGTCG
>CAYXWU010000156.1:0-1063 GCA_964468885.1 uncultured Aquiluna sp. | reverse complement strand
ACCTACGGCATTCGTAAAGGAGAACTCGTTATGATCACCGCCGGATCGGGACTAGGTAAGTCACAGTTCTTGCGTGAGATTGTATGGCATATTCTGTCGAAGACTGAGGACAATATCGGCATGATGTTCTTAGAAGAAGGTGTCCGTAAGACGGCTAGGTCGCTGATGTCGTTAGCGGCGAACAAGCCAATTCATTTACCAGATGTAGAAGTCACTGAAGAGGAATTAAAAGATGCTTTTGATAGAACATTGGGGACTAACCGCCTTTATCTTTTTGATCATTTTGGTAGTAGCACTCTTGATAACATTGTTAATCGTGTCCGTTATATGGCTAAAGGACTGGGCTGTGGCTATGTCTTCCTTGATCATATTAGTATCATTGTTAGCGGTGGTGATGTTGGTGATGAACGCAAAGCTCTTGATGCAATTATGACCCGCTTACGGATGCTGGTTCAGGAAACAGGAATCAGTCTCATTTGCGTATCACACCTAAAGCGTCCGGAAAGCAAAGGTCACGAAGAAGGCGCAGTCACTTCGTTGGCTCAGTTGCGTGGCTCTGGCTCGATTGCTCAGTTATCGGACATCGTGATCGGACTAGAGCGTAACGGTCAAGCACTAGACCCTGTTGAGAGAAACACTACTCATGTTAGGGTTTTAAAGAATCGCTTTAGCGGTTACACTGGCGGAGCAGGAGAATTGTTGTATAACCCATCAACCGGAAGAATGTTAGAGATAAAGGATAGCATATGAACACTTCATTAAAGATTATTGGTATGTTGTTAAACAGCGATAATATTGAATCGATCCACAATAGAGTTGTTGCTTTTAACGACGGAGTAAGAATTCCTTTAGATCCCGAAGAAATGAATGACTTTATATTTCTGATGGAATGTTTTGACAGAAGAAAAGATCTTCATGTAACCGCACATTGGGAGACCGCTACTAATGAAGGATGATTTACTCGCTAAAGCCCTGAAGTATGCCAAGAACGATGACTATCATGTCACCCGCAAGATCATCACCGATCTGTGCGATGAGATTGAGCGTCTTCGTGAGCTTAATA
>CAYXWU010000155.1:0-1067 GCA_964468885.1 uncultured Aquiluna sp. | reverse complement strand
CCAGTGCTGGCCAGTTGGTGGTAAACGGCTGGAGCCCTAGTAAAAGAAACAATCCTTATGCCAATAGCGGCATGGTGGTTGAAGTACAAAAACAAGATGCACTAGGTTATTTTAAAGAAGCGAGTCATAAAAAATTATTGGAATCCATGTTTCCAATGGCACAAATAAACGCGCTGGAAAACGACCCCCTATTACTGCTTTATTTTCAGGCCATGGTAGAGAAAAAATCTTTTGATGCTGGTGGTGGAAAATTTGTAGCCCCTGCCAACCGAATGGTAGATTTTTCTTCTAATAAAACATCTACCACGCTGGCTAATTGCAGTTACCTCCCCGGACTATCCGCGCATAATTTAGAAAACGTTTTGCCTCATTTTATTCGAAAAAACTTACAAGACGCATTTATTGTTTTTGGTAAAAAAATGAAAGGGTATTATACCAATGAAGCGCAGGTAGTAGCCACAGAAAGCAGAACATCCTCTCCAGTAAGAATCCCTAGAGATGCAGACACACTAGCGCATCCAGGCGTAAGCAACTTATATCCTTGTGGCGAAGGCGCAGGTTATGCAGGCGGTATTGTAAGCGCTGCCATGGATGGCGAACGCGTTATTGACGCTATTTTTTTAAAGCACGTAAAAAGCCATCTTTAACCAGCGTATTTTGCTGATAGGCCCCAAGCTCTCTTTGTAAGTCTTGCGATAAAGAAGTGTTTTCAAAAGAAGACAAATCCGGTTTGCCCGCATCTACCCAAGCTGTGTACCAAAAATCAGCAATCAAATTAGCAGACTCAATAAGTCTTTCATTCACTGTATTTTTTAAAGCTATACCGTATGCTTTTGCAAATTGGGGTGTGTAGGCTTTTGTTTCTTTTCCGTACCACATTTTCATTTCAAACTTATCCGCTTCTGTAAAGTTTTTAGAAACAGTACGTTCTGTTTCAAGCATATGATCAATCATACCAAAACCTTTACGTACAGCAATCCAAATAGCAGTTTGCGGGGAAGTTAAATACGTAGCTTTATGGTTCGTGTATAAATTGTATTGCGCTATTTCAATATCCGGAACTGTAG
>CAYXWU010000154.1:0-1072 GCA_964468885.1 uncultured Aquiluna sp. | reverse complement strand
ATTAACCTATTAATTTTTTTAACAACCAACCTTTGCCTTTATATGGCGGATATTTCAAATCTGGATCGAGCCAAGTAGGCGTTTTCATCACCGATTTAATATGCGAAAAAGTATCAAAACTTAATTTACCATGGTATCCACCCATACCGCTAAACCCCCTGCCACCAAAGGGTAATGCGTGGTTGGTTAAATGCCAACTAGTATTATTTACGCAGGCGCCTCCTGATGGAACATTTGTTAACCAATACTGCTCTGAAGAACTATTGTTTGTAAATACATAAAATGCCAAGGGGTTTGGATGGCGGTTAATAATTGCAAGTGCTTCTTCGTTGGTATCGTAGGTAAGTATTGGAAGTATCGGACCAAAAATTTCGTCTTGCATCACTTTACTATCTACTGACACATTAGTAAGTATAGTAGGTTCAATATATAAAGTAGCTGCATTTGATTTTCCACCGTGCAATACTGTGCCGTCTTGTAAATAACTTACAAGTCGCTGCCACTGTTTTTCATTGATGATTTTTCCATAGCCATCTGTACTGGCCGGATCTTCGCCATAAAACTTTTTGGTAGCGATAATTAGTTCTTGTATCAAACTATCTTTTAATGCAGTAGGAACAAGCACATAATCTGGCGCCACGCACATTTGACCACAATTAGAAAATTTAGAGTTGGCAATGCGGCGCGCAGCAACGCGCACATTGGCATCAGAAGCAAGCACAGCAGGGCTTTTACCGCCTAGCTCTAAGGTTACGGGCACTAATTTTTCTGCGGCTTGCTTGTAAATTATTTTACCTACAAAGGTACTACCGGTATAAAAAATATGATCGAACCTGAAATTTTCAAATAGTGGAGGTAACACAGCTGCGCCATCCCCCTCTAGGTAAAGCATGTAATTTTCAGGAAATAACTGCTTAATCATTTTACCCATAACAGCAGCAGTTGCGCCTGCGAATTCACTTGGTTTTAATACCGCGCAATTGCCTGCGGCAATCGCGCCAATCAGTGGCGTAAATAAAAGTTGAAACGGATAATTCCAAGGTGCAATAATACATACGACACCGAGTGGTTC
>CAYXWU010000153.1:0-1072 GCA_964468885.1 uncultured Aquiluna sp. | reverse complement strand
TAGTTTCCAGTGGTATAATTTAAGCGCACAATTTGTGGCACTTTTTTTAATTCTTTGGCAACACTATCATACAACGAACTTTTTTCTAGATAGATGCCAATAAACGCAATGACGTCGTAACCGAGTTCTTTTAAATCGACAGATAGTTTTTTACCCTTTACAACGCCCAGCTCTTCTAACTTTTTAATACGTACGTGGATGGTACCGCCCGATACAAAGAGTTTTTTACCTAAATCTGCGTAAGAGACTTCTGCATCTTCCATCATTTCCTGAATGATCTGTAAATCGAGTTTGTCAAGATTCAATTTTGGGTTCATAATGGGGCCTGTTTTTAGTATATTTCTAAATTAAAGCTAATTTATTGAACTATTTCTATACTTTATGATAATTGATTAAAATATTTGTAACGAATAGGTGAAATACTTTAATATTGTATGGTCAACAAGCGACAAACAGTTCTTATCTATTGTGGGGTGATGAAATTTTTGGCAAACATGCCCTCTTGTCTCGAGGGTGAGGATAACGGGATAAACGTAACATAGAGCCGCTTAGCAATAAGCGACCAGGGTCGACCACTGAACTTTGTGTTATAGCTAACTGCCTTCTGGAGGTTCGATCCCTCCCCCTACAGCAACAAAAAAGCCGCTTCTAATTGGGGCGGCTTTTTAGTTTGTAAGAGGAAAATTAATAATCGCTCCATCTAAATTCAATTTGATAATGTTAGCCTCACAAAATTGCTTTACCGGACTTGTAATCTATATTTATTACCAAATCCTCTTTGACGCTTTAAAGAAAAGGGTAGTTTCAGCGTTACGATAATTTAATTTGAAAAGCTATGAGAGTTTAGCTTAATCATTTTTCCACTTCGAAAATAGAAACCTTTCTTTACTACTTCTGGAGTTACAGTTTTAATCTTAGAGAGTTATTCGCCTTCACTTCCAGAATTATTTCTTTCTAACTCAGCTAACCTAGCTTTTAATTGTGCGATTTCCTTTTGCTTTTCTGCATCTAATTCATCACTCATCTCTAATTTGTCAGAAATGTCTGCTACTTTCTTATTGTCATCAAAATC
>CAYXWU010000152.1:0-1078 GCA_964468885.1 uncultured Aquiluna sp. | reverse complement strand
TGCGGGAATTGAATTGATAATTCTGGAAAATTTAATAGTAGCCTAACATTCTGGTAAAGGTTAATTGGAATCGAGCCAGTATTTTTAGAATGTGAAGGCTCGAAAAAAAAAGTCGGCAATTCTTGGAGACTACTTCTTAGTAGTTACTTTTTTAGGCCTTATTCTTTTGCCATTCTATGATAAAGGTGAAATTGAATTGTTTATCAATGCCCAGCATCATCCCTTATTAGATTCTTTTTTTTCAACGATTACACATCTAGGTGATGGACTAATCCTTATTGTTCCGATACTTCTATTTCTTTTTCATAAATACTGTTTTCTAGCACTAATCACTTTGGCATCTGGAATCCATCTTCTATTGGTTCATTTGGGTAAGAAATGGCTATTTCATGGAATGCCTAGGCCAGCAGAATTTTTCAAAGACATCCAGTTTTATGAAGTCCCTGGAGTCACACTTCATCACTGGGGTAGTTTTCCCTCCGGCCACACGGCAACTGCATTTATGCTTGCCTCATTTTTCTATTTGGTACTGCCAAAAAAATTCAAACTACATTCCATTTTGATGGGGATTGCATTACTGGTAGGTATTAGTAGAGTTTACCTAATGCAACATTTCATAGTAGATATTTGGGCCGGTGCATTGATTGGAATTTTCTCTACCGGGCTAGCCTATCTAATTGTGCTAAAAGCATTTATAAAACGAAAATACCAACTTCAAATCTTTAAAAACCAACTTTTTGTTCTCAACAGTTTAAACAAAGGCCAACATTAAAAACCAACCAACTGGATCAAAAACCTTTGCCGCGACTTGAACATTTTTTTTTAGAATTTATTTTTTTGGTATTATTAAACCTAGTTGGTGTGTTTTAGGTCTAAGACCTTTATTGATTCTCCATTAATTTTAACTTATTCTAAACTGCTAGATAGATGAATTTTAGGGTTCCTTTTTTTTACTTTTGCGCCATTTTTTTAAGTATAACCACAGTTTGCAGGGCACAAGCCCCCAACCCGCCAACACCTATGGAATTTATGTTTGGCCACGAACGCCTCGATTTTCAACTGGTTTTTAAGCGGAATT
>CAYXWU010000151.1:0-1088 GCA_964468885.1 uncultured Aquiluna sp. | reverse complement strand
GTGTTCCGAATAGACGTTTCGTTGTATCACTTTTTCAGCCAATTCGGGGCGATGATTGAAAAAATTGAAATTTTCATGATGACCTCGTAGGTGGCTGTGTGCAAAAATGCAAGCTGTAGCGCCTGTGTGTCCACGCGCGCCGCCGCACATCCGCAGATGACGTGTGTAATGGTTGCAATACTCAACCTGCTGGGTGAACCAACGGGATCAGATGTTGCCCGATTCTCCTGCTGCGAACCATTGTTGCTACACTCCCTCGCCCAGTGCTCGCTTCTGCACTTCGCTGTCTCCCCATGTGTGGGCGTTGTGACAGCGTTCTTTCTGATTCTCATGCTGCAGTGCGGCTCATTTAACTGACCCAAGTCAGAGCTCGATACCATCGTCCTCGCTTGCCAGCCTTGTCGCTCGATCCCCCCACTGCGCCTTGGCCAGGTGCGCCTAGGCTAGGTGAGCGGCGCGCTTGCGGCGCCCAACCCTTCCCGCCCTCCTCCTTTTCTCTCCTCTCCTCCTCCTCTCCCCCACTGTAATTCCTTTACCCCACCGTCGCAGAGCTTTGCTGCGCTCGCCCTGTCTTGCCTGCTCCTTCGCTCTTCGCGGAACGAGCGCCCGCTGCTGCGCCTTGGCAAGGTGAACGGCGCGCCGGCGGCTGTTTTCCCTCCCCACCCTGCCCTCCTCCTTTTCTCCCCTCTCCCCCATCCTCTTTCCTTCTCTATTACTTTTGACCCACCGTCGCAGAGCTCGCTGCGCTCGCCCTGTCTTGCCTGCCCCTGCGCTCTATGCGCTCGCTGCTGCGCCTTGGCCAGGTGCGCCTAGGCTAGGTGAGCGGCGCGCTTGCGGCGCCCAACCCTTCCCGCCCTCCTCCTTTTCTCTCCTCTCCTCCTCCTCTCCCCCACTGTAATTCCTTTACCCCACCGTCGCAGAGCTTTGCTGCGCTCGCCCTGTCTTGCCTGCGCCTGCACTCTCCGCGCTCGCTCCACCCGCTGCTGCGCCTTGGCAAGGTAACGCGTGTTGTTTTGCACAAATCGTGTTGCAATTTTTGCGCAGCGCTTGTTGTGCGTTACGTGTCGCATGTTGCGGCGTTTTTGCTT
>CAYXWU010000150.1:0-1091 GCA_964468885.1 uncultured Aquiluna sp. | reverse complement strand
CAAAAATATTGGCGTTTTGTTCTGAAGATTTAGGTGGCTTCTATTTAGATATTCTGAAAGATCGTCTCTACACCATGCCCGCAAATTCGGTGGGTCGGCGCTCTGCTCAAAACGCCTTATTTCATATTAGCCAACATTTACTCAAATGGCTATCGCCCTTCCTCAGCTTTACCGCTGAGGAGGCTTGGAAATGCTACCCACACTTTGCCAAGTCCAAAGATAGCGCATCGATCTTCACCGAAGAATTTGGATCCTTTCCTGAAATCAAGGACGCCCAATCCTTACTGACTAAATGGCAACGCATTCGCGAGATTCGCTCTGACATTACAAAAGCTATCGAACTCGAACGTGAAGCCGGGAAGATTGGGTCTTCCTTACAAGCTGAGTTACTGATCCAAGTAAACGCGACTGATTTTGAGCTACTACAATCAATTGCTCCGGATCTACGCTTTGTGACGATTACCTCTCAATCTGAAATTGCGCTATCGGCCGATGGCAATACTCAGATCATCGTCAAACCGAGCACTTATCAGAAATGCGCGCGTTGCTGGCATCACACAGCCGACACCGGATCCCATTCAAACCATCCCGATCTCTGCGGGCGCTGCATTAGTAATCTTGATGGCGCTGGCGAACTTCGTCAGTTTGCATAAATATGGTTAAGGTATCTATCCAAGAGGGCTCAAGCAAATGGTATTTACTGCTAGCCCTTGGGGTATTGATTGCTGATCAAATCACCAAGTGGTGGGCTCAAATGAGTCTACCGATGGCTCAGGCGATTAAGGTTACTGATTTTCTGAATTGGTTCTTAATTTATAACCCAGGCGCCGCCTTCTCCTTTTTGTCTCAGGCAGGTGGCTGGCAACGCTGGTTTTTTACCGTGATTGGGATTATTGCTGCCGTTGTGATTATCTGGCTCTTACAAAAAAATACACAAGATCGTCCGTTTTGTCTTGCCCTTTCCTTAATCCTTGGTGGGGCCGTCGGGAATGTCCTAGACCGCTTATTGTATGGTGCTGTGGTTGACTTTATTGATGTGCACTATGACGGTTGGCACTGGCCAGCCTTCAATATTGCTGATAGTGCGATCT
>CAYXWU010000149.1:0-1143 GCA_964468885.1 uncultured Aquiluna sp. | reverse complement strand
AAAGGAAATAAATAGTGCTAATTGCACAGCGCCCAACCCTGCACGAAGAAGTAGTAAGCGAAACCCGTTCACGTTTCATTCTTGATCCGCTGGAGCCAGGTTTTGGTTACACCCTAGGTAACTCACTCCGCCGCACCCTGTTGTCCTCGATTCCAGGTGCAGCGGTAACAAACATCCGTATCCAGGGTGTTAGCCACGAATTCTCCACCGTGCCAGGTGTGAAGGAAGATGTGGTTGAACTAATTCTTAACATCAAGGAATTGGTGGTTTCCTCGGAGCACGACGCTCCAGTGGTTGCCCACCTTTCCAAGTCAACTGCCGGTCCAGTTACCGCAGCTGACATTCAGGTGCCAGCTGGTGTCGAGGTACACAACCCAGAGCTAGTGCTAGCCAACATCAATGGCAGCGGCAAGCTTGAGATCGAGTTCATCATTGAGCGCGGTCGTGGTTATGTTCAGGCTAGCCAGAACCGTAACCCTGATGCAGAGGCCGGTGTGATTCCGGTTGATTCGATTTACTCCCCAGTGCTAAGAGTTGCCTACCGCGTAGAGGCAACCCGTGCCGGTGAGTTCACCAACTTCGACAAGCTAGTTATCGACGTTGAGACCAAGCCATCCACCAAGCCACGCGATGCTGTTGCATCTGCTGGTTCAACCCTGGTTGAGCTATTCGGTCTTGCCAAGGAACTAAACGCCGAAGCAGAAGGTATTGAGATTGGACCTGCTCCAGTTGAGATGGCAGCATCCAGCGAGCTATCAACTCCAATTGAAGACCTCGACCTAACCGTTCGCTCCTACAACTGCCTCAAGCGCGAAGGTATTAACACCGTCGCTGAGTTGATTGCCTTGAGCGAAGACCAGCTAATGAACATCCGCAACTTCGGTTCGAAGTCTGTGGATGAGGTTCGCGACAAGCTAGCCAGCCTGGGACTTAGGTTCAAGGATGCAGTACCAGGATTTGACTCCGCCTACTTTGGCGGCGGATACGACGACGACCAGATCTAAGGCGCAAGGAGAAACTAATGCCTACCCCAACTAAGGGCCCACGTCTCGGAGGCGGACCAGCTCACGAGCGACTAATGCTCAACAACATGGCGACCTCGCTGTTCAAGCACGGCAAGATCACCACTACTGAGACTCGCGC
>CAYXWU010000148.1:0-1162 GCA_964468885.1 uncultured Aquiluna sp. | reverse complement strand
AAGGTCAATTGGCTACCATCTGGACTCCAGGCAGGCATGGCTTCGGTAAACTCATGTTTGGTCACCCGCTTGGGCGTACCGTTTGGATAGTCCATCACATACAGACGGTTGAGCGCAGTGAAGGCCAATTTTTTTCCATCCGGAGAAGGAACCGCATCACGGATCTGGTTGGCCATCTTGTGTGTGGTATCTGGAATTTCGTAATTGAAATACAAGCGAGGACCCATGGCTACATTCACATCCGCCTGGAATGGAATCTCTGTGGCTGCACTTCCGTCTACTGGAAGTTTCCAGAATTTTCCTCCGTAAGAAGCAATTACATGCTTGCTGTCCGGAGTAAAGGCCATGGCAGGAAGGACTCCTTGTGGCGCGATGGATTCCTGCTCATCCCGCTGTACCGGGTAGGCTAGCCATTTTTCGTCGCCAGTTTTGAGGTTTCGGATGACCAAACCTGTCTTATCCTCCCATCTGGTGCCATAGACCATCCAGTTGCCATCCTTACTCAAGGTAGGGGTAAAGGCGGATCCGTAGCGCGAAGTGATGCTGGTGATTTTTCCTTTATCAAAATCGTAATAGCCGATTTGGTACTGAGGAAGTGTGGCATTGTAATTCCAAGAACCGGTTCTCCAAGAGAAATACACTTTCTTTCCGTCAGGACTTACAAAGGGGTCGATAGTCTTCATCGTGGCAGGGGCATCGTTGAGTTGGATACCTCCACCCCCATCTTTGTGGTACATCCATAGTTTGGATACTCGTCTTCCTTTGGATACGATGATGTATTCTCCATCTGGAGTCCAATGGGCTCCGGGTACGTCTCCTGTCTTGTCTTTGGTCACCTGTACGGTGTCCTTTTTCACTAGATCGATGTACCAGAGGTTGTCATTTCCGGCCCGGTCAGAGGTAAACAAGAGTTTATTGCCATCTGGGGAGTACCGTGGGTGGGTTTCGTAGGCCATGCCCGAAGTGAATGGCGTAGCTTTGCCCCCTTCTAGTGGCATGGTGTAAATGTCTCCCATCAAGTCAAAGGCGATGGTTTTGCCATCTGGACTTACGTCCAAACTCATCCAGGTACCTTCAGCAGTGGTGAAACTTACTTCCCGCTCAGGTTTGAGGGGAAGGTCTTTGAATTTTGGGTAACTCTTGAGCGAGTCTTTTTTGGTGC
>CAYXWU010000147.1:0-1174 GCA_964468885.1 uncultured Aquiluna sp. | reverse complement strand
GGTTGTCAAGCTGACCGGTAGCGCTCTGAAAGCGAAGGTTGAATAGTTCTTCCTTAGCTTTTCTTAGCTCCTCTGCCAGCAGCGAATCCTCGACCTTGTCGAGATCCTGTGGCTTTAGGTTCTTTGATCCGATCATTTTTACGCGTCACCTTCCTCACGCTTGATAATGCGAGCCTTGATTGGCAGCTTGTGAATTGCACGGCCTAGGGCTTCGTGTGCAATCTGCTCGCTGACACCGGCTAGCTCAAATAGAACTCGTCCAGGCTTAACCATTACTACCCAGAACTCAGGTGAACCCTTACCGCTACCCATACGAGTTTCAGCAGGCTTCTTGGTTAGTGAGCGGTCAGGGAAAATGTTGATCCAAACTTTTCCACCACGCTTGATGTAACGGGTCATAGCAATACGAGCAGCTTCGATCTGACGGTTAGTCACATAAGCACCGGTGATTGCCTGCACACCGTATTCACCAAAGTTAACCTTGGTGCCACCGGTTGCGTGACCACCACGACCTGGCTTGTGCTGCTTACGATATTTGACTCTGCGAGGTACCAGCATTTGTCTAGCCTTCCGATCCAGCTGCTACTGCAGCGTCGCGACGACGGCCACCACCGCGAGGAGCACGTGGCGCAGCTGCCTGCTGTGCCGCAAGTTCCTTAGCGGTTAGGTCGCCCTTGTAGATCCAAACCTTCACACCGATTCGACCGAAAGTGGTCTTAGCCTCATAGAAGCCGTATTCGATGTTCGAGCGAAGAGTGTGTAGAGGAACTCGTCCTTCGCGATAGAACTCGCTTCTGGACATTTCAGCTCCACCCAATCGACCAGAGCACTGGATACGAATACCCTTAGCTCCGCTTCGAAGTGCACCCTGCATTCCCTTGCGCATTGCGCGACGGAAAGCAACACGAGCAGCTAGCTGCTCTGCAACACCCTGTGCTACTAGCTGGGCATCTGCTTCTGGGTTCTTCACCTCAAGGATGTTTAGTAGAACCTGCTTACCGGTTAGCTTCTCTAGCTCTGTGCGCAGAGTCTCAGCCTCAGCACCGCGACGGCCAATGACCAGTCCTGGGCGAGCGGCGAAGATGTCAACGCGAATACGGTCGCGAGTTCTTTCGATCTCAATCTTGGAAATACCAGCGCGGTCCAGCTTGTCCTGCAGGTAGCGACGAACTTT
>CAYXWU010000146.1:0-1181 GCA_964468885.1 uncultured Aquiluna sp. | reverse complement strand
ATCCAGTTCTGGCACGGCCTGACCCAGCCGCTGGGCGGGATGCTCGAGCAGATCGCCGCCGACTTCAACGCGACGCAGAACCAGTACCGCATCCAGGCGAGCTTCCGCGGCGCCTATCCGGAGACGATGGTCGCCGCGATCGCCGCCTTCCGCGCCAGCCAGGCGCCGCACATCGTGCAGATGTTCGAGGTCGGCACCGGCACCATGATGGCCGCCGGCCGCGCCATCAAGCCGCTGCACGAGCTGCTGGCCGAGACCAACACCCGCATCGACTTCAACGACTACCTGCCGGGCGTCCGCGGCTACTACAGCCTGCCGGATGGGCGGATGATGTCGATGCCGTTCAACAGCTCGACCTCGGTGGTGTTCTACAACAAGGACGCCTTCCGCCGCGCCAACCTGAACCCCGACCAGTTCCCCGCGACCTGGGAAGGCGTCGAAGCCGCCGCCCGCGCGCTGCGCGCCGCCGGCGTGACCTGCCCGATGACCTCCGCCTGGCCGACCTGGACGCAGGTGGAGCAGTTCAGCGCGATCCACAACATCCCGCTGGCGACCCAGGGCAACGGCATGGGCGGCCTGAACGCCGAGCTGCGGATCAACAACCCGCTGATGCTGCGCCACTTCAACAACCTGGTGAACTGGCAGCGCGAAGGCCTGTTCCGCTACGGCGGCCGCGACGGCGCGGCGGATGCGCTGTTCCCGTCGGGCGAATGCGCGATGATCTTCGCCTCCTCCGGCCTGCGCGCGCGCATCCAGCGCGAGGCGCAGTTCCAGTGGGGCGTCGGCATGCTGCCCGTCTACCAGGGCACGACGCCGATCAACTCCATCATCGGCGGCGCCAGCTTCTGGGTGATGAACCGCGGCCCGAACGCGCAGCGTAGCGCGGCGGAGCACCAGGGCATCGCGCAGTTCTTCGCCTATATCGCGCGCCCGGAAGTGGCGGCGAAGTGGCACACCGACACGGGCTTCCTGCCCGTGACCCGCGCGGCCTTCGAGCGCGTGCGCGCCACCGGCTTCTACCAGCAGCCCGCCAATGCCGGCGCGGATGTGCCGATCCAGCAGATGCTGCGCGGCGGCGGGCAGATGACGGAGAACTCGATGGGCATCCGCCTGGGCGGCTTCGTCGAGATCCGCACCATCATCCAGGAGGAGCTGGAGCGCGCCTTCCAGGGCCAGCAGAC
>CAYXWU010000145.1:0-1204 GCA_964468885.1 uncultured Aquiluna sp. | reverse complement strand
GTTCGGTCCTCCACGACGTCTTACCGTCGCTTCAACCTGGCCATGGATAGATCACCTCGCTTCGGGTCTAGGACCTGCGACTGAATCGCCCTATTCAGACTCGCTTTCGCTACGCCTACCCCTCTCGGGTTAAGCTCGCCACAGATCGCTAACTCTCAGGATCATTCTTCAAAAGGCACGCTGTCGCCAGAACAAGCTGGCTCCAACGGTTTGTAAGCACACGGTTTCAGGTACTATTTCACTCCCCTCCCGGGGTACTTTTCACCTTTCCCTCACGGTACTTGTCCGCTATCGGTCAATAGGTAGTATTTAGGCTTATCAGGTGGTCCCGACAGATTCGCACAGAATTTCACGGGTTCCGTGCTAATTGGGATACTTCTCGAGCGGAGAGAGCGTTTCGACTACGGGGTTCGCACCCTCTGTGACTGATTGTTCAAAATCATTCGTCTACGCTAACTACCTACTCTCGCAGATCGGCAGATCTGCTGAAAAGTCCCGCAACCCCAAACATGCAACGCCTGCCGGCTATCACACATGATTGGTTTGGCCTCTTCCGCGTTCGCTCGCCACTACTAACGGAATCACTGTTGTTTTCTCTTCCTGTGGGTACTGAGATGTTTCACTTCCCCACGTTCCCTCTATCCTGCCTATACATTCAGCAGGGAGTAACCAGATCGAGTCTGGCTGGGTTTCCCCATTCGGAAATCCTCGGATCAAAGTCTGCTTATCGACTCCCCGAGGCTTATCGCAGATTGCTACGTCCTTCTTCGGCTCCTATTGCCAAGGCATCCACCGTGTGCTCTTTGAAACTTGACACACTAATTATGTTTTTGGTCTGAAATTAATCAGACCAGATGCTCGCGTCCACTATGTAGTTCTCAAGATACGGGCGGACTCTAAGCGCCTGCCAAAGCAGTCACATTAGAGCCGAAAAGACCAAAAAAGGCTTTTGCCCTTTGTGGTCCCCGGGTTTCATCCGATCCCCGAGGACCCAACAGCGTGCTGATAGCTTCCGTAACCTATCCCGTTCCAGCCCTGAGGCGTACTAGTTGATAAGTGTTAGAAAAAATCCAATGTGATGTTCCACCCATGAGCACCAGGTAAGAACGGGTGTCTTACTCTGGCTTTATGAGAAGCAAGCTTCTCTAAATGCTCCTTAGAAAGGAGGTGATCCAGCCGCACCTTCCGGTACGCCTACCTTGTT
>CAYXWU010000144.1:0-1213 GCA_964468885.1 uncultured Aquiluna sp. | reverse complement strand
ACACCCAGGGTTATTTAGAACTAATTGATGAACTTACTTCTTGGCTGAGCGACATCACCGGCTACGAAGCAGTATCACTGCAACCAAACGCTGGTAGCCAGGGAGAGCTAGCGGGACTGCTAGCTATTCGCGGCTATCACCATTCACGTGGAGATTCACACCGCAACATTTGCCTAATTCCCTCCTCGGCTCACGGAACCAACGCAGCATCTGCGGTTCTAGCCGGTATGGAAGTTGTTGTAGTTGCTTGTGACAATGATGGAAACGTTGATGTCTTGGATCTAAAGCAAAAGATCGCCGAGCACAAAGACTCACTAGCCGCACTGATGATCACCTACCCTTCCACCCACGGTGTTTATGAAGAAGCGGTAGTTGAAATCTGCAAGATGGTTCACGATGCCGGAGGTCAGGTCTACATCGATGGTGCAAACACCAACGCAGTAGTTGGTTATGCGAAGTTCGGTGAATTTGGTGGCGATGTTTCGCACCTGAACCTACACAAGACCTTCTGCATCCCACACGGTGGTGGTGGACCTGGTGTTGGTCCGGTAGTTGCTAGAGAGCACCTGCGTCAGTTCCTGCCTGGTCACTCAATGGCCCAAGCAGATCTGCCTAAGTATGGGCCTGTCTCAGCAGCACCATTTGGATCACCAAGCATTCTTCCTATCTCCTGGGCATACATTCACCTGATGGGTCCTGAGGGTCTGAGGGCAGCAACCGCTGTTGCAGTCTTGAGCGCCAACTATGTTGCCAAGCGACTATCTGATGCTTACCCACTTCTCTACACCGGAAACCACGGACTGGTTGCACACGAAGCCATCATCGACATTCGCCCACTTCAGAAAGAAGCTGGCATTGGAAATGATGACATTGCTAAGCGACTAATTGATTACGGCTTCCATGCACCAACCATGAGCTTCCCGGTTTCTGGAACGCTGATGATTGAGCCAACTGAAAGTGAGCCTAAGCAAGAGCTAGATCGCTTTATCGATGCGATGCTTGCGATTCGAGAAGAAGCTAGAAAAGTTCAAGATGGCGAATGGCCAAAGGATGACAATCCTCTAGTCAACGCTCCGCACACCGCAAGCCACCTGACCGATGAGTGGAATCACCCTTACTCGCGTGAAGTGGCAGTCTTCCCAACTGATAGCCAGCGCCGAAGCAAGTACTGGCCACCAGTCAGAAGAATCGATGGAGTGTTTGGAGATCGCAA
>CAYXWU010000143.1:0-1222 GCA_964468885.1 uncultured Aquiluna sp. | reverse complement strand
AGCGCTATGCCGCGCATGACGAGGCGAACCTCTGCAAGGAGGGGGACCTGGTCTCCATCGAGGAGTGCCGGCCGATCAGCAAGACCAAGTCCTGGCTGGTGGTCAGCCGTAACGGCGAGTCCGTTGCGCGTCCGGCCGGCTTCGACGCGGCTTCGGCGCTGGCGGGGGCCTGATCCATGATCCAGGTCGAATCCAACCTCGACGTTGCCGACAACTCCGGCGCGCGCCGCGTTCAGTGCATCAAGGTGCTGGGCGGCTCCAAGCGGAAGACGGCCTCCGTCGGCGACGTGATCGTCGTTTCCGTGAAGGAAGCGATCCCGCGCGCCAAGGTGAAGAAGGGTGAAGTGCATCGCGCCGTGATCGTGCGGACGGCTTATCCCGTCCGTCGCATCGACGGCACGGCGATCCGTTTCGACGGCAACGCCGCGGTGCTGATCAACAAGCAGGGCGAACCCATCGGGACGCGCATCTTCGGACCGGTCGTGCGCGAGCTGCGCGCGAAGAAGTTCATGAAGATCATCTCGCTGGCGCCGGAGGTCCTGTAAGGCCATGGCGGCGAAGATCAGGAAGGGCGACAAGGTCCAGGTTCTGGCCGGTCGCGACAAGGGCAAGCGGGGCGAAGTCATTCGCGTCGTGCCCAAGGAAAACCGCGCCTTCGTGCAGGGCGTGAACATGGTGAAGCGGCATGAGAAGCCGCAGGGCATGAGCCGTCCGGGCGGCATCACGGAGAAGGAGGGTCCGATCGACCTCTCCAACCTCGCGCTGCTGGATCCGAAGACCGACAAGCCGACCCGCGTCGGGTTCAAGACGCTGGAAGACGGCAAGAAGGTCCGGGTGGCGAAGGCCTCGGGCGAGGTGATCGACCGATGAGCGACACGAAGAAGGGCGCGGCCCCGAAGAAGGCGGCCGCCAAGGCGGCTCCTGGCGGCGCTGAGCGCGGCGGGCAGGCGGCGACGACGGTTGCGGTCAAGGCCGGCCCGGCGGCGGCGTCCCCGGTAGAGCAGCCGCGGCTTCGCAAGCACTACGACGAGGTCGTGCGCAAGCAGCTCGTCACCGAGTTCGGGTACAAGAACCCGATGGAAGTGCCGAAGCTCGACAAGATCGTCATCAACATGGGCGTTGGCGAAGCCGCCGGCGACCAGAAGAAGCTCGACGCCGCCGTGGCTGAGCTGATGGCGATCAGCGGCCAGAAGCCGGTGAAGACCAAGGCGAAGAAGGCGAT
>CAYXWU010000142.1:0-1250 GCA_964468885.1 uncultured Aquiluna sp. | reverse complement strand
ATGGCGCAACGATGCTTAGTCTAAAGTGGATTGCAACCTATCTTTGCCTAGCCGGTATCGCATTGACTAGCTACAATATCTATCCGATGAACATTGTTCTCAGTGCTATCGGTAGTGCGATGTGGGCTTGGGCAGGATGGAAGCAGCGGGATAATCCGCTATTGATTGTTGAAGCCGTAGCAGTTTTCTTTTATGTATCTGGACTTATTACATGGATGACACAACACAGAGAGTATTTAAGTTAGCACAGGAGTGTATTGAAGAGCTTCGTAAGAAGGTAGAATACATAGAGTTATTAGAACAATATATTGAGGAGTTAGAAAGTGGTGTGGAAGTGTCCGCCGTTAAACCTGTTCAATTGGAACAACCTTTGGAAATGGAGAAATCAGATGACAACATGGACGACAGAAGACCGAGTGCAGTGCGTCGAAGAACTACAAAGAGAGATCAGGGATCTTCAGGATCGCTTGATTCAATCAGAAACGAATCTGACAATAGCGATGGCGGAGATTCAAGCACTTCGTCACCAGTTGATAACAGCGACGCAGGGTAGACACTAATGGCACATCCTGATCAACTCTTTGGCGATAAGACCTATGCTCAGCATGGTGATGATATTGTTATACGGGCTATCTTTCACAGTCTCGGTATCGGTAATCCGTCGTATCTAGACTTAGGCGCTCACCATCCTGAGAATATCAGCAACACCAAACTGTTTTACGACACCGGATCACGAGGCATCAATGTTGAAGCAAATCCGGAGCTACATAAGCTGTTCTTAGAGCAAAGACCACAGGATATTAACCTTAATGTTGGCGTGGGTATTAAGTCAGGATTTCAAGAATTCTACATGATTGATAGCCAATCTGGGCGAAATAGCTTCATAAAAGAGGTTGCTGAGGGTTTTGTCGTAGATTACCCTGAGTTCAGTATTACAGAGACTCGGCAGTTACCAATCTTCACAGTTGACCAGATTCTAAAGCATCGGCTTACGCCGGACTTCCTGACGATTGACATCGAAGGCATGGACTATGATGTTCTCGCCAGCATCAATTATTGCTTACATCCGTTTAAGGTAATCTGCGTTGAGCTTCAACCTTACAGCGAGGAAGACATTCGCACATTGATGCACAATGTCGGATATTATGCAATAATCCGTTGCGGGTCTAACTTAATATTTGTTGACAAGAACCTAGCACATAAAGTAAGATAACTCTATGCGATTATTATTAGACATCGAAACCACATTA
>CAYXWU010000141.1:0-1267 GCA_964468885.1 uncultured Aquiluna sp. | reverse complement strand
GTCTGAAAACTGCACGTCGCGCGCTGTCACATCGTTGGCAATTGTGTAGCCAAGGATGTGGGACTTGGCGTTAGCTTCTGAAATGTTCTTAGCTTTCTTGCCAACGACAATTGCCAATTCAACTTCTAGCTCGGCCTTAGCGGTCTGAGGAGGAATGATTATCTTCTCGCCACTAGCGATAAGAGCGCTCGGAGGCTTAAAGAACATCAGTGGTTCGTCTTGGGTGTTTTGCCCAATTTCTTCGGCGTGATCTTTGAAATTCAAACCGATGCAAATAATTTTGCTTGGCTCGACAGGTGTCAGAAGCGTCACCTCAGCAAGAGGAAAGCTCTGACCCGTCTTTTCAATTGAGTCAAAAAATGAACCAGCCAATTGATGAATCTGATCTGCTTCGACCAGTCCATTATGGACATGTCCGTCCAATGAGAAGCGAGCTAAGCGCATTGGATTAGTCTGCCAGCTTTACAAGCCAGCCATGCTTGTCTGGGAGATTTCCGTACTGAATTGAGGTCAATTCTTCGCGGATGGACACCGTTAGGGCGCCTGGCTCTCCCCCGCCAATTTCGATTTCTTCTTTCCTTGACTTCAATAGGCCAACCGGAGTAACAACAGCTGCAGTTCCACACGCGAATACCTCAACCAAATCACCAGATTTTGCTGCGTTGCGAAGCTCATCTAATGAGAATTTGCGCTCATCGACTTTGTGACCACGATCCTTGAGAAGAGTAATCACTGAGTCTCGTGTGATACCGTGCAAAATCGTGCCATCAAGAGCTGGAGTCACGACTGATCCGTCTTTGAATACAAAGAACAAATTCATTCCGCCAAGCTCTTCGATGTAGGTAGCGCTCTCCGCGTCTAAAAAGACAACCTGCGAACAACCGTTTTCATATCCTTCGTTTTGCGCAAGCAAACTTGCTGCATAGTTTCCACCTGTTTTTGCCTCACCTGTTCCATGCTTGCCGGCTCTGGCGGAATCCAGTGCTATCCAAATAGAAACAGGCTTAATGCCACCGGTGAAATAAGGACCTACTGGCGATGCAATCACTCGGTATTCAGCTCGGTGCGCTGCCCTAACGCCTAAGAAGTTTTCAGCTGCAATTTCAAAGGGACGGAAATAAAGAGTTTTTTCGCCATCTTGGGTGGGGACCCATGCTCCATCAACGGCAATCAACTGACGAAGTGATTCAACGAAAGTCTCGATCGGTAGCTCAGGTAGCGCCATGCGATGAGCAGATTTTTGTAGGCGCTTGGCATTCATCTCCGG
>CAYXWU010000140.1:0-1357 GCA_964468885.1 uncultured Aquiluna sp. | reverse complement strand
GGATTTAGGTTCCAGTGGCGCAAGCCATGGGGGTTCAAGTCCCTCCGCCCGCAGTATTTTTGGTGCCCTCAGACGCCGGGCGTGAATTTTTGCGATGCCCTCAGACGCCGGGCGCCGCCTCCGGCGGCTTGGCTTCGCGCAGGCCACGGTTGCGCCCGGCCGGACGTGCGGGCTGTGCGCGGCGCCCTTCGGGCGCTCGGCCGGCCCATGGCCGGCCGCAAGCACTCTGTGACACCTTCAGACGCCGAGCTGCCAACTTCCCTCTCCCGCTGTGCGGGGGAGGGTGCCCGCGTAGCGGGCGGGTGGGGGCGCGACCGACCTTCCCGGTGCCAATGGCCTTCTCCACGCCCCCCACCCCCACCGGAACAGCCCCCGCCCCATTGCCCCGCGACGCGTGCGGCGCTAACGGGGCGGGCTTCATGCAGTTGGGCGGCGCCCGCCGGGACGCCGCGATCAGGATTCCGGAAGGTTCACATGCAGGTCACCGAGCTGCCGGCCGAAGGGCTCAAGAGGGCGTTCCAGGTCGTCGTGCCCGCGGCGAGCCTCGCCGAACGCCAGGCCAAGCGCCTGGCCAAGATCGGCTCCGAGCTGAAGCTGCCCGGCTTCCGCCCCGGCAAGGTGCCGGCCGCCGTCGTCAAGGCGCGCTACGGCCAGGCCGTTGCCGGCGAAGTGCTGGAAGAGAGCGTGAACGAGGCGACCCGCCAGGTCATTTCCGACCGCGGCCTGCGCCCGGCCATGCAGCCGAAGATCGAGCTGGTGAACTACAGCGACGGCGCCGACCTGGAATACAAGATCGAGCTCGAGCTGCTGCCCGAGATCCCGATGCCGGACTTCGCCTCCGTCGAGCTGACGCGGGAGAAGGCGACGCCGGGCGAGGCGGAGATCAACGAATTCCTCGAGACCATGCGCCAGCGCATGGCGGGCAGCGAGGATGTGGCGGAAGCCCGCCCCGCCGCGACGGGTGAGATCCTGGTCTGCGACTTCGTCGGCCGGCTGAAGAACGAGGACGGCACCCTCGCCGAGCCCTTCCAGGGCGGCACCGCCTCCGACATGCCGATCGAGGTGGCCGGCGAAGGCTTCATCCCCGGCTTCACCGAACAGCTCGTCGGCATGTCCCCCGGCGAGGTGAAGGACATCGACGTGGCCTTCCCGGCCGAATACGGATCGGCCGAGCTGGCGGGCAAGGCGGCGGTCTTCGCCATCACCGCCAAGGGCCTGAAGGTGAAGACCCTGCCGGCGCTGGATGACGATCTTGCCAAGCGCCTGGGCGCGGACAGCATGGACGCCGTGCGCACCCGCGTGGGCGAGAGCCTGCAGCGCGAATACGACCAGCTGGCCCGCATGAAGGCCAAGCGCG
>CAYXWU010000139.1:0-1441 GCA_964468885.1 uncultured Aquiluna sp. | reverse complement strand
ATCAAGACTGCGAATTTTTGATGCTGGGTAATTTAGTGCCTAGCGTGCAAAGCAGCGTAATTAAGCAATTGAAAAACCGTCCTAAGCTTATTGTCATGGATACCATGAACTTTTGGATGGAAATAATGATGGATGATTTATTACACACCATCAGCCTTGTGGATGTATTAATGGTGAATGATAGTGAAGCACGTCAATTGACGGGCGAGTATAGCCTTGTAAAAGCAGCTAAAAAAATCATGGACATGGGTCCTAAATATTTAGTGATTAAAAAAGGAGAGCACGGTGCGCTTTTATTCCAAGGGGATCAAGTGTTTTTTGCACCTGCACTTCCATTAGAAGAAGTATTTGATCCAACAGGGGCTGGTGATACTTTTGCGGGTGGATTTATTGGACATATCGTACGTACCAAAGACATTTCTTTTGAAAATATGAAAACCGCCATTATAGTGGGTTCTGCGATGGCATCTTATTGTGTAGAAAAATTTGGTACCGAGCGTTTGAGAGAAATTAGCAAAGTAGATATTAGCGATCGTATCTCTGAGTTTGTTGATCTAGTAAACTTTGATATCAAGCTCGTCGTTTAATAGCGCTTAAAATATTTTGGCGTTGTATTCAAATGCCCCTAATTTTACAACCGTACATGAGCACATCGAAACATACAAAACGTATCCAAAAACCACTCTAATCAGGGAGGTGCTTCGTTTTGTAATGTATAAACATACGCAAGAGGCCTTCCCAAATGGGAGGGCCTCTTTTTTTAAACCATAAGAAACAAAAACTAAAAAAATGAAAGTAGCAGTCGTAGGGGCAACTGGCCTGGTAGGTACAAAAATGTTACAAGTACTTGCCGAACGTAATTTTCCTGTCACTGAAATTGTACCGGTAGCATCAGAAAGATCTGTTGGTAAAGAAGTTCAATTTAAAGGGAAAGCGTATAAGGTAGTAAGTATGGAAGACGGTATCGCCGCTAAGCCCGCTGTTGCTATCTTTTCGGCGGGTGGAAGTACTTCACTCGAGTGGGCACCTAAGTATGCGGCTGCTGGCATTCGTGTCATTGATAACTCTTCGGCGTGGCGTATGGATCCTACTAAAAAATTAGTAGTACCAGAAGTTAATGCCTCAGTATTAACAGCGGATGATTATATCATTGCTAACCCCAATTGTTCTACCATTCAAATGGTGGTGGCATTACAGCCATTGCACGAGAAATATAAAGTTAAGCGTGTGGTTGTGAGCACTTATCAAAGTGTAACCGGAACAGGGAAACAAGCGGTAGATCAACTCTTTAATGAACGCGCAGGCAAGGAAGGAGAGATGGCATACAAATACCAAATCGATTTAAATGTGATTCCTCAAATTGATGTTTTCTTAGACAACGGTTACACCAAGGAAGAAATGAAAATGGTAAAAGAAACTTGCAAAATTATGCAGGATGATA
>CAYXWU010000138.1:0-1447 GCA_964468885.1 uncultured Aquiluna sp. | reverse complement strand
CACCAGCACACTCCAGTACTGCACGAACTGGACCACCGGCGATAACACCGGTACCAGCGGATGCTGGACGAAGCAGAACCACACCGGCTGCTGCTTCACCCTGAACTGGGTGAGGGATGGTTGAGCCTGAGCGCGGAATGCGGAAGAAGTTCTTCTTCGCGTCCTCAACGCCCTTGGCAATAGCTGCAGGAACTTCCTTAGCCTTGCCGTAGCCAACGCCTACTAGTCCTTCTCCGTCTCCAACCACAACCAGTGCGGTGAATGCGAAGCGACGACCACCCTTTACAACCTTGGAAACACGGTTGATGGTGACAACGCGCTCCAAGAATGGGCTCTTGGTCTCTTCACGATCGCGACGCTCGGTACGAGGTCCACGCTCACGTGAACCGCGACGCTGCTCGCGCTCGTTCGGGTCAACGGTAGTGGTCTCTGCAACCACGGTAGCTTCTGCCACTTCCTGTTCCTTCTTCTCTTCGCTCACAGTGTCAGTCCTGCCTCGCGAGCTGCGTCAGCAATTGCTGCAACGCGGCCTGCGTAACGGTTACCGCCACGGTCAAATACAACCTCGGAGACGCCAGCTGCCTTGGCACGCTCAGCAATTAGCTTGCCCACGACGGTTGCCTTGTCAGTCTTGGTGCCGTTGTCCTTGCGTAGCTCGACCTCCATGGTCGACGCGCTCGCCAGGGTGTGACCCTTGGAGTCGTCTACCACCTGCACGAATACGTGACGGGCGCTACGAGTAACAACTAGGCGAGGGCGTGCTGCAGTGCCCTCAATCTTCTTGCGAAGGCGGTCGTGGCGACGGCCACGAGCAGCTGACTTCGACTTTCCTCTAGTACCGAGACCCATGATTACTTACCACTCTTTCCGGCCTTGCGGCGAACCTTCTCGCCTTCATAGCGAACACCCTTGCCCTTGTAAGGCTCTGGCTTGCGTAGCTTGCGAATGTTGGCTGCAACCTCGCCGACTGCCTGCTTGTCAACACCGGAGACGATGATCTTGGTGTTTCCCTCGACAGCCAGGGTGATGCCCTGAGGTGGCTCAACTACAACTGGGTGGCTGAATCCAAGAGCCAACTCAAGAGTTGTTCCCTTCAATGCAGCGCGGTAACCGGTTCCTACGATCTCAAGGTTCTTGGTGAATCCAGTGGATACGCCGTGAACGTTGTTCGCGATTAGGGTGCGGGTTAGGCCGTGCAGAGACTTGGACTTAGCCTCATCGTCTGGACGGGTAACAATTACGGAGTCGTCTTCGATGGTGATCTTGATTGGCTCTGAGACGGTAAGAGCTAGCTCGCCCTTAGGTCCCTTGACCGCAATGTGCTGCCCATCGATGGCAACTGTGACACCCGCTGGAAGCGGGATAGGCATTTTTCCAATACGTGACATGCGCGATTACCAGATGTAGGCGAGGACTTCTCCGCCTACTCCCTTCTTTGCAGCCTGAC
>CAYXWU010000137.1:0-1545 GCA_964468885.1 uncultured Aquiluna sp. | reverse complement strand
TTTATTTTTGCACTAGCTCGCTTTTTGACTGGTTTTTTCTTCATCTTTTTTAATCCTTTTCCAACAAACCCACAGAGTTGACTGCAACTCATGAGGGATAATGTCGAGTTCGTTGGCTAATATAATAGTATTTTCCTTTATGAACTCATATTGTTTTGGTGTACAAGCTTGTGCATCCCATCCAAGTGATAGATAGATGTGATGTCTGTCCACTGTAACATGGTCTTTAGAAGAAGGATCGTAAATATTATTGAAGAAATTAATTGTCTTCAGTCCACCAAGAGAAACCTCCACATCTTTCTTTGTAGAGGCATAGTTAAGAATTCTCCTAGCCTTCAGGGCTTGTATAGATGTGTGTCTACACGTCTTCCCTTTTGTTCTAATAAACTCTTCAGCCATTGCTTTGTTAAGTGTCCATTCTTTAAGAGGTGACAGAGCTGCAATTATACCAGCAGCCTTCATCTCTGACACACCGTACTTCTCAGACAAGGCTAAAGAAAAAAGGTTGGCACGACTGTACCAACCCTTTCCATACATAAAATCATTGTCTATACACTTGTTGTAAACACTCTGCATGTTTTCAACTATCCGTTCAGGATGATTATACAACTTCTTTAACTCTATTGTCCAGTTCATTTCTCATCTTGTTTAGGGAATTGACAATGCTTCCAATTTCACTAGATGAAATAGAAGGAAGATTGAACTGATACTTCTTAGCCTCTTCAGCAAATGCTTTCTGAGCTCTTTCAGATAGAGATTCTAGTTCCTTCTCTACATAGAACTCATCCAGGTCAATTGTATCAAAGTCTAGATCGTGAAGAATTCTTGTTGCATCTTCTCTAGGGACAGTGGAGATTGGTAAATACTCATAGCATCTACCCTTGTGCTGACCAATACCAACAACCTTCATTGGGTTGATGAGCATCAATACAGACTGATCACCACATCCTACATAATGAATCTGATCAGCAGTGAAGTGAAGACCAGCAGCAGCACAATCTTGTGTAGACCAGTTACACTCATGCATAGGCATGCTTACCACTTGACCAATACGAATATCAAATGTCTTGGTCCAGTCATCTGTAAATCTGTTCTCTGCTCTGTTTGGAAGATCAAGATAGAGATCTGTTAGAACACCTAGGTCTGTACCCTCATAGTTTTTACGATTTTGACTAATCATACCAGTCTCATCGCAATCCCAGCAGCAGCCCCATGTTTCATCCTCATCATCCCACACATCTCCTGTACCACCACAAGAATGACATCTCTCTTCTTGATTGGTAAACATTTTATCATAGTGCATGAATGTATAACTTCCATCAGGACGAAGAATCACATGATAGTCATTAGGGCTTTTCTTCCACACGGCTTTGATGTTTGTGTAGGTTTCGCTAACGAATCTAACAAGCTCATTTGATCCATGCAGAGTGACAACGTTTCGTAGAGCCACGAAAAACCCTTGCTTGGTTATTCTAAAGCTGTTCTCCACTAGGAATCTATACAACTCATCAGCCACTTCAGCACGAGGATTCAAGCAGCACCACA
>CAYXWU010000136.1:0-1577 GCA_964468885.1 uncultured Aquiluna sp. | reverse complement strand
GAATTACTTGAACGTACAATCGCTATCTTGGAAACAGACGGTCTAGATGAGAAGCAGTTGACAAAGCACTAATCGTAGTGTATAATATATGTAGTTGTTTACTAAGGAGAAATAAATGGAACAAGCAAAACCAATACCAATCAAAGCCGATCTCTTCTGGGCTTCTTTAAACGAGAAGAATAAATACTCGGAGAAGTATCAGGTAGATCTTTGCAACCTCTCTAAGGATGCGATCAAGACTTTGATGGACATGGGTATCAATGTTAAGAACGATGCCAACAAACCAGATCAAGGCTTCTTCGTTACTGCTAAGAGCAAGTTATATCCTATCCTTGCAGTGGATGAGAAGGGCAGCCCTATCAATGTTAAAGTTGCTAACGGCTCTAAAGGTGTAGCACTGATCAAGCCATACAATTATAATGTTGGTGGTAAGAAAGGTGTTGGAGTTGGTATCAGCAAGATCATCATTAAAGAATTGATCGAGTACAAACCACAAGGTGTTAACCTAGCTGACATCGAGGAAGAAGCTCTCTAATGCATCTTGCCCTGATTGATGGGGACATCCTAGTATATCGCATTGGCTTTGCTTCTGAGGGTGAACCAGAGTCAATAGCGATTGCTAGATGTGGTGAGTTTCTAGAGAACCTAATCCTATTCAATGGCTTCGAGGATTACAAAGGATACTTAACTGGTGGTGGTAACTTCAGGCACGAGATAGCTAAGACTGCTCCGTACAAGGGTAATCGTAAAGCTGCAAAGCCTGAACACTACGACCTACTCAGAGAGTACATGCAAACTGCATGGGGCTTTGAGATGATTGAAGGACAAGAAGCAGACGACGCTATCGGTATCGCAGCGTATGCTCTTGAGCCAGGTGAGTATTGTATCTGTACCATTGATAAAGACTTAGACATGATTCGTGGTGATCACTTTAACTTTACTAAAGATCATCGCTACTTCATAACTGAGGAAGAAGGGATTAGGAATTTTTATAAACAAATTTTAACTGGTGATAGGGTAGACAATGTTGTTGGGATTAAAGGCATTGGAGCAGTTAAAGCAGAGAGAATACTTAAAGAATGCAAAGACGAAAACGAAATGTATCTTGCTGTCCTGGAAGCTTACAAAGGAGACGAAGCAAGGGTGCTGGAGAACGGACAGTTACTGTGGATAAGAAGGCAGCCAAACGAGATCTGGACTCCACCAAAGCTATCTACGTCCAGTGGGTCGACGCAGTTGCCGACTCAGGCTGGGAAGACGAAGTCAAAGCGGAGATCCACCTCTGCCACACCATCGGCTTCTTAGTAAGCGAAACAGCAGACGCTTTATGTATCGCATCGACAGTGTCTAAGGAAGATAGTAACGCTAGGATGCACATACCAAAGGCATGGATTAAGAAACGAAAGGTAATTAAAGTTGAAACCCCAGTCAGCAAAAGCAAAAGGAAGAAAGTTACAGCAGTGGGTGCGGGATCAGATACTCCAACGATTCCCTACGCTGAGCACTGATGATGTCAGAAGCACAAGCATGGGAGCGAGTGGAGAAGATGTACAGCTTAGCTCGGCTGCTCGTATGGT
>CAYXWU010000135.1:0-1588 GCA_964468885.1 uncultured Aquiluna sp. | reverse complement strand
GAGCGGGCGGTTCCGGCGATGATCTTTGCTGCTGCTTCGACGTCGTTAGCGTTTAGGTCGCTCATCTTCATCTCGGCGATCTTTAGAACCTGCTCCTTGGATAGCTTTGCAACCTTCACGGTGTGAGGGGTTGCGCTGCCCTTCTGGACTCCGGCTGCCTTCTTGATTAGCTCAGCAGCTGGTGGGGTCTTTAGAACGAAGGTGAAGGAACGGTCTTCGTAAACGGTGATCTCAACCGGAACAACATTGCCGCGCTGGTCAGCGGTGGCGTTGTTGTACTGGGTGCAGAACTCCATGATGTTTACACCGTGCTGACCTAGAGCAGGTCCGATAGGTGGAGCTGGGTTAGCAGCGCCAGCCTGGATCTGAAGCTTGATCAGACCGGTGACTTTCTTCTTGGGTGCCATTTCTTATCTTTCTTATTGGTTAGTTCAGCGGGCCGACCTGGTCAAAGGACAGCTCGACTGGAGTCTCACGCTCGAAGAGCGAAACCAGAACCGTAACCTTGCCAGACTCTGGCTTGATCTCGGAAATGGTTCCAGGTAGTCCAGCGAATGAGCCATCCTTGATGAGGATGCTCTCGCCGACCTGGAAGTCGATCTTGATTGGGATGCTCTTGCCCTTGGCCTTGCCAGACTGAACCTGGGCCTTTGCGGTCTTGACCTCTTCGGTCTCCTCCGGGGTGTAGAGGGGCTTTAGCATCTCAAATGCCTCGTTTGGACGAAGCGGGGTTGGGTGCTGGGAGTTCCCAACGAATCCGGTAACAGCTGGGGTGTGGCGAACCAAGGACCAGCTTTCCTCGGTCATGTCCATACGAACTAGCACATAACCTGGGATGCGGACCTTGGAGACAAGCTTGCGAGAACCGTTGCGGATCTCGATGCTCTCCTCCATGGGAACTTCGATTTGGTAGACATCGTCGCCACCGGCTAGCTGAGCCTTACGGGTTTCAATGTTCTGCTTCACCCTGCGCTCATAGCCTGCGTAGGAGTGGATTACGTACCACTTGCCTGGCATCTCACGAAGCTCAGCGCGGAACTTGCGGTATGGGTCCTCGGAGTCCTCAGCTGCAACAGCTGCAACCGGAGCTTCCTCAACCTGGAAGCCATCGAGCTCGTGCTCGGCCTCATCCTCGGCAGCAGCTAGGTCGATAGCGTCGAGATCGACGTTCTCACCCAGTGCTTCCTCGGCGATTGCGACCGGCTCGTTTTCCGAGACGTCACTGAAATTTAGGTCTGACAATTTTCCTCTTTATCCTGCAAACACAAAGGTCACAACGTTTAGGAAGACCCAGTCAAGGAAAGAGATGATGACCATGACTACGGCCACGAATCCCAAGACCACGGCTGTGTAGTTGATTAGCTCTTTACGAGTTGGCTTGGTGACCTTGGAAAGCTCCGCGAGCACCTGGCGAATGAATAGCCGGGTGCGCTGAATTGGGTTCTTCGCCTTGGCTGATTCTGCTTTCGCAATTTCAACCAGGTCTTCCGAAGCCTTTTCGTTCTCTTCTGCCATTTACTGACCTTCTTTCTGCGCAGGGCGGACAGGACTCGAACCTGCAACTTGCGGTTTTGGAGACCGCTGCTCT
>CAYXWU010000134.1:0-1597 GCA_964468885.1 uncultured Aquiluna sp. | reverse complement strand
GCCGTCTTTATTGGCCATACTCACTTCACTACGTTGAGCGCAACAAACATGAAAATTCCAAGGCTTTTTAGGCAAAGGGTTTTCGTGTCAGAAACGCCGAAGAGCAAGTCTAGGGGGTTTTGCTGGCGAATGCTAGTGGGGCTAGTTGAGCTCGACCGGCACCACGCCATAGCGAGCCAGCCTTGATTTTCCGCCATCCGGGGCCGTCAAAACCCAGATTCCCCGAGAATGCAAGGCAACCGAGTGCTCCCAGTGGGCTCCATCGGATCCGTCCATAGTCTCGACAGTCCAGTCATCATCCTGGATAAAGGTGGCCTGGTCGCCAGCGGTAATCATCGGCTCGATGGCCAGGCACATCCCTGCCACCAGCTTTGGACCTGGATCTCGGGTTTTGTAGTTGAAAACGGCAGGGTCTTCGTGCATCGAGCGGCCAATACCGTGCCCGATGTACTGCTGCAAAATCCCGTAGGGACCTTGGCTTTTCACATACTCTTCAACTGCGATTCCGATGTCATTGAGCTTGCTGCCCTTGGCAAACGCCGCAATACCCGCCCAGAGTGATTCTTCACAAACATCCGACTGTTTTTGTCTTTGCTTGGCAAGTTCTGAATCATCCCCTGGCACCACAATCGAAAAAGCACTATCGCCATTCCAGCCATCCACCTCAGCGCCGCAGTCAACTGAAAGCAGGTCGCCTGCTTTTAGTTCGCGATTGGTTGGGATGCCGTGAACAATCTCACTATTTATTGATGCGCATATGGTGTGGTAGTAACCGGGCACCAGTTGAAAGTTTGGCACTCCCCCACCATCACGAATTGTCTTTTCAGCAATTTTGTCAAGCTCAAGCGTCGTAACACCAGGCTTCACAGCTGCCCTGACATTTTCTAGAGCTTTTGCGGTGAGAAGTCCTGCAATTCGCATCTTGCGAATCTCTTCGTCGGTTTTGAGTGTGTAGCTTTTTCTCATTTGGAGAAACCGCGAGCGGAAAGCGCTTCAATGATTCTGCCGGTGACCTCAGAAACATCGCCAAGACCATCAATCATCGAAACTGCACCGCGAGAAACATAAACATCAATAAGCGGAGCAGTCTGCTCTTCATAAACAGAGAGTCTGCGCTTGATTACGTCTGGAGTATCGTCACTTCTACCCTGCTCAAGTGCCCGACCAGAAAGTCTTCGCAGAAGCTCATCGCCATCAGCAGTTAGCTGAACAACCGCATCTAGTTTCTTATCGGCATCGTGCAGAATCTGATCCAGCTCTTCAACCTGATCAATGGTTCTTGGATAGCCGTCTAACAAAAAGCCAACTTGCGCATCTGGTTTGTGTAGGCGATCGCGAACAAGTTCATTAGTTAGGGAATCTGGAACGTATTCACCGCGGTCCATAAATGCTTTAGCTTTAAGGCCAAGCTCAGTTTCATTGCGCACGTTCTCACGGAAGATATCTCCGGTTGAAATGGCAGGAATCCCAAAGTACTTGGCAAGCTCAGCTGCCTGGGTTCCCTTCCCGGCACCTGGTGGGCCGATCAGGAGTAACCGAATCACCGCAGTAGACCCTCGTAATTGCGCTGTTCCATCTGAGCATTAATCTGCTTCAC
>CAYXWU010000133.1:0-1661 GCA_964468885.1 uncultured Aquiluna sp. | reverse complement strand
CGGGCGCGTTCCACAAGCAGGTGTCTTCATTCAAGAGCCACGATGGGAATGGTTTAGGGGGAATAAACGCGTCTCGTTGAGCGTCGTATGTGTACCCGATGCCTGCGTAGTTTTTGCGGAATGGGACACCGCCGTTTGCGTGGACACCGCCGTGGGTGTTGTACGAAGTTCTCTTGCAGACCTGACCACGGAACGCGCTGTAGTGCGACTCCCAATCTATCAAGCCGCCTTCAGGGTTGCCGACAATCACTTCGGTGACGACATTGTTTTCATCTAAAAACGCATAGTGTGCCATTGTCATTCCTTAAGCGAATTGGATGTTACCTGTACCAGCGGTAAAGGTTGTCACCTTGTCGCTGCCAACAGTTGCGGTTGTAAATGTCAGGCCGCCGCCGGGGTTTGTGATGGTTAGTGTGTCTGCGTATCTGAGGATGACTACGCCAGAGCCGCCCGCCCCACCAGAAGCAAAAGCACCGCTGTTATTGCCACCGCCACCACCGCCGCCACCAGTATTGCTGGTACCCGCTCCGCCCTGCGACGGGCTACTACTGCTACCACCAGCCCCTCCGCCACCGCTACCGCCGGAGCCGCCGCTACCTGCGTAGGCACCGCCACCACCACCGCCAGCACGAGTTACGCTAGAGCCAGTTATGGACGACGCAACGCCAGCGCCGCCGGTACCACCAGACGCGCCCGCAACACCAACCGCCCCTGCGCCACCACCGCCACCACCTACAAACGCGCCCCCTTCTTGGCCGTTTCCGCCAGCAAACCCTTGATTAGCTGTTCCAGCAGCACCCACAATTGGCGGTCTACCAGAACCGCCGCCAGACCCGCCTGTGGTTGGGTTTGTTTCGTTTATGCTCCCCCCGCCACCACCGCCTATTGAGGTGATGGTTGCAAAAACCGAGTTTGACCCTGCAGCGCCAGATGAGGATGTTCCACCAGCAGCGCCACCAGCGCCTACCGTCACAACATAGTTGGTTGCAGTGAAAACTGACAGCGCGGATTCAGCGGAAGCACCGCCACCCGAAGTTCCAGCACTGGTTCGATACCCACCAGCGCCGCCGCCACCAGTACCAGCACCGTTTGCTCTAGCTGTAGCACCCCCACCACCTCCTGCCACCACAAGAAAGTTAACCGTGGGTAGGACAATGACAGTCTTATTAATGCTATTCGACACGCCGTTATCTGCGTTGATGAATTGGACGGCAACAACCGTCCCACCACTTAAGTTAAAAATCGCGGCTGGAACCGTAACAGTAGCCGATGTTTGAGAGGCAGGTGTAACCGTGACATTCTCTACGGTTGAGCCAGCAGTAAATCGCACCGCACCTGCGCCTGTTCCAAAGTTCGTGCCTGCTAACGTCAAAACTGACGACTGCCCATTGATAATGTCTCCGGTAACAGATGTCAGTGTTGGTATCGGTACGCTGACCCGAAACCATCCTTCAGGTGTGTAGTTTTCTAGCGCACCAAATGTGGTATTAAACCGGATCATGCCCACCTCAGCGGGATCAGGGCGCTGGGCGGTTGTGCCTGCTGGAACCCCAAAAGCCGTCGTGATCGTCGGCTGTGTAATACCTTCTGTGCCGTCAAGAATGAGTGGCATATCCTGCTCCTTAAATCACAACCCAACGGCTACCGTCAGGGATCGTTAC
>CAYXWU010000132.1:0-1688 GCA_964468885.1 uncultured Aquiluna sp. | reverse complement strand
ATGCGTTGTCCGAAAGGGCGTGTGGGTTCAAATCCCACTTCCGGCACAGTTAGTTAGCGTATCCAGGGGCAGCGTTGTGAACAGCATCGCCTACCCTGTGTACGCGAAGGGAGTTGGTCGAACCAGGAATTCCTGGTGGGGAACCGGCCACAACAATGACCTCATCCCCTAATTTGCACTTCCCAGACTCCATCACAATCTCGTCGACTTGCTTAATCATTTGGTCAGTGTGCTTGACTTGCTCGGCAAGGAATGTCGTTGCACCCCAAACCAAAGCTAATTTGCGGCGCACGCTTTCACTCGGTGTGAATGCAAGAACTGGAATTCGTGAGCGTAAGCGGCTTACGCGTCGAAGCGTGTCGCCGCTCTCGGTGAAAACACAGACGAACTTACTGCCCAACAAGTCAGCAATGTCAAGGGCCGCCTTCACGACTGCTCCAGAGTGAGTGTGTGGTTTAGTTCCAAGATCGGGAATTCTTTCAAGACCATTTTCTTCAGTGGATTCGATGATTCTCGCCATGGTCGCAACGGTCTCGACCGGGTATTTTCCAACTGAAGTTTCGCCAGAGAGCATCAGGGCATCAGCGCCATCAAGTACTGCGTTGGCTACGTCAGAAGCCTCCGCTCTTGTCGGTCTGCTGTTCTCAATCATGCTCTCAAGCATCTGGGTAGCAACGATAACTGGCTTAGCCCATCGTCTTGCCAGTTCGACAGCTCGCTTTTGAACAAGAGGAACCTGCTCTAGCGGTAGCTCTACACCCAAGTCTCCTCGTGCAACCATGATTCCATCGAAAGCATCAACGATCTCTTCAAGAGCATCTACTGCCTGCGGCTTCTCAATCTTGGCAATTAATGGAACGAATCGATTCTCTTCCTTCATGATCTCGTGGGCCCGTGTTACATCTTTGGCGGAGCGGACGAAGCTCAGGGCAATCATGTCTGCTCCCATTCGTAAGGCCCATCGAAGGTCCTCTTCGTCCTTCTCACTCATGGCGGGAACATTTACCGCAACACCTGGAAGATTGATTCCTTTGTTGTTTGAAATTGGTCCACCGATTTCAACTTCACAAATAACCTTGTTTCCGTCGATCTTCTTTGCTCGAAGAGCGATTCGGCCATCGTCAATCAAAAGTGGATCGCCAGGCTTTACGTCTTGCGGAAGGCCTTTATAGGTGGTGCCACAAATACTGGCATCGCCTTCCACTTCGGCAGTTGTAATTGTAAATTCCTGGCCAACAGATAGTTCTTCTTTGCCGTTTCTAAATCGCGCCAGCCGGATTTTCGGACCCTGAAGGTCAACCAAAATGCCTACTGGCTTATCTAGCTCCTCAGCGGCTTTGCGAATGTTGTTGTATGACGCCTCATGCACGGAGTAGTCACCATGGGAAAGGTTCAATCTCGCTACATCGACACCAGCTGATATGACAGCTTTGGTTTTGTCGTAATCACCAACCGCCGGCCCGAATGTTGCAACGATTTTTGCGCGTCTCATTTATGTTCCTTACTTAGCTGTAAACCGAGATAGGTTGGTCGGTCGGCTTTACTGGGAAAGGCAACTCTGTCTCGCCTTCGAGATATTCATCTACTGCTGAAGCGGCTGCTCTGCCTTCAGCTATCGCCCAGACTACAAGACTTGCCCCTCTACCTGCGTCACCTGCGATGAAAATACCGTTACCTGCATGGTATTT
>CAYXWU010000131.1:0-1725 GCA_964468885.1 uncultured Aquiluna sp. | reverse complement strand
TTAGCTCTGCGTTTTTCTTAACGGTGAACTAAGCCGCGAGGGTGAAGCCTCGCAAACCCCCATATCCCTGACATCAATAGGTGAATCAATTGGCAATAGCGGAATCCACTAAACCAACCAGCCCAAAGGTTGAGCCTGCCTCGGTGAGCATCAAAGAGGTAAACAAGCACTTTGGCAAAGGTCTGAAGCGTAATGACGTCCTTAGAGACATCAACCTTGAGATCCAAGCTGGGGAAGTTGTTGTTCTACTGGGACCTTCTGGTTGTGGCAAGTCAACCCTGCTGCGACTAATTGCCGGATTAGATAAACCAACCGATGGGGTTGTCAAAGTTGATGGACACGAAGTTGCCGGCGTTGATGAGCGCTGCGGCTTTGTTTTCCAAGAACCAAGACTTCTGCCATGGCTAAGTTTGAAAGACAACGTTGCCATTGGCGCGCGGGGGAAGAGATCTGAAAAAGAAATCATCGAACTACTGGCTTCAGTTGGACTAGCTGGATTTGAAAAACATCTTCCAAGACAGGTTTCTGGAGGAATGGCTCAAAGAACTGCACTAGCCAGAGGCCTCGCTGGACACCCAGGTGTTTTGCTACTCGATGAACCTTTTGCTGCACTGGATGCGCTAACCAGGTTACTAATGCAGGATTTGCTGCTTGAGGTAACTGGTGCAACCGGTGCAACCGTAATTTTGGTGACTCACGATATTGATGAGGCTCTTCACCTGGCTGATCGCATTGTTGTTCTAGCAGAGCGCGGTCGAGGAATTGATGAGGTAATCAAGGTGAATCACCCGCGTCCGAGAGATCGTTCGCACCCAGGACTTGCACCACTTAGAACTGAACTTTTGTCCAAGTTTGGAATTCATCCATAAAGAAAGCACAAATAAGAAACATGAGAAAGACAAACAAACTTAAATCGGCAGTTGCAGTCGCAGCGGCATCCCTGCTAGCACTCACAGGCTGTGTTGCTGGAGAATCAGCACCAGTTTCTGGAGAGAACCAGGTACTGCGCATTGATTACGCCTACTGGAACCCGCTGAGCCTCGTTATCAAAGACCAGGGCTGGTTGGAAGAAGCAGTGAGCGACAGCGGCTACACCGTTGAGTGGATTCTCTCTGCCGGTTCTAGCAAAGCAATCGAAAACCTAAACGCTGAGGCACTAGACATCGCTTCTTCTGCCGGCGCAGCTGCTGTTGCAGCTCGCGCTAATGGTGTTGCACTAACCACCATTGGTGTTTTCTCGCAGCCGAACTGGGCATCAATCGTGGTTGGAAAAGACAGCACAATTGCATCCGTAGCTGATCTGAAGGGTAAGAAGATTGCCGCTGCATCTGGAACTGACCCTTACTTCCACCTACTGCAGAGCCTTGCCGAGGCCGGTCTATCGGCTAGTGACGTTGAAATTGTGAATCTAATTCACGCAGACGGACAGAAGGCACTGGAGTCAGGCGATGTTGATGCGTGGGCTGGTTTGGAGCCACTCACATCTACCAGCGAACTAACTGCTGGCAGCAAGATTCTCTACAACAATCCAGAGTTCGCCTCTTGGGGAGTGCTCAACGCAACTGACAAGTTCCTTGCTGCCAAGCCAGAGATTGTTGAGATTGTGCTAGCTCAGTACCAGAAAGCACGTCAGTGGATTTTGGATAACCCAGAAGACGCAGTTGCAATCTTGGCAAGAGATGCTCAGCTTGATCCAGCAGTTGCCCAGAAGGTATTGCTAGAGCG
>CAYXWU010000130.1:0-1749 GCA_964468885.1 uncultured Aquiluna sp. | reverse complement strand
TATCAAACTCGCTGCCTTTATGTACTCCGACAAGTCTTTTGCTTCTTTCCATACTTTTACCTCGTTTGTGTCTAAATCCTTCGTCACTACGCACCAGATCTTGGATAGATCCATTGTTGTTTCGATGTCCAATAATAAGCGCATAGATAAACTGTATCTTAATGTTGGCTATTTGTCAAGGTTATCAGCTGATGTCTCAGGGCTTCCAGCTCCGCCATCGCCATCGTCAGATCCACATTCGCTTTCACTAATTGATCTTGTAGTGCTTTGATCTCTTTGTTTAGCCTGTCTACTTCGCACAACACTCGGTCTTCTGTCGTCCATGTCGTCATTTGATTCCTCCATTTCCATAGGTTGTTCCAGTTGAACAGATTCAGTGGCGGGCATTTCCACACCATTTTCTAACTCCTCAATATATTGTTCCAATAATTCTATGTATTCGACTTTCTTCTTTAGCTCCTCGATACATTCCTGTGCTAACTTAAATACTCTTTGTGTTGTGTCATCCATCCAGTTTATTTCCGTAAGAAAACAATAACGGTTTTTTAATTAAGAATGCTTTTTTACTTACCTGATCTCCGGTTCCTACAAATTCCCTATACTGTAATTTATTTAACAAGATGCACTCAATAATTTTCATTGGTTTAATAGAAATCATTTCATGCTCATCGTAAAAAACCCAGTAATCTGCTTTAGTAGTAAGGAGCGCTGAAGGTTTGCCATACATTTCAATCTCAACGACAATGTTTCCGGTTTGATTACTCATCGGATCGTATTTTACTTCAACCGATTTATGTACTTCTGGAATCCAAATATCGTATCCTTTAAATGCGGACACAAGTGTAGCGCAAGGATATTTATTTTGTAGAGTTTTTAATACGAGTTGCTCTACTTTTATTCCTCGTTCTAAATCTTGTTTAAAAGTATTTATAACATCCATGTAATTAACCCCGACGCATAAAAGAAAACAGCCACGGCTTCAACAATCAATAATGGATTGTCTCGCTGCTTCCATCCTGCCCAAGCCCACATCGCACTACCGACACAACTAAGAACAATGTTCATCGGATAGATGTTATAGCTCGTCAATGCGATACCAGCTAGGCAGAGATAGGTTGCAATCCACTTTAGGCTAAGCATCGTTGCGCCATTTGTCAATCGTTAAGTCCAGCGCAGTTCCGTCAAGCCATTCCCAAGTCGTCATCTTGCTATCGCTCAAGACCACTATCGGTGCATAGGCGTCTGGCGGTACATCCCATGCCGAGTTACGCAGCCAAAGATAGCGTTCAGAGTTATTAAAGACTTCTTTATTATCCTGAATCCTACTAAAGACATCTTTATTAAGCTCACGAAGACGCTCAATCTCATCGCACAGATCGGTGATGATCTTGCGAGTGACATGATAGTCATCGTTCTTGGCATACTTTAGGGCTTTTGCGAGTAAATCGTCTTTCATATACTGTCCTTAATTTCTAACATTCTTCCGGTTGATGGATTGTAAAGCAACTCACCAGCTCCGCCAGTGTAACCGCTGAAGCGATTCTTTAAAACCCTAACGTGAGTAGTGTTTCTCTCGATTGGATCAGTAGCCTGACCGTTACGCTCCAATCCGATCACGATATCCGATAGCTGAGCAATTGAGCCTGAGCCACGCAACTGAGCCAACGATGTTGCTGCGCCTTCCTCGTGACCTTTGCTTTCTGGACGCTTTAGATGGCTAACGCAAATGAGACTGATTCCTGTTTCCTG
>CAYXWU010000129.1:0-1795 GCA_964468885.1 uncultured Aquiluna sp. | reverse complement strand
ATTGGCAGCTGTAGCAGGTTCATGGCTGGTGATCCGATGAAGCCAGCAACGAAAACATTCTGTGGCTTGTCATAAAGAGCACGCGGTGAGTCAACCTGCTGAAGTAGTCCGTCTTTCAAAACTGCAACTCGGTCACCCATGGTCATAGCTTCAACCTGATCGTGAGTTACATAAACAGTTGTCACACCAAGTCTTCTTTGAAGTGATGCAATCTGAGTTCTAGTCTGAACGCGCAGCTTGGCGTCAAGATTAGACAGTGGTTCGTCCATTAAGAACACTTGTGGCTTACGAACAATCGCACGTCCCATCGCAACACGCTGACGCTGTCCACCGGACAATGCCTTTGGTTTGCGGTTTAGGTATGGCTCAAGGTCCAGCAGCTTTGCTGCTTCGAGAACACGCTCAGCTCGCTCTTCCTTGCTAACACCAGCAATCTTGAGAGCAAAGCCCATGTTCTCTGCCACAGTCATGTGTGGATAGAGAGCGTAGTTCTGGAAGACCATTGCGATGTCGCGGTCTTTTGGTGGAACATCGGTGACGTCGCGGTCTCCGATATAAATTGCACCTTCGTTTACTTCTTCAAGTCCTGCCAGCATTCGAAGCGAGGTGGACTTTCCGCAACCCGATGGTCCGACCAGCACCAAAAACTCGCCATCCCTGATTTCCAGGTCGAGCTTGTCTACCGCTGGCTTGGTTCCGCCTGGATACAGGCGAGTTGCGCTTTTAAATGACACTGATGCCATGATTTCCCCTTCACCGGCAGGTACGTGCCGGACGATCCGTAGTGATGAGTTCCTGCCTGGGCAGGTGGGATAAGTATGCCACCAACTACTTAGAATGGTGGGGTTGTAAACCACCTTCAAAAGGGAGCCAAATTGAACCAGAAGCCGACCAGATCCGAGCAGCGCGAGGCCGCCAGAGCCAAGGCCAAGGAGCTCAGAGCGCAGAATGCCAAAAAGGAAAAGCGCAGCAAGCTACTTATTCAGGTGTCGGTGGTCCTGGTAGCACTTGGAATTATCGGCGGTGTAGCTGCCGTGATTGCCATTGAGCAGGCGAATCGCGCTGAGGCTCCAGCGGTTTCTGAGGTTCCGAAGAACCTAACTGAGTTTGGTGGCATCAAGTTAGGTGTTGGTCTTCAAGCCTTCACTGAGACTAAGACCCCAACTCCAGATGCTGAGGGTCCAATTCCGGAAATTGTTGTTTACGTTGATTATCAGTGCCCGGTCTGCCAGGCCTTTGATGTTCCTAACTCTGCCCAGATCAGATCTTGGGTTGACACCGGAGCGGCAACATTAGAGATTCGTCCAATTTCTTTCCTGGATAGAGCATCTCTAAATGAGTATTCCTCACGCGTAGCAAACGCTGCCTTCTGCGTCGCCAACTTTGAGCCAGACGCCTTCTTTGACTTCCACGAGACCATGATGCTGAACCAGACCGAAGAGGGCACCGAAGGTCACAGCGATGACGCAATATTTGAGTTTGCCACCGCAGCTGGAGCGGGTAGCGAAGAAGTGAAGGGCTGTATTCAGGCTAAGAGCTTCGGCGATTACGTAACCGCCCACACCCAGACTGTTCTATCTCAGCCTCAGCAGGGAATTACTGTGACCGGTACTCCAACAATCTTGGTGAATGGCAAGCAATATATTTGGGCAACCGGCGAGGAGTTAGTCTCAGCGGCTAACTTTGCCGCATTTGTCCAGTCAGCCACTGCTCAGTAACGCTAAACTTTCTGGGCAGTAGGCCGACCTGGCGCAATTGGTAGCGCACCGCACTTGTAATGCGGGGGTTACGGGTT
>CAYXWU010000128.1:0-1834 GCA_964468885.1 uncultured Aquiluna sp. | reverse complement strand
TTTTATTCAATTCTGGCGAATAGTAGTAAATTTATGACATGTATTGATAACTACCAAAAGTTCATATATTTAATTCGTAAAAACCAATATTAAAGTGATAAATATAGAGAAGAATAGAATTCAATTCTTCAAGGAAATATTCACACAACTCCCTGATGGTAAGGGAGTTGAGGTGGGTACCTTCAAGGGTGAGTTCTCAAAAGAGTTGTTAACCATTTGGAATGGTACACTCTACATGGTGGATGTTTGGAGACCACTAGGTGATGAATACATTGATGCTAGCAATCACGTTAACTTTGAGCACGGTGTATATGGTGATGCAATGAATAGCATCAAAGGCTTTGAAGACAGAGCTGTAATGATCAGAGCCACGTCTGCTGTAGCCAGTGATATTTTTCCAGACGAAAGCCTAGATTTTGTCTACATAGATGCCAATCATGCTTATGAATTTGTTAAGGAAGATATTGCTAAGTGGTGGCCTAAAGTGAAACCAGGTGGCTGGTTGTGTGGACACGATCATCTAAAGATTAACTGGTGGCAAGACATGCAGTTTCATGATAACTTAATTGACAAGCACATCTGGACTGGAACCCACTATCATGGAGTGTTTGGTGTCAATCCTGCTGTTGAGGAGTTTTGCAAAGAAACAGGAAACAATCCTTATATTACGAATGAATTTTTTGGAAGCTGGTTTGTAAGAAAGAAATAACTATATGCAGAAGATGCGAAGAGCTTATGTTCTCTATGGAACAGAAGCCTATCTACCAACGCTCGAACAGTGTGCACTATCAATCAATGCTGTCAGTGATGTGCCAGTGTTGGTGTATTTGATGGGTGGTAATTTTGATAGTGATTATTACATAAACAAGAATGTTACTGTCGTCCCTTGGGACATTGATCTGTCTGAGAAAGATCTTTACGAAAAGGATGGTAGTGGTAACTTCTACATCAAGCGTGGTAAGAAAGACATCTACAACATTCTCACTGAACGCATAGCAGTTATTGAAGACGCATTGCTCAATCATGCAGATGTTGTTGTGTATGTTGACAGCGATTCTGTAGCCACTGAATACCTAGACAGAATCTTTCACATGTATCATGGAGAACCTTATGTACTTGCTACAGAGGGCATCTATGACTGGATGTTCTATGATGGTAGAGGTGCGTGCGAGACCAGAGATGATATGACAGGTACAACAGAGTATCATGCATGTCAACTATTTGGTGTAGATCAATCTGTAAGAAAGCATTACAGAACTACAAACCTATTCATAGCTGGTGAACCATCTCTACCATTTATTGCTGAGTGGAAGAAGATGTCCAAGCATCCAGAGATTCTTAAGAACAGAGAACTTTATGCCCCATATCATGAAGAGACATTGTTGAATGTTCTGTTATGGAAATACAACTATGTTGATGGACTGCCCTATCTGTACATGAATGGTTCTGTAGAAGAGCTGAACAGTTATTACAATGGTGATTATAAGTTTCTTGGCTACACATACCATCTAAAAGAGTGGCACAAGATTGCTGAGTGCAAAGAAAATGTTCTCGTCATACATGGTGAGAAGCGAGTTGACAAAATGAAAGAAATGCGTGAGGTTGTCAACCAACACAACAATCTAAAGATCTTATACCTAGCACCACACTTGTCAACAGGTGGTATGCCATCAGTGTTGCTAAAGAGAATACAAGCTCTTGAGGGATTTGATGCAGAGATTATTGTTGTGGAATATTCTAATCACAGCGATGAATACGTTGTCCAGAAGAATGAAATCAAGAAACTTGTCCACAAGATGTACACACTTGTGGATAACAAGATGGAGCTCATGGA
>CAYXWU010000127.1:0-1868 GCA_964468885.1 uncultured Aquiluna sp. | reverse complement strand
TCAGACCTAAAGTAGAAGTCGAGGTTACGAGTCGGCAAACCATGCGTGAAATCTGTGAACCATCTGGCGAAAATGGTTACTCACCAGTAACCTTTGGCTATGAAGATCGCCGTTTGCGTCAAGCAGGTCCCAGATTCTTGGGCTGAGAAGAAGATGGTCAATGGAATTCTAGATCGCGAGAATGTTGATGCTGTTCTCAATGATCTTGATGAGTATGCAGTTGAAGAAGCGCTGCGTATCGCAGAGGCCCATGGTGGCAATGAAGAGGGTGGAGCACACACAGTCACTGTTATTTCGATGGGGCCAGAGCGCGCAACCGAGGCGGTTCGCAAGGCGTTATCAATGGGTGCCAATGATGCAATCTTGGTTACCGATTCAAAGCTTGCGGGTGCAGATGCGCTCGCAACATCTGCAGTACTTGCTGCTGTAATTGAAAAGGGTGGATTTGATCTAGTTATTTGCGGAACGGAATCAACAGATGCACGCATGAGCGTTGTTCCTGCGATGTTGGCAGAACGTTTAAATGTTGCGCAATTAACCTTTGCATCAAAGGTCGAAGTTGATCCAGCTGCACAAAAGGTTTCAATTACACGTGTTACCGAGGCTGGCGTCGAAGAGATGAACGCGCAGTTCCCATGTGTGATTTCAGTTGTTGAAAAGATTAATGAGCCACGTTACCCATCATTTAAGGGAATCATGGCAGCCAAGAAAAAGGTTATTGAGAGCAAGGATTTATCTGCAGTTGGTGTTGCAGTGGACTCTGCCTGGTCATTAGTTGCTGATTCATCTCCACGTCCTCCACGTGCAGCTGGTATCAAGGTTAGCGATGACAATGCCGCAGATCAGATGGTTTCATTTCTAGCAGAAAAGAAGTTGATATGAGCAATGTATTGATTTTGGCTGACTTTGTTAGCTCAAAGGCTACAAAGACCAATGCTGAATTAGCTACCGTTGGCGCACGTATTGGCGAGGTCACCGCAGTAGTTCTTGCACCTGCTGGAAAAGGTGCGGCAATGGCTGCAGAGATCAACAAGGGCCCAGTAAGTAAGGTCGTTGTCGTCGAGTCAGATGCATTTACAGCTAATGGTGTTGCTGCAGTTGCAGATGTGCTTGCCCAGATTATCCAAGCACAATCACCCGCTGCAGTTCTCATCGCATCACACGCATTTGGTAAAGAGGTTGCAGCTCGCACCGCAGTTAAGACTGGTTCAGGAATTATTACCGATGCGGTTGATGTATCTGCAGATGTAACTGCAACTCAACTAGTTTTTGGTGGCTCTACAACGGTTCACTCAAAGGTTTCACATGGAACTCCAATCATTACAGTTCGCCCTAACTCGGTAGATGCCCAACTTTCCGCTGCAGCACCTGCGGTTGAAACACTTTCACTGCAAGTTTCAGATTCATCGAAGAAGGCAACAGTTACTTCAACGCAACCTCCTGTGCAGGGCGGACGTCCAGAGTTAACGGAGGCCAACATTGTTGTTTCAGGCGGACGTGGAACTAATGGAGATTTCTCTGCCGTTGAAGGTTTTGCTGACTCACTCGGCGCAGCCGTTGGCGCATCTCGCGCAGCAACTGATGCCGGTTGGTACCCACATTCATACCAAGTTGGCCAAACAGGAAAGACTGTTAGCCCTCAGCTCTATGTTGCATGTGGAATATCAGGTGCGATTCAGCATCGTGCGGGAATGCAAACAAGTAAGACAATCGTTGTAATCAATAAGGATCCAGAGGCGCCGCTCTTTGAAATCGCAGATTTTGGCGTCGTTGGCGACTTGTTTGCCGTGCTTCCTAAGGCAACGGAAGGCGTAAAAGCCCGCAAGTCATAGACTTAGGCCCGTGCCTTCGATCTATCTCGACCATGC
>CAYXWU010000126.1:0-1873 GCA_964468885.1 uncultured Aquiluna sp. | reverse complement strand
ACTGGATCGATGTATCGACCATCAAACCAAAGCCCCTTCATTTAGCGCTCAAGCAGTTCTGCAAGATAGCTCGCCACTTCTGCTGGGGTTTCATAGTGAGTTAGGTGTCCAGTCTTTGAAATTACCTTTAGCTCAGCGCCTGTAATCTCAGCTAGCTGTCTCTGCCCTGTTAGTGGCGCCACTATGTCCTTCTCCCCTGCCACGATTAGCGTTTTGCTTGGCAGGTACTTGGCATAATCCAACACATTGGAGCTGGTAGCTGCCTGATAGCCCTCATAAACACTTCGATTAGTTGCAAACGTGGAGAAATAGGCTGAGTGTTGCTGATGTATGAACTTGCGCAAACTTGGCTTCAATGTCGTAGCTAAAGCCGATGACATTCCTCGAACAATCAATTGCGAGCGTAACAAGTTGGAATCCTCGCTCTTCCCCAGCTCGTAATAAGCGTCAGCTAACGAATTGACAAAACCGCCCCTTTGGGTTGTTGTGATGGGGTTTTGTAGCAGCACTCGGTTTGCTGATAGGCCATCAGATAGTGCTCTTCCAAGCACCAATGATCCAAAGCTATGCGCCAAAATTGCGTCAAACTCACCAGCATTATCAACGAAGTCAATCAGCCAGCGCGCGTAGTTTTCGATTGAATGCTCGCCATTAAGCGGTTTGGTTTTTCCAAATCCAGGTAGGTCTGGTAAAACGAATCTTGCCTCGGGAAGCGAGCCAGCAACACCAAGTAAGCCATGGTGATCCCCTCGAAAACCATGAACCAACAAAATTCTTGGGCCGCCATCTCCCAGCTGCCAAGTAGCGGTATCCCCCACGTCAGCGCGCTCTAGTCGGAGTTGAGCTAGTCGGAAAAGACGATCGGGTGATGTTTTCAACACCTGCACTCCACCAGTCTATTTGTCTGTGCCTCGCACTATCGTGACTGCAAGGAGATATCTTGCTGGACGCCGAATTTGAAGTTGATTTGCCACCCTGGGCAAAGAAGCTCGCAGTATTTGACTTAGAGACAACGGGACTGGAGCTCTCCACTGCTCGAGTCGTTACCGCTTGCGTAGCAGTAATTGACTCCAACGGCCAGGTCGAGAAGCTAACTGAGTGGTTAGTGAATCCAGGAATAGAGATACCCGCGGTTGCCACCTCCGTCCATGGAATCACGACAGAAAAAGCTATCAGCGATGGCCGCGCTGCTGCCGAAGCAATATCAGAGATAGTGGCAGAGCTGAAAGAGCTTAACCAGTCAATGCCGCTTGTTGCTTTCAATGCACCCTATGACTTCACCATCTTGCAGTTTGAGGCCCAGCGCTATGCAACAAACCGACTCGTTCCCGACCCCGTCATTGATCCACTTGTAATTGACCGCAAACTTAGGTTCGGTCCTGGCAAAAGGAATCTGAAAGTTTTATGTGATTTGTATGGCGTAAAACTCGATGATGCCCACAACTCGACCGCAGATGCGGTTGCCGCCGGTCGCATTGCACAACGACAAGCATTGAAGTATCCAGAGCTAAGGCAGGACGCCAGTACTTTGCACAATCTCCAAATTAAGTGGTCAGATGCGTGGACGAAGAATTTTCACGATTGGCTAGAAAAAGAAAACCGCCCGGTAGACCGGGCGGAAATCGGCTGGCCGATCAGGGCTAGCTGAAGTTCTTGTATCGCTCGTTGAATCGCTCAACACGACCAGCGGCATCCATAATTCTTTGCTTTCCAGTGTAGAAAGGGTGGCTTGCTGAGCTAATTTCCACGTCATAGACCGGGTAGCTATTGCCGTCTTCCCACTGAATTGTCTTATCGGTGGTGATGGTAGAACGAGTCAGAAAGGCGAAGCCAGATGCGAGATCGCGAAAGACTACTGGCCCATAGGCAGGAT
>CAYXWU010000125.1:0-1876 GCA_964468885.1 uncultured Aquiluna sp. | reverse complement strand
TTTATCCAAATGTTGATTTCTACACTGGTGTCATCTACAAAGCCATGGGATTCCCGGCCAAGATGTTCACTCCGCTTTTTGCTATTGGTCGACTACCTGGTTGGATTGCCCACTGGCGCGAAATGATGGAAGACACCAGCGCTCGAATTGGTCGTCCGCAGCAGGTTTACACTGGAGCTACTGAGCGCTCGCTCTAAAGAAATAGACCGCTGTATCGCCATAGGTCTTTTGGCTATGTAGCGAAACTTCCGTTAGCTCGGGAATTAATTCTCTGCTACTGCGCTCCACCACCAACAGTGCCTCTGGGGCAAGAGAACCAATTAGTAGCTGACAGGTTTCAATTAGCTCATCATTAGTAAGCTCATATGGCGGATCAATAAGAACCAGGTCATATTCAGATTTGTTTACCTTCAAAAAGCTTTCGGCATCTTTATTTATTAGTTGAATTTCTGGTCTGAGGCCCTGCTTGGCAAGTGCGTTCTGAACCAGGTCAATGTTCTTCTGGCAGACAGCTGCAGCTGATTTTGATTTTTCAACGGCAATTAGGTTTTTAGCCCCACGGGAAATAGCTTCTAGGCCTAAGGCTGCGGTGCCAGCAAAGAGATCTAGAACGCGAGTGCCAACTAGTGCATCCATAGATTCCAGTGAAGAAAACAGGCTCTCTTTTACTCGATCAGAGGTCGGTCTTGTGACTTTGGCAGGTGAAGCAAGTCTCAGAGAACCCACCAGACCTGCAATTATCCTGCTCACAAGGTGAGCCTAGTCAAAACCGTCCGCTCCAGGCTCCAAGATTGTTAGATGCTAGAAAAAGGCGAGAAGCTAGACATGCTTGGCGAAAAGACAGCCAAGGCATTTGCGCGCCAACTAGACATCAAAACCAGCGGCGAACTGCTGCAGCATTACCCAAGGCGTTATCTGCGCAGGGGTGAGCTCACCAAGATTGCTGATTTGCCGGTAGGGGAAATTGCGACTGTCGTAGGTGAAATAGTCGCCGTCTCAGCTCGCTACATAAAAGGTCGCGGCGGTCACATCCTTGAGGCAACCATTTCAGATGGAACCTCGCTTCTAAGTCTGGCTTTCTTTGGCCAGGCTTGGCGTAAAGATGAATTGACCAAAGGTCGCAGAGGCTTCTTCAGTGGAAAAGTTGGTTTGTTTTCTGGCAAGCTCCAGCTAGCCCACCCGGACTATGAGCTCTTCGATGAAATTTCAGATGCCGAAGCAAAAGCGTGGGCAGAGCTACCCATACCGGTCTACCCAGCAACCTCAACCCTTCCCAGCTGGCGCATAGAAAAGGCAATCCGTCAGGTTCTTGCGCAAACGCAAATCAAAGAAGTAATCCCAAGCAAAATTCTTGAAAAAGAGAAGTTGATCAGCCTGTCTTCAGCCATTCAAAAAATTCACCAGCCACTAAGGGACAGCGACTACCAACAGGCAATTGCCAGTCTGAAGTTTCATGAGGCCCTGCTCCTCCAGCTAGGCTTGATTCAGAAGCGCAATTCCTATGCCAGCGACGCAGCTCCTGTTTTGGATGACCTAAGTAAAGCTTTGGAGTTTGAGAAGCATTTAGATTTCTCCTTCACCCCATCTCAGCTACAGGTAAATAGCGAAATTCAAACTGATCTCGCAAGCGGCACCCCAATGCACCGCCTGCTCCAAGGAGAAGTTGGTTCAGGAAAAACCGTGGTCGCATTGCGAGCAGTAATGTTGGCTTTTGCCAAAAAACAGCAATCGGTTCTATTGGCGCCGACTGAGGTATTGGCTGAACAGCACTATCAATCGATTACCAAAACTCTTGGGCCTCAGCTTTCGCAAGAACTGGGAATCAGACTAGTTACAGGCAGCCTCTCAACGGCTGAGCGAAAGAAAAGTTTGCTTG
>CAYXWU010000124.1:0-1908 GCA_964468885.1 uncultured Aquiluna sp. | reverse complement strand
GGCCAGATACGACACCCGTAGTAGAAATAATTCCGCTGACTGGGGCTCTTAATTCTTCATTAGCAACCGCGGCTTCTGCCTCTTCAATAGTCTTACGAGGAACTGTATCGCTCAGATCTCGCAAACGCTTTAGTCGACTTTCCGCAAGTGATCTTGAGTTTCCTGGGCCAGCCTCTGGCGTTACATACGCCAAGACATCGCCTTTACTAACCTTCTGTCCGGGCAATGGAAAACCAGCCGGTCCCGGCGTAATACGGCCAGCAACAATCGCCTGCACCTTACCGCCAAAGTTAGGATCCATGATGACTTTTCCAGCTAAATCATAGGTTTTGGCATATTCGCCGAACTGGCCAGGAGTTGTCATCACGTGTAACTGGCGTTGCGCAGGCTTGGGAATAAAAAGACTGCCGTCCGACTGTCTTTTCGGGACGTCGCCCTGAACTTGGGATACTTCCGACTCGCCATGACCCGGCCCAGCATGAACCTTAAAAGCAAATAGCGTCACAGATAAACCAATAAGGACAATAGAGCGAAATCCAAAATCTCTCTGTTTGCGATTCATACCCGCTCCTTTATTTGTTTGATTAATTTTTTTGTATGCGTCATCAACACCTCTTTCTTGCGATAAGACAAATAGGCAATTGCCATCAAGAGGCTGAAATAAAGCAAGATCTTTATTGCTGATTTCCAAGAGATCAATGAGGAGTGCTCAAAGGAACTTAGATCGATAGTGGCTGCTAGTATGTCGGTAACACCATCATCGTTAACCGTGATGGTGATCGCAGTAGGCTGATCTTTAATTTTATTTTTTAGGCGAAAAAGATACTCTCCATCGCCATGAGGCTCTGAACTAATCTTAGAGCCCTCAAGCTCAATTTCAACCTTAGCTCCTTTGACCAATTCATTGGAGGGGTAGCGATCTAGGTAGAGCGTGATTTCCTTACCATTGATCACTCCTACCACCTCATAGAGATCAGATTCAGCATAAAAGCGAGGTAGTGATTGAGTTTGTGCAGTGGTGGGTTTTTCCTCCCCATGACCAGGACCTGCATAAGTTGCCGATGCGATTGTCAGAGATAGCGCAATTAATAGTTTTGACGCCCACTGACTATATTTGTTCAATAAATTCATAGTTAAAGTGACCTTACTCTGGTAACAGGCCAAGGGCCTGTCGTAAATTTGAAACTGAAACTGCGTAATTGATTTTTGCAATTGCAGCCTGCCTATTTGCATCCACTGCTTCTAGCTCAATACGTAGTCTTGTGGGCAAATCGGTTTCACCAAAGCGAAATGATTTGTCAAAAAATTGACGTGTTTCATTGGCTAAGTTAGACCTCTTATCTGCGGCGCCAAGCTTCATTTTTGCCGACTTCACTAAAGCCACATTTGACTCCACATTACTTAATGCAGACTCTCGCTCATAGGACAATCGAACCTCTGAATCGACCATCTCAGCAGTAGCACTGGCCAATCTATTGGTATTGCGAGCATCAGAGCCAAAAGGAATTCTTAACCCAACAGCAACTGATTGCTGATACGGAACACCATAGACTTCACGGCCCTTAGTAGTCCATATTTGCAATTGTGGGGATGCCCGAGTTTGAGACTTTGCTAAGTCAACTGCTTTTTTGGCAACCTCTAACTGATCTACAAGTGCTGCAACGATTGGCAAACTAGAATCTAGTCCTGACAGGTTTTCAGGAACCTTAGGTAACGGTTCAATATTTTTAGCAATGTCACCGAATTGGATTTTCTTGAGATACTCACTTCCCAATAAAGAACGCACCCTTTGCTCAGCATTAATGACATTGGCTTGTGCTTCGACCAAAAAAGCTTCTGATGATGCGAGGGCGCCATTGGCCTGATGAAGATCTGCGCGAGATAAGTCTCCAGCCTTAAATCTCTTTT
>CAYXWU010000123.1:0-1989 GCA_964468885.1 uncultured Aquiluna sp. | reverse complement strand
GCTGTTGAATCAGTAGTTTTCAAGGCGCATACTGCCGAATGCTCCTGACTTCATTGTTGTCCTACGTGACAAGTAGGTTTAGAGTGAGAAGCGAAATCGGGGGATTAGTTGAACATTAGATCACTAGCAGCAGCCGTTACCTTTACGCTGCTATTTCCAACACATGCTTTCGGAGAGGTTGATCCATTTCCTGGGGTCGATTATCAGGCAGAAATTCCAGGAACCAGAATTTCCAGTCCACCTGGATTCACTCAGAACCAATGGGATTCAAGCGATACGGTGAAAAATAGAGTGCCCTGCGCTGCGGGATCTTCGAGTGCAATGGGCGTTGATGTTTCACAAAGAATTTGGAGCTACTGGTGCGTAAAGACGTGGAGACCTCAATCTGTTATCGACGCTTGGGAAAACTACTATCGAGACTTGAGAGCTGCGCAAGAGTCAGCGGCAGATGAGTCTCGCAGGTGGAATGAAGCAAATCCAGGCAAACAAAAGTGTGTGCAGTGGGGTCCAATAACTAGTCCAGACGGAGGGCAAGCATCAGGTGGCGTCTGCGCAAATCCTGTTCCAGCGGGAACCGCTCCATCTGGTTCAGCCTCAGTGGATGCTCCGTCAGTAAGTGAGGGCGACCTTACTGGGGGAAGTTCTTCGTCCCCCGCTCCTGCCGAGAGCACACCAGCACCGGAGAGCGGAAATTCAGCTCCCTCAAGTTCACCGACGCCGACAACATCTTCCTCGATTGCATCGGGTTCAGCACCTGACCCAAGCCCAACAGGTGGGCTTGACTACAGAGGAAATGGATTCCCATTTACTCACATCGTGGAGGGTCAGGTTGGTATAACGGGTTGTCCGGTTGGCTTTCAAGCCGCCAATGGTCTGATAGCAGATGTCAGCACAAAGAAAACATACACAGAGTGTTGGCCTCTGCGTGCCTGGACCGCAAATCGATTAGGTGGGGAAGCTTGGGAGTTGTTCAAGGCCACCGGCGGAACCTATGATCCAACAATTGAAGTGGAGCGAAGAGAAAAAGTTGCTCTTCTAAGAGCGAGAGCCAAAGCAGTTGCGGAATCTGCTGCAAAACTAACTCCTGGTATTGAAAGGTGCTCCTCCTGGAGTGGCTTTGGTGAAAGCGGAAGAGAATGCGCTTACGCCTTCATAGCTCCTCCCTCGTCGAGTCCGTCCACACAAAGTCAGACATCATCAACCTCAAGTCCTGAAAATCCAGCCCCAACTCAATCGATAGCCGTCATCGCAGTGACAGCGAGCCCAGTGGTTGACAGGATTAACCCAATAACTGATCAGAGTGGGAGCACCTCGTCAGCGACCCAATCAGTTGCTGTTGGTCTTGACTCGGTGGCAATCTCGGGAACATCTGTCCAGATTGCTAGAAGTGCCCTGACAATTACTGCCAATCCAATTGAGGCAAAAAGTATTTCAAACCTGGCGACGAGCATTTCTTTCCTTCCATCGATCCTTCGAGGCTCTGTGCTTTCGCTCCCCAGAGATCCTCAGCTCACCTACGAATACAGAAGTTTGACTCCGGGTGTCTGCAGAATATCCCCCACCCGAATTTGGTTAGCAAAGAACTCACTGTGTCAATTTGAACTAGAGATAACTGACTCGGATGGCAATTCGTATGAGATTACGAAGAAGGTAAGACGAAGAGGTTAGCTCAGATGTGCTTGAACTGCGTCGTTGCAACAGCGCTGGTTGTCGTAGGTAGCCAGGCGGCACCTGTTGAAACCTTCGCGGATTTCACAACCTCACAAAAGACTTTAACCTCATTCTCTGGATCGGCAACTTCCCTATCCAATAAACAACGTTCTGAAATCAGAACTCTGGTGGATGGCAACCTTGACGGTGAAGAAGTCATTTGCACCGGCCTACGGCTTGCCAGTTCTACTAAAGCGACAGTGAAAGTCACCAGAAATCGCGCCAAGGCAGCATGTGATTATGCCAAGCGATTAAACCCATACCTGGCGACAAGTGTTG
>CAYXWU010000122.1:0-2001 GCA_964468885.1 uncultured Aquiluna sp. | reverse complement strand
CGACGGTGTTTCTAACCGTGCTACTTTTGCTAAGGAGCTAGCCGCCGCCTGGGCTAAGTAATTGAGCGGATTTACGAGGTAAATCCAATCAACTAGAAGCATCGAGTCGCCTGGGGGCCTTGGCTCCCAGGCGACTTGCTTCAAAGGAGGTTTCGTGGCACGAACTACTGCAAAGCGAATTGCGAATGTGAAGAACTTCGCAATCTTTGGCCTAATTCCATTGATGATTTTCGCGCTGGTTCTTGTGACACCTTTTATTAGAGGTATTTTCTATACCTTCACCGACTGGAACGGTTTCGAATACGAAGAGTTCGTCGGCTTTGCCAACTACGAAGCATCTTTGGCGGATGAGACTTTCTGGAAAGCCATCTGGATGACATTTGGCTATGTTGGCGCATCTCTCGTTTTAGTTAATTTGGTTGGCTTCGGTCTGGCGCTACTCGTGACTATTCCGATGCGCGGAGCCAACATTCTCCGCACAGCCTTCTTTGTTCCGAATCTGATTGGTGGTGTGATTCTGGGATTGATCTGGCAGTTCTTGTTCGATCAAGCTCTTCCCACCATTTCTGAGAACTTCAGTCTTCCCATCTTCCAAGAGAACTGGCTTCTAACTCCCGAAACAGCATTTTGGTCACTAGTGATCGTGACCGTCTGGCAGATGTCGGGCTACATGATGATCATCTATGTGACGGGCCTCATGAGCATTGAGAAGGATGTTCTAGAGGCTGCCTTGATTGATGGCTCCACAGGTTGGAGAACTCTGACTCAGATCAAGATTCCACTGATGGCATCTGCTTTCACGATTTCATTGTTCCTGACTCTTCGCAACACCTTCATGGCGTATGACGTAAACCTTGCTCTGACTGGCGGCGGTCCATACCGCTCAACCGAGCTGATCTCTTTGCACGTCTTTAAAGAGGCATTTGGTTTTGGTTTCTTTGGCACAGGGCAGGCGCAGGCAGTTTTGATGTTCTTGATTATTGCTGTTGCTGCGATTACCCAGGTGATCATCTCGAAGCGAACTGAGGTGCAGCGATGAAACGTGCAAGAATCATCAACCGTGTCTTGTTTGCAATGGGTGCAGTTTTAGCGCTTCTTTATGCTTTCCCATTCTTTATGGTCTTGCTCAACTCATTCAAGGAGAAAAGGGCGATTAGAAATGACCCGCTCTCCCTTCCGGAGGAGTGGCTATTTGAGAACTACATCGAAGCTGCCGAAAAGATGGATTATTGGATTTCTTTGGGCAATTCGATTTTGATTACCGTGTTGTCGGTTGGTGCAATCATCATTGTTTCCTCAATGCTCGCCTACTACCTAGCAAGGACTAAGACCAAGTTCTCTGCGGTCACTTTCTTGATCCTGGTCTCTTCGATGATTGTTCCGTTCCAGGCTTTGATGATTCCATTCGTTGGTCTGTTTGGTTCTTTGGGAATGCTTGCCTCCCAACCAGCACTGGTGTTCTTCTATGTTGGTTTTGGTGTTGCGATGTCGACATTTTTGTATCACGGATTCATCAAGAACATCCCAACTGAGCTAGATGAAGCAGCCTCCATTGATGGTGCATCAGCTTTTGCAACATTTAGAAGAATCATCTTCCCGATGCTAAGCCCAGTAACGGCAACGGTTGCGATTATCAATGCGCTTTGGATTTGGAATGACTATCTACTTCCATCGCTGGTATTGACCCAAGAGCAGAGAACGCTGCCACTTAGAACCTATGTGTTCTATGGCACCTACACCTCTGACTACGGCCTTGCCATGGCAGGACTTGTGATTTCAATCATCCCCATCATCGCCTTCTACTTCATGATGCAGAAGCAGATCATCGCTGGTGTTTCAGCGGGTGCGGTGAAGTAAAAATAGATAATTTCCCAAGAGCTGTTTTCAGCTAAGCTTGGGGAGCACTGGAGACGTCGCATAGCCCGGTCGAGTGCGCCCGCCTGCTAAGTGGGTAGGGGACCAAAATCCCCTCGGGGGTTCAAATCCCCCCGTCTCCGCCAG
>CAYXWU010000121.1:0-2009 GCA_964468885.1 uncultured Aquiluna sp. | reverse complement strand
AAGTAATTAGAGCAAAGCTCTAATTGCATTCATCGCTCCACCCATTACAGCTGGCATTCCGCCGCCCGGGTGAACTGAAGCTCCAACCCGATAAAGCCACGGCCTAAACACAGAGTTGTAGCTCGGAGAGTGAAATGGCCCGGACTGCCAGAGCGGGTTCTTTTTTCCATAGATTGCACCGAGTGGTCCACCAATTGATGCAAAGTATTGCGGATGCAGAATTTCGTAACTTTCAAACAGGGAATCAATTCGCTCTTCGAGCCCAATAGCACGGGAGATTCGACCAAGTTCCTTGCTGACCCAAGGTGTTTTTAGATCTGCTTTTTCTCCATCTGCAGCCGCTGTCAGCAGAACAGCAACCGTTGGTTTGCTGTTTTGATAAATCTTTCCAGGCAGGTAGTAGTTCACAAACGCCATCGTTTGATCAGGTTGCTGGTTCTTCTTTAGTCTCGAATACAAATCATCAGGGTAGTCCGGCATGACGACCGAGTGAGTGACGGTTGATGCAGGGAGCGGCTCTTTCAACACAGCATAGATAGCAACACCCGAGCAAGAGCGAGAGCTAGCGGGAGCAGGCTTGTTTCCAGTTAGAAGCTGCTGAGTGATTTCATTATCAACTGCCGAAATGACTAAGTCGCAATCGTAGCTTTTATCTTCTGTTCGAACTTTACCTTTTCGAATCGAGTTAACCTTGCTGCCAAAAACAATTTCAGCACCTGCTTTGATGGCAAGCTCAGCCAGATACTGAGGAAGTTGATTTACTCCACCCTCCGGCACCAAAATGCCTTGCTCTGACATGATTGCTGTAACAGATGCATATATAGGAAGTGTCTGATCGGGAGCGACTCCTGCATTAAGAGTGTGAATGGCAATCAGTTCCTTGAGGCCTTCAGGCATCCAGTCAAGTGAATCCAGGTATTTCTTGGTGTTGAGCTTTCCGCCATAAACAGAGAGCAATTTGTTGAGTGAACCAAGTGTCTTGGTATCAAGGGGGTGCGAAATTAGGAGCTCTGCAATCGCAGGCTCGAGCGGCGCATGTTCGTTGACAAATCTCTCCCATGCCCGATACCAAGGGTGGTTAGTTGGAATTGGGATGTCGATTGCTTCGCCGCGAAAGAAATACCTTCCAACTTCTGGCAGCCTTAGAAACTTAGGTGGGTTTTCTACTTTTCCACCAAGCGATACATATTTATCCAGCACTTGCTGCCATACCTGTGAGAAGGTAACCAGAGATGGCCCACTATCAATGATCTGGCCATTCATTTGAAATCTTCTGCTCTTGCCGCCAACCCAGGTGCCCTGCTCAAGCACTGTTACCTTGTGTCCCTTTTGAGCAAGCAGCGCTGCGGCGGTTAGACCACCAAAGCCTGCACCAACGATGACGATTGATTTACTCATAAGACATTGAATAGAACATATAGCGTGACCAGCTGAACACCAGCAACTGTTCCTGCGATGTATGGAAACGCAATTGAATACTTATAAACATCGTGTGCTTTTTGTGGTGTGGGCTCTCGCCAGACAGAAATAATCAAGTAGCTAGAGATTGCTAGGTTTACCAGTGCCACTGGAATATTCACCATAAAGAAAATAATGGTTGAGAGCATCCACCATGCTCCTGACCAGATCAGCGTTCCCTTAACTCCCAGATGAACAGCGGTCGTTCTGATTCCAGTGTCGCTGTCTTGTGGAATGTCTTGAATGGCGTCGTAAGCGTGCTTGGCAATTGACCAAACCATTAGCGCAACTACCGCTGCCCACATTGGTTCGTAACCGAGAGCTAACGGAACGAAAGCAAGTGGGAATGCGTAGTCCGTGTTGGAAAAACTATCGAGAAATGGTCTTGCTTTGAATCTAAGCGGCGGAGCAGAATAAAAGGTAAAGAACAGTGAATAGGCAACCATCCACCAAACCGCAGCTGCCGGCAAAGTCAACGCGAAGTAAATAAGGAATGGCACGTTCGTAGCAATGACACCAATCCAGATTGGCTTCACCTCATGCGGGAAGAT
>CAYXWU010000120.1:0-2073 GCA_964468885.1 uncultured Aquiluna sp. | reverse complement strand
TCCATGCATTTGAATCCAAATAGATCTTCATGCCCACCCCGTTGCCCCCGAGAGCCCTCACTACTGGAAGACGCGAGCGCCGGCCTTTAGAGCCTGCAATGAACTTGAGGCTGCGATGACACTCTCGCTGCATAACATGTAGCCCCACCTTTGGGAAACGACGGAGCTTGAATTCACCGCTTTAACCCAATTCAACGCGGCGTCCGCCTTCGCCAAGACGATTGGGTTAGCCATCTCAGTGTCTGCCTTACCCTCAACTATCCAGTGGACATCGTTGTCATCTATGACGATGAAATCCGGCATGTAGTCCCTCTGTACCGCTCCACTTAGATAGTTGATACGCAGTGGGACTGTGTGATCAACGCGGACCCAAGCCTTAACGTTTTGTGAAGACTCGAACAGCTGCGCCAGTCTGAATTCTGTCGAGTATGCATCGAAGGCGTTTACTGAATAGACGGACTTGTTCCAACCCATGTAAGGGTAGCCACGAACAAAGTCTGAACTTCGATTGATCAGCTGGCGATCTTGAGGGGTTACAACCTCAACACGATCCTCTGGATCGGGCCACTTAACCTGGTTCACCTCAACAACTGCATGCGCTGGTCTGGACACTTGCTGGGCAGTGATCCACTCAAGCAGCTTTGCCGTTGCAAGCTGGCCATGGGATTTTCTCCAAGGAGTTTCGTTCGTTACCCTTGCGCCGCGCAGGAAGGCTTGGGCTACTTCAATGGCGGCGTTACCCTCAGTCAATGTTGCAGCAACGCCATTTTCTTGCAGAAGCCTTCTTGCAAGGTCAGTTTCGATGTCATCAAAATCCATCAGCTGCTGTGAGGCTGCGATTGATTCGACTTCGTCATAAATCCTTATCTGGACCTGACCCTGCTCATCGCGCCCCGCGTCGATGGCTTTTCTTGTAAGGGTTTCTCCTTGGTCGTCGGCAAACTTTGAACCCAGTGCCTCTACGTCAACCTGGTTCAGCATTGCCAGGCTGAATTGCTCCCTCTGCCAGCGAGTCATCACTCTAGGGATGTAAAGAGGCGTCCGAATGCCCCCCGGAGCTTGTGGTAGTAACGTGGTGTGAAGTGTTCTCTCTGAGGCTGTTGCACTCTCCAATACGGCATCCACCGTACTGAAGCCCATCCCCTGCCTTGGCTGAGCCAAAACGGCTGAATCAGAATCTTCACCCCAGGTGAAGTCTTGGTTTGGAACCTGAACCCAAACATTTGTTAAGTTTTGAGGATTCACTAAGTTGACTTGCTGCGGAGAAACGCCTGGGTCAAAAACTCCAGGTACGGGATTAGAAACTATTGAGGCTTCCGAGGCTCGCTGTCCTAGGGTCTGCTCAAGGAGCACCTTGGCTTCTTTCAGAAGATCAGCGAAGGAATGGTGAGATAGCACTTCAACGGTGTCCAACATCGGAACGCCCGTGCGCTCTCCGAAAGGTAAACGAAGTCCTCGCCCGAGAATTTGCTCAGTGAGAAGCTGGCTCTCTAAAGCCCTCACCGCGGCGATGCAGTAGATGTTTTTTACATCCCAGCCTTCTTTGAGCATCGATACAGAAACAACCGCTCGAATGGGCGAACCGTCGTCTTCAAGCGTGTCCAGAAGAGCCAAGGTCTGGTCTGGCTCTTCAGATGTAACCAGGAGCACTTTGTCATCACCGTCAAGAAAATCAGGACCCGCCAACATGTCCCGGATTTCGTTGGCCTCATCTATTCGCTCAGCGACGACGAACAAAATCGGCTGGACGGGCTTCTTGTGAGTTCGTTGGCAATACGCTTCCATGACCTGCGCCTTGGCGTCAAGCAAGGCAACGCCATCAGCCATCTGTGTGCGAAGGTCTTTTCGACCATCCTGACGCGCAACGAGCACAGGAATCTTGACGAATCCATCGGCGATTGCCTCGGCGAGGGGGTATTTGTAGACAATATTTGGCGACGCGGGATCGTGTGGCGTAGCCGTTAGCCCGATGGTTGCTGAAGCATTCAGATCTTCGATTGCCGCTTGGAATTTCTTCGCATTTCCGCTGTAGTAAATGTGATGCTCGTCAGCAATCACAACAACGTCGTCTTG
>CAYXWU010000119.1:0-2130 GCA_964468885.1 uncultured Aquiluna sp. | reverse complement strand
TGTGCACAATGCCTGCAGTGGGCGGGTTACCCCGCTTCTTTAGAACTTCCCAATCTTGCCATAAATCAGGGCCTGGGGGCAAGTTAAATTTAGGCCCGCTGGCCTATAAACACAGGGTTTTTACCCTTGCGAAAAAGCGCTCCACTCTTGCCAATTGATCAGCGGATCTAGCCTGACTGGCCAGCTCATCGGAGTATTCAAAGCGGTTTTTGTCCTGGAGGATTCGGTTCAGGGCTGCCGCTAGGTCGGCCGCTTGAGGAAGCTCCGCTAGTTCATCCACCGCCCTACCGTGGGTCATCAGCCGCCTGGTTTTTCCCGCCAACTTGATGGCAATTGCGTCCTTGGCCCGAATGGCGCAATTGACGCTGTTGGTGTGGCTGACATTGTGAAAACCCATTTGGTGGGCCCAGCGGGCAGTTTCCAGAAACTGATCCGCCAGCACCAAATTCAAGGAAACTGCAGCCTTTGACACCTAGCCCGCCTTTGCCGCGTGGTAGTCAAACTTGCCCATTAGGACTATCCCGTGCTTGTTAATCTCTCGAATCAGCCTTGCACCCGAACGGGCCAGTGACGCGACCTCGGCCTGAGAGTAGTCGAGGTAATTCAAGGGGTTACCGGTTGCTCTCTGCACGGCGAGTGTCAGGCGAAAGAGCTGGTCCTGCCAAGCATCATCGTCTTCTCTCACTCGATTGGGCCTAATTACCAATAAATCAATATCGGACTCTGGCTTGGACTTTCCTTTGGCAATTGAGCCGAATAGCACGGCAGCCTGTGGTTGGGGTTTGAAGCGAGCTAGTCGCTTGGTAATCAAGGACACCAGCAGTTCCTTGGGAGAGCTGAGGCTTTTGAGCAAATCAAAGCAGAGGTGCTGTTTGTTTATTGAATAAAGATGTGATGGGCCAAGAATTTCTCGAGTGACCAACCCCTGCTCCACCAGCTCCCCCAGTACATCCAGCACTCTGGACTTACCGAGTCGATCAACCAGCTGCAGTGCCAGCTGCCTACCCGAAACCGGTTTGGGAGTTTGAATCAGCTCCTCCAAAATCAAGGCCTGCGAAGTTGGAAAGATGCTCGAGAGATTCTTCGAAAAGTCCATGTGTCCAGAATAATGGACACAAAGACATTTTTGAGACTTAAAGCAAAACCCCCAGGTTTCCCTGGGGGTTTTGAGTAAGAAGACTTACTTGTTGATCTTGGTGACGGTACCGGCACCTACGGTGCGGCCACCCTCACGGATAGCGAAGCGCTGTCCATCTTCCAGAGCAATTGGCTGGATTAGGTCAACGGTCATCTCGGTGGTGTCACCAGGCATAACCATCTCGGTACCGCTTGGCAGGGTGATAACACCTGTTACGTCAGTGGTACGGATGTAGAACTGAGGACGGTAGTTCGCGTAGAACGGGTTGTGACGTCCACCCTCTTCCTTGGAAAGGATGTAAACGTTGGCGTTGAAGTTGGTGTGAGGGGTTACAGAACCTGGCTTCACAACAACCTGACCGCGCTCAACTTCTTCACGCTTGGTTCCACGCAGTAGTAGACCGACGTTTTCTCCGGCCTCTGCGTAGTCAAGTAGCTTGCGGAACATTTCGATACCGGTAACGGTGGTCTTCTGCTTGTCGCGAATACCAACGATTTCGACTTCGTCGTTCACGTTGATCTTGCCACGCTCGATCTTTCCAGTGATAACTGTTCCACGACCAGTGATGGTGAATACGTCTTCTACTGGCATTAGGAATGGCTTCTCTAGGTCACGAACTGGTTCTGGGATGAACTCGTCGCAAGCTTCCATAAGCTTTAGAACTGCCTCGCCCCACTTAGCGTCGCCTTCTAGGGCCTTAAGACCTGAAACGCGGATAACTGGAGTGGTGTCGCCTGGGAACTCGTAGGTGTTTAGTAGGTCGCGGACCTCAACCTCTACTAGCTCCAGGATTTCCTCGTCATCAACCATGTCGGACTTGTTTAGTGCGACAACGATGTAAGGAACACCAACCTGACGAGCAAGTAGTACGTGCTCCTTGGTCTGTGGCATTGGGCCGTCAGTAGCAGCAACCACGAGGATTGCGCCGTCCATCTGAGCAGCACCGGTGATCATGTTCTTGATGTAGTCAGCGTGACCTGGGGCGTCTACGT
>CAYXWU010000118.1:0-2150 GCA_964468885.1 uncultured Aquiluna sp. | reverse complement strand
ACGAGAGCAGGCCAGCCGCTTGGAGATACTTGTAGATGTCCTCAAGGGTGACGCGCTTGTCTTTGAACTCCTTGTCGAACTCTTTGGCGATGTCTTCCGGAGTGTTGGGCGTCTCTGTGGTAGGTAGCGCGCCCGTGACGGCGGGCGGAGCTTCCTTTGCTTTCTGAGCGGTGACTTCGATGACGTTGTCGCTGGCGGTGGTCGATGTGTCGGCGGGAGAAGCCGCAAAGGGGGTGGCAGCCGCGCCCAAGTTTACGAGGTTGCGCCCCGTCGTGACGGTGATGGGTTCCTGCTCTTGCTGCTGGTCCAGCTCTTGCTGCCGAGCCGCCTCTGCCGGTGTCATTGGGAGGCCGCCCGGAACGACTACGGGGAGACCCGCGCCGAACATCGGCAGTGCGCCAAACTTGATACGGTTTGCGGTTACATCGATCCCCGCGTCGTCGAGGCCACCGGACCCGGGCTCTGGTTCTGGAGCCTGCGGCTTGCCGCTTCCACCGCCCATGCCAGTGGGCACAGGGATGGAGATGCCGCCCGAGGGAGCGGTAACGACTATATTGCCGGGCGTAAAAGTCTTAGGCACATTTACGCCGGGGATTGTCACCCCGAGGTCGCGCAAACCGCTCAGCGCTTGCTGACCTGCGAAGGTTCCGGCACCTGCAAGGGCTCCGCCCTGCAACGCCTGACCGAGGGACTGCCCAGTCGCTAGGCCTCCGGCGGTAGCGCCAAGACCACTACCGATTACCGCGCCAGTCTTAGCGCCCCCGAGTGCGCCGAGTTTACCTGCCGCGCCCAGCTTGCCGCCGAGGGCACCCCCGCCAGCGGTAAGGCCGCCTATGATCGCGCCTTTAAGAGGGTCGCGGCCAGCGGCTGCTGCTCCGAGGCCGCTTGCTGCCGCGCCAGCAGCAATCTTGATGGGTATAGACGCACCCCCCGTAAGGATAGCAGCGCCGATAGGCAGTGCGACACTGGCGATCTTACCGAGGATGTTTTTCGAGGGATCGTCGTCCGCCTTGACGACCCACCGGCCAACGGCGGGATCGAAGACCTCGAGCCTCCAGTCAGCTTTCTTGCCCTGCTCCTTGGAAAGGCGCTGCGCCGTCTGATACGCGCTTTGCAGGCCCGCCTCACCAACGCCGCTGGCGGCGATAGCGTTCTTGCTGCGCTCGTTAACGAGGCGATATTCTGCGTTCGGGTTTACAGCGACGAAGGCGCTGGGATTGTCCTTAGTCTTAGCGGCGCGGCCTCTGTTAGTTACGAAGAAATAGCCCTGCTGGTCGCCCTGCGTTTGGAAGCCCAGCGACGGGTTGAGGGTGGGCCTCACATACGGCGATGGAGCAGCCCGCGCCGCGCCCGGCATAGTGCTAAGCGCGTTGCGGATCATCTCGTTGCTGAGTTGGAATTGCCCCAGTCCCGGCGCGGCAAGGGAAGCTTCCGAGCCTGCGCCATAGATACCGCGCATTGCGGGATCTATCGCCACATCGCGCGCGCCGTCACCAAGGAAAATGTCTTCCGCGAGAAGATCGCGAGGGGTCGTGGCCGCAGGAGGCGGCATAAGAGAGGACGGCGGGGGAGCTTCCGGCGCGAAGGGCAGCATCGACACCTGATCAATAGCGCCGCCCATGGTTCCCGGCATCATGTCAGCATACGCAGGACCACCTTCAAGCAGGTCGGGGCGCATCAGCATGTTCGTGAAGCCGGGGATGTATGTGCTGGGCGCAGACATCATCGGCGGCGCGCTGGGCGACGGCATGATCGACGGAGGCTGGGAAACCTGCGCTCCCGGCACCATGCCCGGCTGATCCATCGGCTCGCCGTCGTAGGGCAGCGCCTGCCCGGGCATAATGTCAACGTACGCAGGACCGCCGCCAGTCAGCCCGGCGTCCGAGTTGAGGAGCTGCGAGCGGAAAAGCTCATCAGAGAAGCTGGGGACAAAGGCCGCGCCGCCACCGATATTCAGCGCGCCAAAGTCGGGCGCAGACATGATCGGAGGTGCGGTAGGCGACGGCATGATCGACGGAGGCTGAGCGGCCTGCACTCCCGGCACCATGGCCTCGATCTGCCGCACACGCGCCTGAAACTCTTCTTGCGGGGTCATCGCCGCAGGAGCCGGTCCTTCCGCCGGTTCCGGCATGAAGTCGGGCGTAATGGTG
>CAYXWU010000117.1:0-2152 GCA_964468885.1 uncultured Aquiluna sp. | reverse complement strand
AAATAATCGGCGGTTGCTTTGTGCAGTGCCTGGGTGCCCTGGGCATAAATCGAAAGCAACTTGCTCACTGGCAGGTAAACCTCCTGCACCTCCTGCAGGTCTAGGAAGTCACCAAGTCCTCGAATGTTTTTGAGTTCTGCTTCGGTAAGTGGGGCAGTGGCATTTTTTGCCAGATTGGACCAGTCGCTTCTATCAATAGCGACGTAGGGAGAGCTTCCAAGCTCTTGCGCTGCACTCACGAGGGCCTATTCTGCCGTAGATTAGCTGTCATGTGTGGAATCGTGGGTTACGTAGGCCCCAAATCTACCCTTGATGTGCTGCTGGGTGGACTAAAGCGCCTGGAGTATCGCGGCTATGACTCGGCTGGTGTATCAGTCATCGACGCTGCCGCTGGACTGCAAACCCGAAAGCGCGCCGGCAAGCTCAGTGTCCTGGTTGAAGAGCTTGAGAAGAACCCCATCAAAGATGCTCACATCGGCATTGGTCACACTCGTTGGGCAACTCACGGCGCCCCAAACGACGTCAATGCCCATCCTCATTTAGGTGGCGATCACCATAAGCTTTCGCTAATTCATAACGGCATTATTGAGAACTTCTCTGAACTAAAAGCTGAACTGCAGGGCCAAGGCGTTCAATTTTCATCTGAGACAGACACAGAGGTTGCAGCCCATCTAATTGCCAGAGAGTTTGAAAAAACGGGTGACCTAACTGCTGCATTCAGAACGGTTGTGAATCGATTAGAGGGGGCTTTCACGCTGCTCTGCATTCACGAAGACCAACCAAATTTGATTCTCGCCGCTCGCAGAAACTCACCCTTGGTCATTGGCCTGGGAGAGGGGGAGAACTTCCTGGGCAGCGATGTAGCAGCTTTTGTCGCCCACACCAAGCGAGCGGTTTCCGTGGGGCAAGATCAAATTGTTGAACTTAGACAAGATTCAGTGAGAGTGACGAGCTTTGATGGAGCAAGCGTTCCACTGAGTGAGTTCACGGTTGACTGGGATGCATCGGCTGCATCAAAGGGTGGCTGGCCATCATTCATGGCGAAAGAAATTGCAGATCAACCGCAGGCTGTCGGCGACACCTTGATGGGAAGACTTTCATCCGATGGCTCAGTGAAACTCAAGGAGTTTGCCGGCTTTGATGCGATTCAGGAAATAGATCGAATCATAATCATTGCCTGTGGCACGGCTGCTTACGCCGGTGAAGTGACCAAATACGCCCTAGAGAAGTGGGCAAAGATTCCAACTTCAGTTGAGCTCGCACACGAGTTCCGCTATCGCGATCCGATTGTCAACAGCAAGACCTTGGTAATTGCTATCTCTCAGTCCGGTGAAACTATGGACACTTTGATGGCCACTCGCTATGCCAAGGAAAAGGGAGCCAAGGTTCTTGCTATCTGCAATACGCAGGGTGCCACGCTAGCTCGCGAATCTGATGCTGTGCTCTATACACACGCAGGTCCAGAAGTGGCAGTTGCATCAACCAAGGCATTCACAGCTCAAATCACAGCCGGTCAGCTTGTTGCACTCTCACTTGCCTGGCAGCACTCCTCGCTCAGTGAAATGGAGTTGCGCTCGTTGGGCCAAGAACTTTTGAAACTGCCAAGGCAAGTTGAAACTGTTCTGCAACAGGGCAAGAAGGTGAAGGAACTTGCCCAACAGCTTAAAGAAGCCAAGTCAGTTTTGTTCCTAGGCAGAAACGTCGGCTTCCCAATTGCAATGGAGGGAGCGCTCAAGCTCAAGGAGCTCGCTTACATCCATGCGGAGGGCTTTGCAGCCGGCGAGCTCAAGCACGGTCCAATTGCCCTGATTGAAGAGGGGCAACCAGTAATTGTTGTGGTGCCATCACCCAAGGGAGAAGATTCTCTGCATCCCAAGGTTGTTTCGAATATTCAAGAAATCAAGGCTCGAGGCGCCAGGGTCATCGCGGTTGCCGAAGAAGGCGATAACGAAGTAGCTAAATTTGCGGATCAGGTTTTCTACATCCCGGCTACTCATCCTTATATGGCAGCTCAGCTAAGCGTTGTTCCGCTTCAGATTTTTGCTGCGGAGCTGGCTAGCGCCAAGGGCTTGGATGTTGATCAGCCAAGAAACCTTGCCAAGAGTGTGACGGTTGAGTAGATGATTGTTGGAATTGGAAATGATGTTTGTTC
>CAYXWU010000116.1:0-2228 GCA_964468885.1 uncultured Aquiluna sp. | reverse complement strand
CAGGTGAACAGATTCCAATCTGGGCATCAGATTATGTTTTGGCTGACTATGGAACCGGCGCCATCATGGCTGTGCCTGCTCACGATGAGAGAGACATGGCATTTGCAACTGCCATGAACTTGCCAGTTATCACCGTTGTGGATACCGGTGAGGAAGATCCTTCAGTCAGCAAGGTTGCCACAAGTGGAGATGGTGTAGTTGTCAATTCAGGACCGCTGACTGGTTTGCGCAAAGACGCAGCCATTGAAAAAGCAATTGAGATTTTGCAACAAAAGAACCTAGGTGAGCGCGCCAAGAATTATCGCTTGCGCGACTGGCTAATCTCTCGCCAGCGTTACTGGGGAACCCCTATTCCAATTGTTCACTGCGAAAAATGCGGGGAAGTCCCAGTGCCTGAGACGCAATTACCGGTTGAACTACCAGACAGTGCCGGGCTTGATTTGCAGCCCAAGGGAACATCTCCGCTGGGAGCAGCTAGTGAATGGTTGAACGTTGAGTGTCCAAATTGCGGTGGAGCGGCAAAGCGCGATTCTGACACTATGGACACGTTCGTCGATTCCTCTTGGTATTTCCTTCGATTCCTCAGTCCAAACAGTGACCAGCACGCTTTTGATCAAGCAGCTGCAAAGGAGTGGGCGCCAGTTGATCAATACGTCGGTGGTGTTACACACGCCATCTTGCACCTGCTCTACTCTCGCTTCTTTACCAAAGTCTTGTTTGACATGAAGATGGTTGATTTTGAAGAGCCATTTAGTCGACTGTTGAATCAGGGCATGGTCTTGATGAACGGCTCGGCAATGAGCAAATCACGCGGAAATCTCGTTCGACTAAGTGAGCAATTGGATGAGCATGGGGTTGACGCGGTTCGTCTAACGATGGCCTTTGCTGGGCCGCCAGAAGACGACATTGACTGGGCCGATGTTTCACCAGCTGCCTCTGCCAAATTCCTTGCGCGCGCCTGGCGTATTGCCAAAGATGTGACCAGCGATGCTTCGGTTGATGTCAAGAGCGGTTCGATTGAAGTGCGCAGAGCAACTCATTCTTTCCTAGCCGCTTTCACAGAAGCTATCGAGGGATTCAAATTCAACGTTGGAGTTGCAAAGTGCATGGAACTAACAAATGCACTTCGCAAGGCCATTGATACAGGTGCCGGTGCTGCCGATCCAGCGGTTCGCGAGGGAGCAGAAGAACTTGCTAAAGCAATCAGTTTGTTTGCTCCCTACACAGCCGAGGACATGTGGCAGCAGCTTGGCCACCAGCCAAGCGTTGCGCTAGCAACTTTCCGAGCTGTCGAGAAAGACCTATTGGTGCAGGAAACAATTACTGCGATTGTGCAGGTGGATGGCAAGCTGCGCGACAAGTTTGAGGTATCGGTTTCGATTTCCGAGCAAGAGCTTCGAGAACTGGCCTTGGCATCGTCTGCCGTCCAAAGAATTTTGGACGGGAAAGAGCCAGTTAATGTGATTGTTAGAGCTCCAAAGCTTGTCAACATAGCAACTAAGTAGCTACTTCTTCACAACTTGCTTTGCTCCAGGCCTCATCGACAAATTAGTCTGCAGTCTTTCTGCATGGATCAGATATTTGATTGGTTTCGCCAGCAATCCTTAGCAAAACGCTGGCAGATATTCCTTGTTGCCATCCTTGCCCTAGCGGTTGTCGGCTACTCCCTTTCAACTAGCAACACCGCTCAGCCACAGCAGGCAAGTGTCTTTGATCCGCTTCAATTTGAATCTGCTATCTATGTACACGTTGTCGGAGAGGTAGCAAACCCTGGGCTCTATGAACTTGCCCTCGGAGCCAAAGCGGCGGATGCCATAGAAGCAGCAGGCGGTCTAACCAAAGATGCTCAAACGGCCAGCGTTAATCTGGCAAGAACGTTGACTGATGGTGAACAGCTTGTAGTTCTCTCAATTAGCGATCAAGCAAGCGGCAACGGCAAGATCTCCATCAATCAAGCAAGTGCGAATGAACTGGATGAGCTACCTGGAATTGGCCCGGCGCTGAGTGAGCGAATAATTGCGCATCGCCAACAAATAGGTGGCTTTAGGGCAATTGAAGAGCTAACGGAGGTGAGTGGTATTGGCCCAAAGCTATTTGCCAAGATTCGTGACCAGCTCACGCTTTGATTGTCTACCTGGCAGCTACCTATTGGTTATTGCTTTGGCTCATTGCACCAGCTGACGCTCAGTCCCGGATAAAAGGCAGCTATCCATCGATTGATTCGATTG
>CAYXWU010000115.1:0-2240 GCA_964468885.1 uncultured Aquiluna sp. | reverse complement strand
GAGCTGGCATTATTAAAACCGGCGAGAATACTAACCCAATACAGCAAGCGAGAATCCGTAAGACTAAGCAATTCTATACTGAGCGGGATTCGTTTATGCTCGAATTAGTTAAGGATATTAATAAACTAATTAAACAAGCTGAGAAGCTGGGGTTTATTCCATTGGTACGCCTAAACGGTACTAGTGACATCCGCTGGGAAAATATACGCTTCGATTACGAATTCGCAAATGGCAAGATTCGCAATGTAACGATATTTGAAATATTCCCAGAAGTGCAATTTTATGATTATACGAAAATACCAAATAGGCGTGATTTGCCTAGTAACTATGATTTAACATTTAGTTACAGCGGCGTTAAAGAATATCAGAAGTACGCAATGCAAGCTATTAATTCAGGAATGCGGCTCGCTGTAGTATTTAGAATGCAAGATCAAATCCCTTCAGAATTCTTAGGTTTACCTTGCGTTGACGGCGATAATACGGATATTCGCCATTTAGATCCTAAGCGCTCTATTGTCGCATTGTACGCTAAGGGCAAAGCTAAAAAGGATTATAGCGGCTTCGTTATCGATATTAAACCAATTTAATAGGAGGTATTACCATGCTTTATGAATATGATTTTACGGGTAGAAAACCCAGTATTACGCAAGTATTAAAACAAGTAAGGGAAGGCATTCGGCAAAATTGCCGGGTTATTCAGATTAGCTGGGGCGAGAATCGAATAGACATCGAGCGGTCATATAATGGATTATTCTGGCTCGGATCCGGCTGGATTAAGAATATATCCGGTCAAGATATTGCAAACGATTTAAACGATAATAGGAGGGTTTAAAATGAAGAATTGGCATATGGTATTACTTACGCTATTAATGTTTATTGTCGCTCATGTAGTATGGATTTATACAGCATAGGAGAATTGAAAATGACATTACACGAAATAAAACAACGCTATCATTCTGAGATTGTGGAATATATGTTAGATAGTCTTTACAATAAGCCTACTCACGATTTAGTGGAAGAGCTTCTATATTATATGGATCAGGATAAATTAGATCGATGGGCTAAAACAATTCAATCTGATTTTGAAATATCAGATTTATATAACGATGGAATAGGGAGTATATCAGTATGACTAGATCACAATTACAATATCAAATATGGCACGATTTAGGTTACCTGAGCGGGAATACTTCGCCAGAATATCAGCGCCATTTATGGAAATTATCAGATCAGGAATTATTTAATTTGTGGTTAAATATTCATAACGCTAAGGAGGTTTATAAAAATGGATAAGGATAAATTTCAATACTTTTTAGAATTCGTGCAAATGAGAATGCAAGATAACGATTTTGCACAAATGTATAAAGCGGATCAATTCGAGTTATGGTACTCGGATTTTATGGAAGTGTTATCACAAAAGTACTGGGAGCCAGCAAATGAAGACTAAGTTATTGATATTATTAGGTTTATTGTCGCTTATGACTAGCGCTTATGCCTGTAGAAGTGTAATCATCGATACGCCTAACGGCTCGATGGTTTGCTTTATTTGCAATGACGGGAAGTATATCAATTGCGATAAGCTATGAATGATTTTAACGAGTTAAACCGTAAACGATGGCTATCGTCATTTAGGCGAGAGCATATAGGCGAGAAAGTAGAGCGTATTTTGCTTGTTTTAGTAGTGCTTTACTTTGGTGGACACTTGCTATATGCTTTATATGCCTCTAAAACGCTCTAAAACGGCTTATACGGGCTTTTTAGAGGTGAGGTAATGGGTAGGTATATCCTACTATGTTTTAATCGAATTGAGGAGGTTTTAATGCACTGCACAATATGCGACAAAATGTTAAATGATTACGAATCCACTCGTAAGACCCTTGACGGACAATACTTGGATATGTGTCAAGATTGCTATATGGGTTTAGATGTCTTAATTCCTACGATTGATCGTAAAGACCTATTACACGAGGCTGATATGCCTAGCATGGATGAAATATTCAACGATTACGAGGACTATACAGGCTATACAGACAATGAAGATCTATGATGTAGCTACTACATAGTAATAATTCTTATGTTATATACATAGTAAACCCTACTTCATAGTAATACTACATAGTAGAGGGTAGCATAGAATTAGAACTTTGTCAATAGCAATATGTTGTTTTTATGTCATTGTGTTTTATGTCGATATGTTGTATTGTCGTATTTATCGGAGGATTTTATGAATAAGACTTTTA
>CAYXWU010000114.1:0-2282 GCA_964468885.1 uncultured Aquiluna sp. | reverse complement strand
CAGTCGAATTTGGTCGGTTATCCCCCATGACCCAATAGTGACCCTCCGGAACGGTCACTGAAAAATCAATTTCAGATGGAGCGTTTGGTCCGATGTATGACTCTGTTATAGCTTGGCCGTTTACGGTTAGCTTGCCATCTGCATCGCAGCAGACAACAGTGTCTCCTGGCAGACCGATGACTCGCTTCACCAAGTGTTCGGCAGAATCTGGTGCCGTAATACCAAAAGTTCCCAGCACGAAATCAGAAATTTCTTGGAGGGGCTCCTTGGGTGACTCTGGGATTGCGCCAAGCCAGCCACCTGGATCACGAAAGACAACCACGTCACCTCGGTGAATTGGGACTAACTCAGGTGCCATCACATTTACGATAATTCGGTCGTTGATCTGCAAGGTTTCCAACATCGAACCCGATGGAATGTAAAAACTACGAATTAGGAAAGCCTTGATGGCGACCGAGAGGACAAGCGCCGTTCCAACAATGACAACAAAGTCAATCAGAAAGGAGGCAAACCAGTTTTTTCTAAATCGATTCATGCGTCGACGCATTGAGGCGAGCATGGACTGATTGCGGGGTCGCTCCCCGGAGACTGACATGAGGCCAGTCTAAATTAGGCTTCTGTGTTATCGCGCTTTTCGCGGATTTTCGCAGCTTTTCCTGAAAGGTCTCTTAGGAAGTAAAGCTTGGCACGCTTAACATCACCCTTAGAAACAACCTCAATCTTGTCGATTGATGGGCTGTGAACTGGGAAAGTACGCTCTACGCCAACTTGGAAAGAGACTTTACGAACAGTAAAGGTTTCGCGCACGCCAGCACCAGACTTGCGAATTACGATGCCCTGGAAAACCTGAACACGGCTGCGGTTACCTTCAACAATGTTTACGTGAACCTTGACATTGTCACCAGTTCGGAACTCAGGAACGTCAGACTTCAGGGTCTTGGCGTCGAGTGAATCAAGAATGTGCATTTCCAGCTCTTTCCTTTAGCACGCAGGACTAAACGGTCTAGTTGATTTCTGTGCTCTTTGCTCCCCTGCGGCAGAGACTCTGGGCACAGCGCTAAATTCTGCCACAGCTGCCTCCCAGAAGCAACCTAAAGCAGATCTGGGCGGTTTTCCTGGGTTCGCTTTAGAGATTGTTGGTGGCGCCAAGTAGCGATCTCAGCATGATGTCCTGATAGCAAAACCTCTGGAACCTCTAAACCTCGCCAGGTCTGGGGCTTGGTGTAGCTGGGGTACTCCAGAAGACCATCGTTATGGGATTCGTCAACGAGTGACTCAGTATTTCCAATTACCCCTGGGATGAGGCGACAGATTGCTTCAATCATCGCAACAGCAGCCACTTCCCCTCCATTGAGAACGTAATCGCCAATTGATAGCTCAAAAACCTCTGCCTTGGTCTTGGCATAATCAACAACTCGTTGATCAATGCCCTCGTAACGTCCACAGGCAAAAATCAAGTGTTGCTTGGTGGATAGCTCCTGAGCAATTGCTTGAGTAAAGGGCTTACCTGCAGGTGTTGTAAAAATAACTGTTGGACGTTCTGTCAGTAATTCATCAAATGCTTCGCCCCATGGTTCTGGCTTCATGACCATGCCCGCACCTCCGCCATAGGGGGTGTCATCGACCGTCTTATGCCGATCGTGCGTATAGGAGCGCAAATCGTGAGCCTTGAATTCGATTAGGCCGCTCTCCCGAGCTTTGCCCAGAAGCGATAGATCTAGGACGGAGAAAAAGTCCGGAAAAATTGAAATGGCATCAATCTTCATCTTTGTCCTCAGCTAGTTCCTCGAATAACCCACCGGGCGGCGTAATTACAATGCTCTTGTTCTCAACATCAACTTTGGGCACAAATGCCCTCACGAACGGAAGCAGTACTTCTTTATCGGAGGTTTGAATTGCCAAGAGGTCTTGGGCTGGTAGGTGATCCACCCTAGCGACATGACCAATATCTTGGCCATCTCTAACCACCTTGAGGCCAACCAGTTGATGGTCATACCAAGCATCTGGTTCCACGGGCAACTGCCCGATTTCTTGCTCAACCAGCAAAATTGCTTTGATTAGACCTTCAGCAGCTGTGCGATCATCAATGCCTTCAAAGAAGACCACGGGCAAATTGTTGTACCAGCGAAGCTCGCGAACTTTTACTGTTTTTCCAAACCATGGTGAGGTTTCCGGGACTTGCAATTGAAGTACGTTGCCAGCTGCAAAACGCTCATTTGGTGAATCGGTGTATAACTCCAGCTTGATAGCGCCTTTTAGGCCGTGTGCTTTGAGCAGGCGGC
>CAYXWU010000113.1:0-2290 GCA_964468885.1 uncultured Aquiluna sp. | reverse complement strand
CTAACTCTACCGAACGAATGCGCATAACCTCAAGCGGCAACGTCTTGATTGGAACAACAACGGATGGTGGTCGTAAATTGGAAATTCAAACAAATTCAACAAATGCAGCACTATGGGCGCAAACAGGGGGAACAACATCAAGTTTTACAATAGCTGACTTTAGAACGGGAACAAACTTACCAGCATTACAAATTTTAGGTAATGGCGTATCTAACTTTGGAAGTAGTATAACATTAAATGGTAATATTAGAGGAAATGTAGATGGAACATTTGCTTATCAACACTATAGAGCATCATCAGATATTTATACTGCAACAACAATAAATAGTATTATAGATGGTGCGGCTGCATATTTAACATTTGGAACTAATACCAATTGGACAAATGGTAATGCAGTTGAACGAATGCGAATCACTTCGGGGGGGTACTTGAAGGCTAGTAATACGGGTAGTTATCAATCCGCAGCTGCTGGATATCACGAATTAAGAACAAATAAAACTAATGATTGGATAGTTTATAATACTAATACATCAGCATCCCCTTATGGTCTTACAATTGATTATACTTCAGCAGCTCCTAATGGAGGTGACAATTGGTTTATTTATTGTGTTGATTCAACAACATCTCCTAGATTTAGAGTTGCATCAAATGGAAACGTAACGAATACTAACGGGTCATATGGTTCTATCTCTGATGCTAAACTAAAAGAGAACATTGAGGATGCTACCCCGAAACTAGATGACTTGATGAAGGTCAAGGTAAGAAACTATAACTTGATAGGTGATGACAAAAAGCAGATAGGGGTAATTGCTCAGGAATTGGAAGAGGTATTCCCTGCCATGGTTGACGAGTCAGAAGACTTTGAAGAAGTAGAAGTACCACAGGTAGATGAAGAAGGAAACGAGGTTCTTAATGAAGAAGGGGAAGTAGTAACTACCAAGGAGAGAGTAAGCAAAGGTACTACCACTAAGTCAGTCAAATACTCTGTATTCGTTCCTATGCTTATCAAGGCAATGCAAGAACAGCAGGAGCAAATAAAAGAATTAAAACAAGAAATCGATAAACTTAAAAACAAATGAAAACAATCGAACCAGTATCCATTTGGGACAATGGAACCGTACAAGAAGCGAAGATTTTAAATGCTTACGCTATTAATGTAACACTTAGCACCTCTGCTACATTCTACTATCAGCTATTTGCTGAGACTGTAGACCTAGCAGTTGGTCCTCAGTTAGCACAAGGGAACCTGACTATGACAGGTGATGCTTACACTCAGTGGGAAGTGGATAGTTATGCTTGGGATTGGGTTGCTCAACAACTTAATCTTACCATCACAGGAGATTACATTCCTCCTGTACCAACTACTACTAGTACTACGACAGAAATCCCAACAACTAGTACAACAACCACTGCTGTGGTTGAAGAATAAAACCAATTTTACATCCAATTAAATAAACTCTACTTTATTGGTTTTGTAGGGTTTCTCCCAGGCATTTTATGTCTGGGAGTTTTTATTTGGAAAAATGATTAAATTTGAGTACATATAACTCTGAAAATCAGGAACACAAAATGTCAACATTAAGAAAATTAGTATCTGATGTGCGAGCAACGCACAAGATCATGTCAACAGATAGTCTCATTACAGATAGAGCAATTGCCTCTGAAGTGAGAAATAATGCATTATTGTTGATAAAGCGAGAAACCAACCTAAGAAAACTCTGGGCAACAGATACACTTTTTACAACCATTCCATGTCTTGAGATGTGCGAGGTGCCCATCTCAGAATGCTGCAACTATGCAGATCCTTGTTCTGTTGCTAGATCAAAATACAAACTTCCTAAAGTTTCTGAAGGAAATTATCAATACGTCATTCAAGGTGTTTATTCAATAAACGCAATGTCTGGACAAGGTAAGAAGATGAAGGAGATAACTGTCAATCGTTATCTCAATCTATTAAAACTTCCTGTTATTAAAAAAGAAGAGTATTTCTGGATTTCAAATGGTTATCTTTATGTCAGCAATCCAGCACTACAGGCTGTACGTTTTGTAGCTCTGTTTGAAGAAGATGTACCTAATGACATCATGTATCCAGAGTGTGGATGCGGAACTCCAAGCTACACCACTGACCAACTATGTCAGAATCCTTTGGATAAAGAGTTTGCTCTTCCAGGATATCTAGAGAAGCAAGTGCTTGATTTAACATCTCAAAAACTACTTCAAAGCTATTTCAGTCTGAAGACTGACATGACTGATGATGGAATAGATGGACAATCACCTAACTCGCCACAGC
>CAYXWU010000112.1:0-2298 GCA_964468885.1 uncultured Aquiluna sp. | reverse complement strand
GCTCTAAAGCGTGGATCAAATCTATAGTTGTAAAGGTTCTCGTATGTCTGAAGAGCTCTGTTCTCAGCTTGGTTCTGTAGATACTTAGCAGAAATAGAATTAAGAGCAGCTTGTGTTGTAGCCTTTGTTTTAGAAAGAGCCTCTTGCTGTCTACCATACTGTTGATCAAGAATACCAAGATTTTGAACACCAGTTTGATTAAGAAGAGCTCTATTCTCAGCAAACACCTTATCTCTCATAGCTTGATTCAATCTGAATTGCTCACCAAGCACTTGTTGATTAGCTTTATATTTTTGAGCATTCAACGCTGCAAGAGCAGCTGGATTATATCCCATCATTCTTTGAGCAGCTCTGTAATCAGCTTCGTTCTCATTGATGATGTCTTGAAGAGAAATATCGTAAGGTGTATCTAACTGTGGTTGGATAGTTTGTGCTTGTACAGGTTCCACTTGATTTGTTGCAAGAGCAAACATCTCACCAGCCAATTGACGTGGGTCAAGAGCTTCTGCATCAGTTGGTCTAACATAAGGTAGGATTTGATTAGCAATCGTCATCCAATCAATTTTACCATCTTTTTTAGATGCTGCACTGAATGGTTCAATTTGTGGAAGATTACCTAGCGTTGGCTTAAATGCTCTCATCTCTGCAATTGTTGGAGGCAGCTTAGATGCACTTACAATAACTTCATCAAGATTCGTAATTGGTTCAACTTCTTCTACAAACAAAGGTTGTAACGCTAATGCATCTCTGTATATCTTATCACTAATATCTTCTGTAGTTCCACCTTGAGCTTTCTTAATAGAAGCACCCTTCTTAGCTTGTTTCACTTTACCCTTTGCTAAATCATCAGCTACAAGATTGTATTCCTCAGCTGTGTCATTAATAGCAGATTGTAGATTAGCTAGTTTTATTTTTTGATCAGCAATCATTTTAAGATTTGCATCAGCTCCAAACATATTTGATTCATATGATCTAAATTTGAGTAAGTCGTATGGATTATTTACATCTAAGCTATCAAGTTCATTAACAGATTTCTCTATAATTTTATTTTGCTTATTTTCTTTTTTGGAAAGTTCAGCAACATAGTTTTTAAACTTCTTACCTGCTGCTTTACTATTACCAATCATCTCAGCACCAAACTTTGGTATTACCAAGTTACCATACACTGTAAGGCTAGTGTCACCACTTGAACCATTTTCAAGTTCTATAGCTGGTTCCAGTCCTTCAACTTCTACAGGACGATTACCATAAGTGATACCAATACCTGTTCTACCTTTCCCATCAGACTCTTCATGTGATTGTCCTCTGAACATAACAGTTTCTCCTCCTTTAGGGAGATGTGGATTATATGATATAGGTTCAGCATATCCACCCCAATGAGTTTCAAGATCACCACCCATAGCAAACTTATCTCTTCCTGTATACATAGCACGTTCACTAGGAGGAGTGTAACTTTTTAAATGTCCACCCGCACGCAATGTATCCATAGTTGGATCAGGCTGCAACAAGTCACTCAATTTGTATTCACCAAACTGTTTAATCACTTGTGGATTTGCCATACCACCATCTCTCATGTAAGCATAGTTCTGTTGTTGCAATGCTTGAGCACCTTGATTAAGAGCCATTGCCTCTACATTTTGAGCAGTCATATCGTCAAACCGTTTTGCTTTCCTAACATTTCCGCTACCTACAAGATTGCCAAGAGTTTGACCAGCAAACTTCCCAATCATACCCCCTACTGGACCACCAAGTAATGTACCTGCTACACTTCCAACACCAGCTCCAATTTTTCCAGCACCAGTAACACCATATCCTTTTGGACTTCCTAATCCAGCAGTGAGTTGAGAAAGAACATCTCCCCCTCCTTGTTCTGTAAACTTGAATATGTCAGTTTGTTGACCAGATGAATTGAGCTTTAAGAAATCAGGATTAGTTTTGAAGTTTGAAAATATTCCTCCATCCTTGGCTTCTTCCAAGTCTGTATAAATAGTATTAGGAGCAAATGTGTTTGCTATCTCTGTACCATTTTTAGCAGCAAGAACATTTGTTCCAAATCCAAGAGGGTTATAAAGTTGTCCAGGTTGAACAATGCTACCTGGATCATCAGGACGTACATATCTTCTTTGAACTGGTTCTGGACGTGTCATAGAAGCTTGAAGAGCAACATCACTTACACCAGCCATTTGCTGGGCTTCTTTCATGATGTTTTTCTCATCACGCATTTGTTGTATTCCTCCAACAATATCACCAGCTGCTTGAGCAACAGCCATTGGACCACCAGCCTTACCAATACCTGCA
>CAYXWU010000111.1:0-2505 GCA_964468885.1 uncultured Aquiluna sp. | reverse complement strand
CTCCCGGCTGGCAACCTAGTGCCTGGCAAAGTGCTTCTAATGTCGAGAACCGAATTGCCTTGGCACGGTTGTTTTTCAGCACAAACAAATTGGCCTGGGTGATGCCAACAAGATCTGCCAACTCTGCCACCGTCAGTCCGAGTTTTGCTCGTTGTGCTTCGAAGTCAACAACGATTGCCATCAGATGACCTCGCGTAGCTCATCAGAGTTAGCAACTGCCTGTTTGAGTAAGCCAAACAAGACGTTGGTAACTAAAGACACAGCTAGAGAAACCAATGCGAAGATAGCCAAAACGATTGCAATGACTGGGGGCAGAGTGTTTTTCATGGTGAGCCAAATTCCGATCAATACAAAAGACCCAGCAAGCAGGGCCGATGCGAACACAAGCCAACGGATTGGACCGTAGGAGGCCGGGGCTAGCATTCTGTCCAGTCTGATGCGTCGAAGAAGAATCAAAATCAGACCCAGAATGGCAAGACCAGTCAAGACCGGCAGCCCCACTAGAGCAACCAAGATTATGAAGTCGCTCTCATACTGGGAAAACTCAGCTGTCAGCTCCCCCGCAAGCGCTGGGACGAGAATCACTAGCCCGCCAAGGCCTATCAGGATCAAGAGCCAAAGAACTGATCGGGCTGCCAGCGCAGTCACTCGGCTTGAATGTTTCAAAGTAAATTTCCAATCTCAACCTATCGACAAACAATACATTGATTATCAATAGTGAGTCAAGGCTCTTTATACTTTTATCTAGGGGGAAACATGAGATCTATCAGAGCAAAGCTAGCTTCAATTTTTCAGGACGGCCCGGGTGAACCTCACCCTCTAGCCCTCACAGCCTTGGGTCTCGCATTTGTGATGCCAATCATGGGCTTTGTGCTGGCCTTTGTTGCTCGGTCTCGAATCGCATTCTCAAATGGCAAGTACTCGGGCGACCGGCTGGCAGTGGCAGCTCTGGTGATAGCTCCAATCATGCAATTCTCAACCTTGATCCTGGGTGCAATCTATTTTGTTTTTCTCGCCGGGTTGAACTACTAGCGCCCAAATCTTGGGGTTGTGACTCGCCAGAACATTGAGACCATTGTCAAAACTATTCCAGAGGTCACTAGAGCGACTCCAGCAAACATGAACACCTGAATCAGCGCTGCCAAAACTGCAGTGTCTGGTTCCCAAGTCAAAGATGCCGAGGCATAAGGCAGATAGAACAACAAACTTTGAACTCCGGATCCCAAGGCAAGGGCCGCTGCGACGCTAAGAGCTGCCGACCTTGCGGGATATTTTGAAGCCAGAAAAGACGCCGCTGATCTAATGGCAAACCAAACCACTCCTGAAACGATTAGCCATCCCACAAAAAACATAACCGGCCCGAACAGAAGTTGCTCAACAGGTTCGTTCGCTCCAGAAGCCATCAGAATCATCATCGCGAGCCCTAGAGAACTGACGACTACAAAACCCACCCACAACTTATTCATGACTTACTCATCTCTTGTTCGCTGATCAGTTTTGCCGGGGTGGCCCCAACGGCAAATATCCCAAGAACCCAGATGAAGGTGGCCAACGCAATCAGCATCACTGCGATGAAGAATGGCTCCCCTTGCGCACTTGTGATGTCGTCTGGCGCCGCGGGCTCCAAGTTGAATGGCCACTGCCTAACCCAAATCCTCAGAGCAAGATAAACGGTTCCCACGGCAACCATGTTGACGGTGGCCGAAACGATGCCGGACCAGATGCTGCCGCGAACCCCTAGGGTTCGAGACCTCACCAACCCGAGAATCCAAAAAGCTAGAAATCCGACTACGAAAAGAATTGCGAAGGACTGGAGCAGCATGCTCAGCCCGATCCGCGGCTCTACGAATCGACCAGTGAAGAGGCCCACCAACAGCACCACTGGGCTGGCTAGTATGTGCAACTCCCTTAGGAGATGAGTTTCCGGGTTGGTGAGTTTCATATTCCCCCCAGTTTCAGATCCTGATTGAGTGTTGTTGCCCCTACTGCGAGGAGGCCAAGGAGCCAAACGAGTCCTGAGAAGGCTAGGAGCAAGAGCAGTAAGAAAAAGGACGCTCCAGGACCTTCGAAGCCGGTTGGCTCTACTGGCTCAAGATTAAATGGCCACTTGTTGTACCAAATTCTGAATGCAAGAAAAGATCCGCCAACCGCTGCCATGTTTGCGGTAGCCGAAACGATCACCGACCAAACGCTGATCACAACGGGGAGCTTTCTAGTGAGAATCAAGCCAATAGCCCAAAAAGCCAGAGCTCCTGCCACAAAGAGAATGCCGAAGGATTGAATTACCTGGACTGGTCCAATCTTTTGAACGATGAACGGATCAGCCAAAAAGCCGACGAGTACCACCACGGCACTTGCTAATACATGGAGCTCGCGCAGTAGGTGCGACTCAGGTCTTCCAGTTGTCATGTTTCCCCCTGATGAAATCCTATTCCGCGACACGCGGACCTGACTTGACTTGACACTACTCTGTATTACACAATACTGTTGATTACATAGGAGGTG
>CAYXWU010000110.1:0-2550 GCA_964468885.1 uncultured Aquiluna sp. | reverse complement strand
CAGGAGGTTCAAATGAACGCTTTTGGAGTCGCCGTTTTGGTGGGTCTAGTTCCAGTGATGCTGATTGTTGGCGCACTGTTTCTAACGCCACTTCTTTCTTATTACGCGGGCTAAACCTTAGAAGCTAGCTTTCTAAGCTTCTTTCCGCTTCTTCTGATATACCGAGCTAATTTGCTGAGCTTGGTGGAAGTTCCCATGGGCTCAAGATCTGAAAAGCCCTCTCTTGATTTCACGCTGACCAAAACCAACAACACCCAACTAATTTCAATCAAGAGTCTTGATTCGGTTAATGATTGAGCCGTAATAACCAAGAAGATAAACAGCGGATAGAGATAGAGCGGAGATGTGTGGCGAACTGCAATTCTCCAAAGCCTTACAAAGCTTTGAATCAAAAGCCAGATCATTACTGCCACGCCGACCACGCCAAGCTGAACCCAAACATCCAACAGCGCATTGTGTGCCTGATACATCGGCACGCCATTTATAACGACTAGTCCTTCCCACGGCTCGATGCCGGGGATCCAGTAACCTATCCAACCCCAGCCTTCAATTGGTTTTTCAATCACCAGACCGAAGACGGTTTGCCAAATATCAAACCGACCTGAAGCATCTGGGGACTTTCCGAGAAAATCAAATATCTCAACTCGGAAGATCGCGATCAAAACAGCAATCCCACCAAGCATTAGCAGGGCAATGCGGTAGATCCGATGACGAATAGATGGCAACTTTCCTTCAGCAATAATTGCAACTGCTGCTGCGAAGCTGACTAGCATCGCTGCGAAAAACATTCCAGCACTCTGGGCCAGAACAGCAAGCAATAGCGCTAAGGCCAAAGAAAGAGCGGGAATGAACTTGCTTCCGGCAGTCACAATGAATTCGATTAGGAAAAGTAGTAGTCCCAGAACAGCAACAAAAGCAAGCAGGTTAGCATTGCCAACAATGCCCTGAATCCTCTCCCCCTCAAACAGATTTGCTTGCGACCATAGATAAGCAGGCGCAGGTGGATCGCCTTCGTAATTTGGAAATATGGGCTCAACTGGACCAGTCAAAGCAGCGTAAATTTCAAACAGCAAAGAAGCGACGAGAATAAATCTCACGGTATTGCTCAGAATGTTTAGAAGCTGTCGCCAACCAAATTGATTAGCAAGAAACAGAGCAAACAAAACGGATGCCACTTGCAGTGAGAAACTCAAAAGAGTTTGTGGGCGGTATTGCGACCACAAAACACTAAAGCCCATCCAAAACACCAGTAGCGCAAGCGGCTCAGGAATCCTTTTGAGAGTTGGCCTGGCATCAAATGCAATTAGGTAGGCGATAGTTGCCAAAGTTCCAAGGCCAATTAAAATTCCCCAGCCCCACCAGCCAATTGAATAGCGAACCGCATCTCCAGCCATCAAGACAAAAAGTCCGGGATAGGCGAGCAGGCGACCTGCTTTGTATCTCGGTTGCTTCGCATCAAATGGGATGCGAATTGGTTGGGTTAGCGCGATAGTACTGGTAATTTTTGATCCCTGATTTACGCCTATTAGCTAGTTACACAATACCTCCCTAAACTCAGAGCATGCACCTGCCAAAACCAGAGCACATTCCTTCAGATTCCGTTCCAGCACTTCGCTGGGGAGTGATTGGTCCGGGAAAGATTGCTAACGCGCTCGTTGAAACAAGTCTGAAAAACACCAACCAGAAATTCACTGCCGTTGCTTCGCGATCTCCTGAGCGCGCAGAGGGCTTCGCAAATAAATTTGGAATTGACGAGGTGCTCGAAAACTACGAGCAGCTTGTTCAATCGGAAGAGATTGACGCGGTCTACATCGCAAGTTGGCAATCCGATCACTTTGAACACGCAATGCTTGCCCTAAATGCTGGAAAGCATGTGTTGGTGGAAAAGCCAATCACCTACTCCCCTGAACAGGCCAGACAAATCTTTGAGCTGGCGAGAGCTAAGAATCTTCTTGCAATGGAGGCGATGTGGACAAGGTATCTACCCCAGTCCACAATTATCCGACAGTTATTAGCTAATGGTGAGCTTGGTCAACCAAGACTTCTTTCCGCAAACTTTTGTGTCGACAACAGCCATAGCGCCAGACTCTGGACAAAAGGGGGCGGCGGAATCATCTATGACATGGGCATCTATCCGATTGCAATCGCTCAGCAATTCATGGGGAACCCAATCAACTTGATTGCTACAGGCAAGGTAGATGAAAACGATTTGGACATGGAGACGTTCTCAACTCTTGAGTACGCCAATGGTGCTCGTGCTCAGCTGATTTCCTCAGGTATCTCAACTATTCCGACAACTGCAAGTTGCGCTTTTGAAAATGGTGTTGTGGTGATTGACGAGCCCTTCTTTGTGCCATCTGGAATCAAGCTTCGAGACAAGAACCTTTACTTCAAGGAACAATCTTGGCGAGATGAGTCTTCAATTCAAGGACACGAAGGGCTTTGCTACCAGGTCAACTACTTCGCGAAATATGTTTCAGAGGGCAGAGTGGAATCACCTGTTCACACCGCAGCCGACACCGTCGCAAACATTGAAGTTGCCGAAGAAAT
>CAYXWU010000109.1:0-2557 GCA_964468885.1 uncultured Aquiluna sp. | reverse complement strand
ACCCACACCCAAGAACAAGCCAGTCACTGTGCCCAGCGCAAGCAAGCGATGCGTATCCCAGAAAATTACGACAATGAAAATGCTTAACAGCAGGACGCCAAAGCATAAGAAAAATAGTGAAACAATGACGGTAATGAGTAAGGAAAAAACACGCTCACGGGCAATCTCAATATCCGCAGAAAGCAAATGCAGGCGATTGTAGACAATCGCCACCGCAGTAGCCGTTAAGGTCTTGAGTGAGTCCAGTAAACCTTCGCCAGAGGCCTGATGATCAGATTGTTCTGCCAACATCGTCTCCCTTGAGATTAACGCTTACCAATCAATAAACCCACAAGTAAGCCAACGCCAGCAGCAACACCGATGGCCTTCCATGGATTCTCGTGCACATACTCATCCGCAGACTTCGCAGCAGCCTTACCCTTTTCAATCAAGTCACCCTGCGCCTCCGCAAGCTTGCCCTTAGCATTAGCGAGTGATGACTCGGCCTGTGAACGCAAATTAGCCAAGGCAACATCGCCCTGATCAGCCGTTGCCTTAATCAATGCCTCTGCATCCGCGATCACTAACTTAAAGTCCGCAATCAGTTGCTCTTTACTCACCTCAGCGGGTGTTGTCTTCTGTGCCTTAGCCATGATTTTATCCTCTCATCACAAACGTTCTATCTACCAATATACGCTTAAGCAAGCGCTTGATGTTGATACATATCAAATCAAGCTAACTGTCCTTGAGTGCACGGATGCATGGGAGGTTACGCCACCAACCATAGGCGTCCATCCCGCAGCCAAACACATAACGATTAGGCAGCTCTAGCCCCACAAAATCCGCCCTAATCGGCTTATCCTGGTCGAGTATCTTTTCACTCAAGACGGCCACCAATACCTGCTCGGCACCCATCAATAAACACCTAGCCTTAATCTCGGCCAAGGTGATGCCCTCATCCAGGATGTCGTCCAAGAGCAAGACCACCCTGCCCCTAACCTTATCACTGGGCTCCACACGCCAGACTAAATCCTGACCGCTGGTCCCGTGATAGCGATTGGCCTGCACGTAATCAAACTCCAAAGGAAAATTAAGCTGGGGCAACAACTGGCCCGTAAAGACCACCGCGCCGCCCATCACGCTCATGACGACGGGGTTGGTCTTGCTTAGGGCCCGGGTGATTTGCGAGGCAAGCTGCCCAACGGCGTTTGCAACCTCAGCCTCACTGTAGATCAGCTCAGAACTTGCGAGGATGCTCTGCGGATCCTGCATGGCTAGCGAGAACCAAAGCCGGTGAGGACGGTACGTATCGTCTTGTACCAGATGAGAAGATCAAGCCATAGTGAGAAGTGCTTGATGTAATAGAAGTCGTACTCGAGCTTCTCCTTCATGTCGTCCACCCCGGCAGCGTAACCGTGCATCACCTGCGCCCACCCAGAAATTCCAGGGCGTACCACATGACGATACAGAAAGAACGGCACCTCACGGTCGTACCAATTCGCAAGCGCCTCTGATTCAGGCCTCGGCCCTATGAGGCTCATCTCACCCCTGAGCACGTTCCAGAACTGGGGTAACTCATCGAGGCGGTACTTGCGGATCACCTTGCCCACCCTGGTGATGCGATGGCTCTCGCCCTCCTCCGTGAATGCTACACCGCCGTGATTAACGGTCATGCTCCTAAACTTGATGACGTTAAACCACTCGCCGTTAAAGCCCATCCTGCGCTGGATAAAGAACGCACCGCCGGGGCTATCGAGCATCACCCAGAGGGCGATGACGGCGATGAGCGGAATGGCGATTGGCGAGACCAGCAATAAAAATAGGACGTCCAGTAGGCGCTTGAGGTTCTGATGGAACAGGGACGGCGAGAGGTCACCGAAGTTATTCTCGATCAGGTGCCGCACGTTGACCTTGCCGGTGATTGACTCCTGGAGCTGCATCGCGTTGTAGACGGGGATGCGCCTAAGGGCGCACTGGGACAGGAAGCGCTGCCAGTCCTCGGTCATCAGGCCCGACTGCATGTCGGCGACCACCCCGGCCACATCGCCCTCAGGTAATAAAGGCTTATCTAGCCTTGTAAAGGTGTAGTGGTCGGAATTTTTAAACTGATTACCTTCACCAACCGGGACAGTAAACAGGTTCAATTGACGGCTGCGGCTGCTAAAGCGATGCTGAAACGCGAGCAGCAGGATGGTGAGCAGGAGGCCAATCAGGATGAGCTTGACGGAGTAGGCAGCCCGCAGGATGAGCACCAGGGCAAGCACCACACCGAACACACTAAACGAGATCGGCAGGATGAACGCGACCGGATTACGTTGGGGGAAGCGTTCGAAGCGCCTGAGCATGAGGGCCGCGACATAGAAGCCCAGGCCATCCATCACCATGGAGACCGATGTCGTATCAAGCCAGTTGGTAATATCCCAGTAGCCCCACCCCAGAACAAACAGAGGCGGTACAAGCGAGACCAGCAGGACCCCGACCAACGCGAAGGGGTAGAACAGGAAGGGATTAGATTTCTTGATGTGCAGTGCCATGGGTAACTCAATCAAACCGTTGTGCACATGATATCACGACGGGG
>CAYXWU010000108.1:0-2588 GCA_964468885.1 uncultured Aquiluna sp. | reverse complement strand
AAATATACAACCTTTACACATACTACAATCAAAAGTGCAAACTTTTTTTTAAAAAATGTGATGAGCGGTAAATATCAAGGATAAGCGGTAAATTATAGGAAAGCGTACCTGCCTGTGCCACGTTTAAGGCTAAAATTCTGCCAAGCCAAAGCCAAAGCCATAACTGCGTCATCGTGGTAGCCTGAAGGTGCGGAGTACTTTACACCCGTTGCGGTGTATTGGTATTCAAATACTTCTAACTCCTGGCTAATTATCCCGTCTGGATAGCCTATTTTACCTTGATGTATGGCAGCCTGTAAGCCTTCCATTAGTTGTTGTTTACTTGAACTTGTAAACTTTAAGCCTTGTATCATTACCCCTTCCCGTTGTAAGTCCTCAAGTATTGGGTCGCCAACCCCCGTAGAATCGACAAGGATAGGGCATTTAGGCAGCCTAATGATGTTCTGCTTGGTATTATGCCAATCCATTTGAAAGCGGTCAAAATAAGCCACGTTTCCGTCTTGGTCTAAGCCTACTATTACTGTCCAATCGACTGACTTAGCAAGGTCAATCCCAAAGGCTACAACAGGCATAGTTGTAACTGGGTGTATGCAGTTACGGATAAATTGCGTACCGAATGGGTTAGCTGCGTTCTCGGCAGGGTTTGCCATATACTCCTGCTCAAACACAACCTCTGGCAGTTGCCTACGGGCATCGTCTATTTCCTGTGGGTCTATGTAAGGGTTATCGTATGTAGTAAATTTAAAGCTTTGCCAATTAGGTTCGGCTTTACTAAACAAGCTATAAAAATAGTTCTTGCCTCGTGGTGTGCTTAAAAATATAGCCCGACCTTTGTAATCGGTTAGGGTAGGTCTTATTGAGTTGAGCCACCCATCTTCAAGATTAGGAATAAAAGAAGCTTCGTCTATAACGGCTAAGTGAAACTTTAAACCCCTTAGATTGTCTAACCTTTCGCCCGTAAAGAAGCGAATACTCCCACCCGTTATAAAGTTTATTACAAGGTCGCTTTCGTTCTTAGTGTATATTTCGGGGGGTAGTAGGTCTACTATCTCCTTAAAGAATATCTTACCTAATTGGTAAGTAGGGGTAATGTATGCTACACGCTTTTTATTAACCGCAGTGTCTATGCTTATCGTTTGGCTAATCAAGGACTTACCAAACCTTCTACCTGCCATCATAACAATAAACCTACTATCGCAGTCAAGGACTTGCTTTTGTGCAGGGTGTGGGTTATGTAAGCGTAGACCTATGGTTTGCATTATCTATCGTAGGTAATTTTAATTTCGGCTACTTCGTGTTTGTTCTCGCTCTTTTCTACAAGGCTATTCAAACGCTGCGTGATGCTTGGATTGTAAACTCCTGCCATACCACCTTCGATTTGGTCTTGCCTAATTGTTTTCCTAATACGCGAACAGATACTACGAAAATCTTCGTAAGCATTATCTGTGTTAGCAAAATATCTGTCAATATTGCTCACAACCCCTTGATTATAACAGTAGTTCTCAAAGCCTTCTATTGTTAAAGGGCGTTCTCTTAATCTGTAAACTTCGTCACCGTCTTTGCCTACGAAATCGTGTACTTTAATAGGATTGCTCTTAGCGTACTCGCAGTATTCTGTAAATAGCTGAAGCATTATTTCAGGTGTTTCTATTGCTTTATGTCTACCCATCTAATTTAGTTTTATAGTGCTGACATATTCTGTCCATTACAGACAAGTAATATGTGTTAAAATCTTTGTACCCTTCGTTGTCTTGTTCGTAGTTTCTGTATAAGATGCCTCGTAATCTTTGACTCGGTGTTTTAAACGTATCTAAGTCAGCTTTTAAGTTTTCTATAACGTCTTGCTCTTCTTTGCTAAAAGGTTCTTCTTTAATAGCTAAATAGCAAAACTGTTGATTAAGCTGGAACAAGTTAGCTGCGTCTTTAGGACTTAGTTCTTGCGTTGCTAAAGTTAGCTTAATTGTCTTGTCTTTGCGTGAGGCTATGCTCTCTACTTGGCTTGATAGTAATATCATAATATCCCGTTAATAATGTCGTTGGCTTCGTCTAAAGCATCTTGTTGGTCTAAAAAATTATCTATATCGTTTATGTGCTTATTGATTAAAGTATCTGCCATTGAATAAGTGTAGTGTCCTATTGTAGTCATATCGTCTCCATTAAAGCCTGTCTTACATACTGCTACGAAGTAAGCTTTATGAGTTATAATATACCATATAGCCGTTAGTTTTCTCATCTGCCTTGACCTCTATATTGTTTAGGTCTTGGATTGTGCTTGTTGTAGGACTTCTTTGCAGAACCTCTTTTGCGCTTTCCAAAGTTTACCTTACTGCTATTTTCTTTAATCTTTGCCATAATGCTTTGCGTGTATGTCTTTTAGAAACTCTTTATATTGTTTTTTGTCTCCGTATTCTATATGGCACTTTCTACACAACCCCATAAGGTTTTCTATCACATCTGCCGTCTTGCTGCCACCCATTCCCCTTGCATTTATATGGTGAATGTCTACCGCTTGTGAGCCACACACTTCGCAAGGAATGAAGTCCGTTTTTTTATACCCCATTCCCTGCAAGTATATTTGTGTGTGTTTC
>CAYXWU010000107.1:0-2594 GCA_964468885.1 uncultured Aquiluna sp. | reverse complement strand
GATGGATATAGTGAAAACTTTTTGACAGTTGAAATTGATCGCACCATTGAAGATGACGAAAGAGTAGTGACTCTCACGCCTACCGGCAATCGCTGGAAGGAGGCATCGCTTGCTTCTCTCAATTGATACTTCTGCCGGCACCTCCGCCGCAGTTTTTGACTCAAGTTGCCTGTCGTTTGTTTCTTTGGACGACCCCTTTGGTCATGCGGAAAATGTTGGATTAGTGATTACGCAGGCGTTAGCTGAAGCTGAAACATCAATTGATCGAGTGAGCGCAATAGCAGTTGGTAGAGGCCCCGCTCCCTACACAGGCCTTCGAGTTGGCATGGCAGCAGCGACCGCTCTGAGCAAAGCAAGGTCTCTTCCTATTTATGGGGTCATCACACTTGACGCAATTGCCCACTCGGCTGTAGAGAAGTCGGTATTAGTAACAACCGACGCCAAACGCAGAGAATTATTTGCTGCTACTTATCAAGAAGGTAAGAGAGTGGATGGGCCAATGCTTCTCACAAGCAGCGATATTGAGAGATACCCAAACTTTGAACTTCTTCAGATTTCATGCGACGCAAGATTAGTGGGCGAGTATGCCAAGTTTGCAATTGCAAGTGGATTAGATCTTTCTGATCTTTCAGCCCTTTACCTGCGATCTCCCGATGTCACTCCTTCTGCTGGAAAGAAGGTGAGTGGCTAATGGAGCTTAGAAGACTCACTGGCAACGATCTTGATGCAGTCATGCGGATTGAGAATGAACTGTTCGAAAAAGAAGCCTGGAGCTCAAAAACCATGGCATCGGAGCTAATTGCTGCCAATTCCTTTTATATAGGTGTATTTGACTCTGACTTGGTTGGTTATGCAGGACTTAGAGTTGCGCCAACCGATTTTGCATCCGATGTGCTCACAATCGGCGTAAGTAAAAGCCAGCAAGGCAAAGGCCTGGGTCGAAAACTGATGCTTGAGCTTTTGGGCTTTGCTAAACGAAGTGGAAGTGAGCAGGTGTTCCTTGAGGTCAAGGAATCCAATGCCACTGCTATTGCCCTATATAAATCTTTGGGGTTTGAGCAGATTGACCTTCGCAAGAAGTATTACCAGCCCTCAGGCGAGAACGCCGTTGTTATGAAACTTGTGATTGACCAGCCCATAGTTTTGGGAATTGAGTCTTCCTGTGATGAGACTGGAGTGGGGATCGTCAAAGGCAATCGACTTTTAGCGAACGCCCTGCACTCCTCGATGGCAGAGCATGCAAAGTATGGGGGAGTGGTGCCGGAGGTTGCTGCCAGAGCTCACCTTGAAGCACTTTCGCCAACTCTCGATCAAGCCTTGTCGGATGCTGGTATCAGCATGGAGCAAGTTGATGCGATTGCGGTTGCTAATGGTCCTGGTCTTGCTGGTGCTCTGATGGTTGGGATTGGTGCGGCTAAAGGTCTCGCGGTTGCTACGGGTAAGCCAATCTATGCGGTGAATCACCTGGTTGGTCATGTTGGAGCAGATGTTTTGGAGCGCGGAGCAGTTGAGCTGCCAACCATTGCACTCTTAGTTTCTGGAGGTCACACTTCTCTTTTATTAGTCAGAGATTTGATTGATGATGTCGTGTTACTTGGAGAGACAATTGACGATGCAGCTGGCGAAGCATTTGACAAAGTTGCCAGAGTGCTGGGACTTACCTATCCGGGAGGACCTCAAATTGATAAGCAAGCTGCAGATGGAAATCCAAAAGCAATCAAGTTTCCTCGTGGCCTGACACTTCCAAAAGACTTAGTGGAACATAAATACGACTTCTCTTTTTCCGGACTAAAGACTGCTGTTGCTCGCTACGTTGAGAAAGCTGAAGCAGAGAATTTAGAGATTTCAAAGTCGGATGTTGCAGCATCATTTAGAGAAGCAGTAATTGATGTTTTGCTAACAAAGGCTCTTTGGGCATGTGAAGAATTCAAGATTCCAAGGTTGTTACTTGGTGGTGGAGTGGTAGCTAATGCCAGACTGCGAGAAGAGGCCAAGCGACGCTGTGATGAGTTAGGGATTGAGCTGAGAATTCCAAGATTTAGTTTGTGCACCGATAACGGTGCAATGATTGCGTCTTTAGGTGCTCAATTGATCATGGCTGGCAGAGCACCTTCCAGCCTTGGGTTTGGAGCGGAATCAACCCTGCCAGTCACTTCAATCCAGACTCCCTAGTAACTAACAGCTTTCTCGCATCAACCATCCAGCCAATTCTGCTTGGCTGAAACTAAGAAGCGAGAGGCAATTCAATGACTGATAGCAGCACCCCAGAAACAACCAATCCCTATAAATCCAAGTTCGACTTCTCCAAGCTGAACTCCCTGGCCGTGGTTTCGCTAGCCTCGGCCGTCTCGGGGGTAGGAGCCCTGATGGCCGTGATTACTGGCCACATCGCCCTAGCCCAGATCAAGGCGACCCAGCAGTCTGGCCGGGCCCTGGCCATAGTTGGCCTGGTTCTGGGCTACATCGGAATCTTCCTTGGGATTATTTTGGTGATTTCGGGGGTTATTGGTACTGCACTGTTCTTCTCCGACCTAGCCGGCCTCCAGACGGATAGGTGGGAGTGGGATGGACCCAAATGGGACCGCTAGGTAGAG
>CAYXWU010000106.1:0-2612 GCA_964468885.1 uncultured Aquiluna sp. | reverse complement strand
GGTCAAAGAAGCTAACACTCCTTATTTATCACCTGATTTATTGACTGCCTTATTTAGGCTGGTCAAAGCATGATTCGTCTAGATGAAGTCAATAAAACCTACCGCGGAGCTAATCAGCCAGCTCTCCAGTCGGTCTCGCTAGACATTGCCCGTGGCGAGTTTGTCTTTCTAGTCGGCTCTTCTGGATCAGGTAAATCATCGCTCTTGAGAGTTTTACTTCGCGAAGAAACCGTAGACAGCGGAAATGCCTTCGTGCTGGGGGAGAACCTAAGCGAGCTAACCTCTAGAACAATCCCAGGCTTTCGAAGAAAGCTAGGGGTGGTGTTTCAAGACTTCAGGCTTCTTCCCAACAAAAGCGTTTACTACAACGTTGCCTACGCTCTGCAGGTGATTGGTAAATCACGCGCCTATATCGAAACTTCAGTTCCAGAAGTGCTTCGCCTGGTTGGCCTCGAAGACAAATCAAACTCGCTTCCTAGTGCACTATCCGGTGGTGAGCAGCAGAGAGTTGCGATAGCTAGAGCACTAGTAAACAAACCAGAACTTTTGTTGGCCGATGAGCCAACTGGAAATCTTGATCCAGATAACAGCAACGAAATCATGAAGCTGCTGGAGAAAATCAACCTGGCTGGGACCACCATCGTTATGGCAACGCACGATCGCGGAATCGTCGACCGCATGCAAAAGCGCGTGGTGGAGATTCGCTCCGGCCAAGTAGTCAGAGACGCACAAACCGCTTCTTATAAAGAAATTCCTTCAGACTCAATTCCAAAGCTGGGGGACTAGGTGAATCCATCATTTGTCCTTAGGGAAGTTTGGGAAGGCCTTCGTGGCAACCTCTCAATGTTTTTCTCGATTGTTCTCGTAACTTTTGTTTCGCTTAGCTTCGTCGCAACAGCTGCTCTGTTGCAGGTGCAGATTGGAAACCTCAAGAACTTTTGGTATGACAAGGCACAGCTGGTTGTTTATCTCTGCAACGAGTACTCGCCTGATAGTGAGTGCCCCACTGGCACCATCACTGAGAATGAGCAGAACGCAGTAGCAGCGCAGCTGAAGTCTGATGCGCTGAAGCCATATATAGATGCGTATTACTTTGAGACTCAGCAGGAAGCCTATGACCGACTGCTTGCAGAAAATGCAGATCTACCGGCTGCACAGTTCTTAACTGCTGAGCAGCTCAACTCCGCTTATTGGGTTTCACTTGCAGATCCAGAGAAAGCAAGTTTGGTAGTGGAGGCATTTGCTGATCAGCCTGGAGTTGCGCAAGTTCAAGACCAGCGAGCTTATTTTGATCCAATCATTGGTCTACTGAATGCTGGAACCTTAGTCGCCGGTGGTGTGGCAGCGGTGATGCTGTTTAGCGCAGCGCTTCTAACCACTACGACAATTCGACTCAGTGCTTTCTCTCGAAGACGAGAGCTTGCCATCATGCGGCTGGTTGGTGCATCGAGTTTCTCGATTCAGCTGCCATTTATTCTCGAGGGGCTTTTCGCGGCGCTACTGGGGGGCCTTCTTTCAATTTTTGTGGTTGGGGTGGCGGTGCAGGTTTATCTGACGGATGCGGTAGCGGCCCAGTTTGCTTTCACCAACCTGGTTTCGATAAACGATGTCCTATTACTCTCTCCCCTTGTCCTGGGGGTAGGTGCTATCCTCGCTGTCTTGGCGTCAGGAGTTTCCACCTATCGCCACATCAGGAACTAAGGAAGCGAAATGCCACGCGAGCGAGGGCAGAAGCTGGTCGCTAGCAACAAGCGGGCCAGATATGACTACTTCATAGAAGATGTCTATGAGGCTGGCATTGTGCTATCCGGAACAGAAGTGAAATCACTTCGCGAGGGAAAAGCTTCGCTAAATGATTCTTATGCAGTGGTGGATGGGGGAGAAGTTTGGCTGGAGAACGCCTTTATCCCAGAGTTCAGCCAGGGATCTTGGACCAATCACTCCACTCGAAGAAGAAGAAAGCTACTGCTGGCTAAGAAAGAGATCGCCAAGCTGGCGGGAGCTTCCAAGGAGTCTGGCTACACCTTGGTGCCAATATCCCTCTATTTCAAGGATGGCTATGCCAAGGTCGAGCTGGGACTGGGCAAGGGTAAGAAGTCCTATGACAAGCGAGAAACCCTAAAACAAAAGGATGCAGCCAGGGAAATGGACCGGGCTAGGGCCCGGGAGCGGGAATAGTCACAAAAGAGTAAATTTTCAGCAAAATTGGGTATTGCGTAGCATAATTCTCCACCCTTATTATTGAGACTTGCTTCCCTAACCCATTGCCACGCGATATATAGCGGTCGTTTGGCGCGATGCATATTTTGGCTCGCATTTGGTTTTGGTTGCTTCTGCTAACCACTCACTTACCTAGGGGTATTTACTTTGGCCGCTGCGAAAAACGCTAAATCAAAAAATTCAGCAAACACCCGCTCCACCCAACGTCCAACCTTCGCAAAGCACACAGACCCAGTTGAGATTCCAGATCTGCTATCACTGCAGACTGAATCCTTCGACTGGTTAATTGGTGCACCTGCCTGGCGAGCAATCGCTGGCAAGAGCGCGAAGACTGGACTAGACGAAGTCTTCGAAGAGCTAAGCCCGATTGAAGACACTAACAACGCATCGCA
>CAYXWU010000105.1:0-2638 GCA_964468885.1 uncultured Aquiluna sp. | reverse complement strand
GAACCCGCTGATTAAGAGTCAGCTGCTCTGCCAATTGAGCTAGAGGCGCAACAGGGACAAATCCTAGCACTGCCAAGGCCCATGAGCTTGCGCCAAAGCTCGCAGGCTTTAGGCGAATATTCAGGACAAGTTAAGGTGAGACCAATAGTCTGGTGGGGCATCAAAGGAGTCGCAGTGTCAAATGATTACAAGCCCCTAGTCCCTGGAGACATGGCCCCAGCATTCGAGCTGCCGGACCAAAACGGTAAGAATCTGACTCCCGAAGAGCTATTCAAACAAAACACCATCCTGTACTTCTTCCCATCAGCTGGAACACCTGGTTGCACCAAAGAAGCAGCTGACTTCCAAGATCACCTGCCAGCCTTTGCAAAGTACGGCTACCAAATAGTGGGTGTTTCACCAGATACGGTGAAGCGCCTGAAGAACTTTGAAGACAGTCATGAGCTGACCTTCACCCTTCTATCGGATGCAAGTCTGGCAGCTCACCAGGCTTATGGGGCATTTGGAGAAAAGAACATCTTCGGTCGCATCTATCGCGGAGTCCTTCGCTCGACCATTGTTATTGAGGCTGGCGGCAGAGTAAAAGAGGCAATGTACAACGTCAAGGCGACTGGGCACATCCCAAACCTCTTGCGCCTAATTTCTAACTAGCTTTGTGAAAAAGCTCTCGAATACCGCCACCAAATAAAGCAACAAAACACACTATTGCCGATATAAGTAGTGCCGCACCAATAACTGGTTGAGCAAACTCACCACTAAAGCTAGCTGTAGCGACAGCTGCGAAAATCAACTGCAACACAAGTCCTGCTGTATGCGACCACTTTTTGAATTTGAAAAGCCCGATTGAAATGTTTGAAGTCCAAAGCGCCATAGCAAACAAGATTCCTGCAAGGAATAGAGAACTAGCGATGTTCAAATAATCACCCGAAAACAGAGCAAAAAGTGACCAAAAAGTCAAGCCCCAAATTAGAGCACTTTCTGCGGAAACGATAATTATCGCTATCAGCAAACGCTTAGGTACGCGGTTGAATTGGGTATTGATTTCTTTGTCTCCGTGTGAAAACATTTTGGCGTCAGTAGGACTCTACCTGCAAACAAAGACGTAATCGACCTTAGGAATAACAGAAAATATGGATATGCGTTGGCTAAACCAGGCCCGTTGCCTCAATGAAGATCCGGAGCTATTTTTCCCAGTTGGAAACACTGGGCCTGCTCTCGAGCAAATTGAGAAGGCCAAGTCCATCTGCCGCCAATGCACTGTTTCTGCTCAATGCCTTGAATATGCCATTCGTGAAAACCAGGACACCGGAGTTTGGGGTGGCCTGAGTGAAGATGAGCGCAGATCGCTAAAGCGTCGTTATGCCCGCGCTCGCCGCGCTAGTTAAACTGGCAAGTCAATCGAAACTTTGGTACCACCGCGAATCGGCGATGTCCAAGTTATTTTGCCCCGTAGCTCGGACTCAACCAAAGTTCTTACAATCTGAGTACCCAGACCCGTACCCACTTTCCCCTCTGGCAAGCCCACACCATCGTCAACTACTTCAATCTTTAGTGACTTAGCACCTCGATCAGCTGAGACTAAGACTTCCCCTGACTTATCTGAAAGACCATGCTCGACGGCATTGGCAACCAGCTCGGTCAAAACAAGTGCCAATGCCGTTGCCTTCTCCGTTGAAAGCTCGCCAAAGCTTCCAACCAAGGTTGTCTTGACTGTTGTGTGGTAGCCGGTCGCAATTTCAGGTACCAGCAGAAGAATTCGATTAAATATTTGATCAAACGAGACCTCTTGATCAATTCCCTCTGAAAGAACATCATGCACAACAGCAATTGCGCTTACCCTTCGCATCGCTTGGGCCAGAGTTTCTTTCACTTCTTCTGTGTTGCTCTGCCGCGACTGGATGCGAAGTAAGGACGCAACCGTTTGAAGGTTGTTTTTCACTCTGTGATGAATCTCGCGAATCGTAAGATCCTTAGTCAAAAGCTCTCTTTCGCGAACTCGGAGTTCAGTTACATCGCGGCAAAGAACCGCAGCACCAACCCGCTCCTTTTGGTCCGTGATTGGAATAGACCTTGCAGCGATTGTTATTTCTGGAAACTCAATGTCGGTACGCCAGGCACCTTTGCCAGTCAAGACAAGCGGGAGTCCCTCGTCAACACTTGACTCGCGATCTGAGATCGAGTTCACAACCTCTGCAAGCAGTCTTCCCTCAAGCTCGCCATCCATGCCTGCGCGATTAAACATCGACAAAGCATTCGGCGATGCAAAGAGAACTCGGCCAGATTTATCAAGCCTGATTAGTCCATCTGTGACACGCGGAGCACCACGTCTGGGTGCTGTCCCAGCTTCCCGAATTGGAAACTCTCCTTGGCTCACCATCGCAAGCAGCTGCTCAGCGGTTGCCACGAAGTTCAATTGCAGCTTATTTGGATATCTAGACTCACCAAGGTTGGTGTGCCGGGTGATTATGGCTATGGGTGAATGGGAATCAGTTTGATCTGGCGCAAAGACCGGATAGGCAGAAATTCGAGTTGCGTTCCCACTGAATTCAGATAGCGTCGGCGCAATTACTGGCTTTCCGCTCTCCCAAGCTTCGTTGATTACTTTCAGCCAGTCCGTTCGGGCAATGTTGCCTGTGAT
>CAYXWU010000104.1:0-2645 GCA_964468885.1 uncultured Aquiluna sp. | reverse complement strand
ATTGCAGCCCGAATCGCAGAAGGTCCTGCCATCTACTCACTCACAGAGCCAGTAAAGAGACTTTGTGGAATGGATGTTCCGATTCCTTATGCTCCGCAGCTTGAAAAATCGGTTGTGCCTCAACTGCCAGACATCGTTGCAGCTGCTGAAGATGTGATGAGGGGCGTCTAATGCCAAAGACACCAGTAGTCATGCCGAAGATGAGCATGACAATGACCGAGGGTGAAGTGGTCGAGATCACAGTAACCGTTGGTCAAAAAGTGAATGCTGGTGACGTTGTTGCAGTAGTTGGAACAGACAAGACAGACATGGAAGTTGAGTCTGATCACTCCGGAACTGTGATCGAAGTTGTTGCAGGCCCTGGACAAGTTTTGGAAGTCGGGGCACCACTTTTAGTTTTAGAAACTGAAGGCGAAGACTTACTTGCTGGAATGTTTGCTCCCGCCGAACCTACAGCAACGCCAGAGCCAACTCCTGCGCCAATTGCAACACCAGTGGTTGAGCCAGTCATCGAACAGGTTGTTGAAGTAACGCCAGTTGCAGCAACTGAGGTGTTGGCAATGCCAGGAGCTCGCAAGCTTGCTAAAGAGCAAGGCATTGATTTATCAAAAGTAAAGCCAGCCTCACCAGCTGGCATCATCAAGCAGTCTGACCTTGGCGTAAGTAGTGCAAAGGCAGATAAAGCTAGAGCTCACATCGCAGCGGTTGTTGAGACATCACTGCAGATACCGCAGTTCTCCATCAGCGGCACGATCAAAGTAAAGAAGAGTCTTCCAAAGAACTTTGATGAAAGATTTGTGGCTCTTGCTAGAGCCTGGGTGAGAACGCTTGCTAAGCACCCTCAGCTCAACCAGCAATACCAAGCTGGCAGCTTTGTTAGCGCTCAAACTCGAATAGCTGCACTTGTGAAAACAGACCTTGGCTTTGTCTCGCCAGTATTTGCAGTGGAGGGCATAAGCGGCGCAGCCTGGGAGGAAAAGGCCAAGCAGGTACTAGCGCTTGCTAGACAAAAGAAGATTCCACTAGAGAACCTCTCTGGCTCAACAACTTCAATCACCGATCTGAGCGAATTCGGCATTGACCAGGCAAACACCCTGCTCTTTGCTCCGCAGTCCTCCGGCTTCAACATCGGGGCCATCAAAGACAAAAAGGGCAAGGTCAAGATCAGCTTCACGCTGGTAGTTGACCACCGCATTGCCGATCCAGGGGATGCAGCGGTTGTAATCAAGACATTTGAAAAGGAACTGGGGGAGGTTCTGGGTGGCAACAGCTAGAGACCGAGCGCTGATTGTGAAGGTAGCTCGTATGTATTACGAGCAGAACATGTCGCAAGATCAAATTGCGCGAGCTCTGATGACCTCTCGCTCCAACATTTCCAGAATCCTCTCTGTTGCTAAAAAGCGTGGAGTAGTTGAAATCAAAATCAATGAAGCCACTAAGCGTGAAACACAAATTGAAGAAATGCTTATCTCGCGCTTCGGTCTCAGAGCAGCATTGGTAGCGAAAGTTCCAAGAACAACTTCTGACTACACCGCAGTTGGGCAACTTGCAGTGCAGAGCTTTTTGAATCACCTTAAGCCAAGAGTTCGAGTTGCAGTTTCGTGGGGGAGATCTATTCAGGCAATGGTGGAAGCACTTGAACCAGAAAACAGACCTGATGTGACATTCATTCCATTGATGGGTGGCATGACTCAAATTCCCGCTGCTTACTCCGGTGAAACACTAATTCGCTCACTGGCCGAAAAATACAACGCAGATTACGAAGTTCTTCATGCACCGACCATCGTGCAGTCACCTGACATAAAAGTTGCACTGATGAAAGAGCCAAGTGTTGCGTCCGTGATTGAGTCAGCTAAGAATGCCGATGTTGCATTTGTTGGCATTGGTTCAAAGGGAGCCAACAGCTCTCTTCACATCCTGGAGTCAGCCGGAATCAATGAAAAAGAAAACCCAGAGTTCTTCACCAAGTGGGCGGGCGATCTTGCAGGCCGCTTCTTTGACAGAGATGGTAAGAGCATTAACTCCAGACTTGATTCCCGAACCGTTGGACTGGATCTGAACGAACTAGCCAGAATTAGAAGAGTGGTTGGTGTCGCAGCCGGAGATGAAAAGACAGAAGGTATTCTGGCGGCACTTAGAGGTGGTCTGATTTCTGAGCTTGTGACATCCTCTAACTGTGCAATGAAACTATTGGAAGCAGCCGAGAGCAACAAACTAGGAGAGTTGGTCTGAGATGGAAGTACTAATTTGGATTCTGCTGCTGATTGCAGTGATGTGGGTTTTCCAGCTTTATATGGCGGTAAAGCAGTCACAGAGATTTGCTGATGCCTTGAAAGAAATCAGAACCCCCGGCACCACTACCACCGTAGGGATGGGTGGATTCAGATATAGAGGTGGCCGGGCTTTTGTGGCGTTGGCCCAAAAGGACGGTGTCGTCACTGGTGCCAAGATTTTGACCGGATTGACCGTGTTTGCAAATGCACAGCCGTTCAATCAGGTGGTTGGCCACAAACTGACAGACCTGGCAGAGGGCAAAGGCCTTGAAAATTCAAAGAAAAAGGTGGTGGAGGCTACCAAAATGGCGGCCAAGACACTACTGGACCAGAATGCACAAACGTGACTATCCAGCCTCTAATTGGCTGAGA
>CAYXWU010000103.1:0-2651 GCA_964468885.1 uncultured Aquiluna sp. | reverse complement strand
ACTGATTGGTGCTTATGTACTTCTCAGCGGCAAGGAAGAATCGCAAAGGCTATCGACGGTTCGACTGGTGGCAACTGTCAGCATGATCATCGTTGGTGTTGTTTATCATGCGCTTTTAGGTGATAGCGCAATTGATCCAAGAGACGTTGGATACGACTGGCCAAGAATTCCTAACTTAATCATTCACACCTGGGCACCTATTGCACTCTTCTTTGACTACTTGCTCTCTTATAAAGGTGTCTTGCCGAAATGGCGCAAGGCGCTTTGGGTGATTGTTTATCCGTTGGTTTGGCTGTCTTTCTCAGTGGTTCGAGGACTTTTGGATAACTGGTGGCCTTACTGGTTCATCAACCCCAACAGCGAAATAGGGATTTCGGGCATGCTCACCTATATCGTGATAATTGCCATTTCCTTTATTTCTCTTGGCTATTTGGTCTCTGGAGCGAGGATGTTCGTGGCCAGAGGGGCCAGAAGGCTAAAGCTTAGGAATTAGTTGTCCCCTAAAGGGGTTATTACTTTCCATGCTGAAAGAAGAAGTAGAACTAACAATGCTGGATGGCTCTAAGCGCTCATCCAAGGATTTTGCTGGCCAGTTGGTCATGGTCGTGAATGTGGCATCCAGATGCGGACTATCACCGCAGTATGAAACTTTGGAAAAGCTGCAGAAGAAGTATGGCTCCCGTGGCTTCACTGTTCTAGGTGTTCCTTCTTCATCTTTCAAGCAGGAACTCAAAGATGAAGCGGCCATCAACGAGTACTGCTCCACCACCTGGGGTGTCACCTTCCCAATGACTTCCAAGGCGGATGTGAACGGAAGAAACCGTCACCCGCTTTATAAGCAGCTGGTGAAGACCAAGGATCGCATGGGACTAGCAGGTCCAGTGATGTGGAACTTTGAGAAGTTTTTGATTTTGCCCGATGGCACCATCCACCGCTTCCGTCCAAAAACCCAACCAGATGCGGAAGAGATTATTCAAGTTATTGAGGCAAATCTTCCTCGATAGTGTGTAGGCATGACAGTTGTCGTTGCCGCAATCATTCAAGATGAGCAGGGAAACTTTCTCTGCGCTAAACGTGGCGATTGGAAATCACTTCCCGGCAAATGGGAGTTTCCTGGTGGCAAGGCAAACGAAGGCGAAGAGCTAACTGTCGCACTAATTCGCGAAATCAAAGAGGAACTCTCTGTAGAGATCAGAGTTGTTCGAGAATTTGATCGAACTGTGACTGGCGAGATAGAGCTGGTTTGTTTTGTTTGTGATTTGGTTTCAGAAAACCCAACAGCATCTACTGATCACAGCGAGTTGCGCTGGGTGGCTGAAAAAGATCTTGGGTCACTGGATTGGTCAGAGGCTGACTTGCCAGCTGTGAAGAAGATTCTTATCCCCTACTGCTAACTAATTAGTCTCAGCGGGAATCTTAGATACTCACTCTTCCAGGAAAGCTCTGGGTATTTCCAAATCAGATCATCTGCAAGTTCGGCGAGCGCCGCCCAGAAAAATACTTGCGTGAGATCAACAGTCAGCTGAGAGATTGTGTCAGAAGGGAAAGCTTTACCCAGGAATCTTCTCAGTAGCCTCGGCACTTCTCCTACTCCGTGCTCGGTTAGCACTCCCCAGACTTCTAATTCAATTTCTGCACACCTTCTTGCGCTCCAACCAAGTGTTGGATCGAAGTAGTGCAGAACTGAGCTCAGCATGACAGCATCGCGATAACGAACGTCTTCCAGCTGATCAAAAAGCGGGATGAAACGATCAAGTTCGTAGCCTGCTTTGCGAAGATCAAGAATGTCTGGGTAAGCCAAGAATCGATAGAAAGGAACATGCGGCCTGACAGGTTGATAAGGAAGCGAGGTGAAACTGGCTAGCAGTGGATCTACTCCTACCGCAGACGCACCCCAGCTATTGAAGGCTTCGTCTGGGTAGGGAATCTCGTCCAGTTCAGGCTTTTCACTCACCTCTTAATTGTCCCCTACTCTCAGTAGGTTTTTGACATGGAAATCATTGTCTTTCTGCTGCTGGTTTGGTTTTTTGCCAGGATCTTCCGCAAGAGAACCAAGCAACCTTTTGATAAGTGGCAGTCATTTGAAAAAGAAGCCGCCAAGCAACGAAAAGCGCAACAGAAGTATGACAACTACATGATGTCTCTACCCGAACTTAGAGGCGATGGCAGCTATTCGCAACCACTGCGAGGCGAAGCTGCTTACAAAGAATCACTTGATCTATTTGGACAGTGGATTGAGCGATACCACCCTGGTGAGGATGAGATAAACGTGATTGTTGAAGCCATCACTACTAAGGAGGGAGCAAGACAAGTGCGAGTAGAGGCTGGACAAGCTATCATTGGTTTTGTACCGAGAGAAGTGGCTTCTGATTTCCATCAAGAACTAACCGCACTTGGCGGAGTAGCCCGATGTGGAGCTAAGTTTCATTGGTCACCGGGTGATGGCAGATCAACGATTGCGCTAGATGTAATTAGGCCACTAACTAAGGCTTAGCCAAGCATGTCGTGCAACACGATGGTCGCATTGCGGTCCGGTCCAACGCCGATTGCTGAAATTCGAGTGCCGCTCAACTTCTCCAACGCTCGCACGTAATCTTGGGCATTCTTTGGAAGATCTTCGAACTTCTTGGCTCCGGTAATGTCTTCATCCC
>CAYXWU010000102.1:0-2657 GCA_964468885.1 uncultured Aquiluna sp. | reverse complement strand
TGATTTCTTTGGAGGCTTCGTCTTGCATGCGAAGAGCGGTGCGCATCTTTTCTTGCGCAGCATCCAGATCGCACATGATTCCTGGGATTGTGGTTTCGACCTTCAAGATGACATCGCATCTCTCAACGCCTTCGCGTTCTGAAATCAGATCTTTGATCTGCTCGGCTGCCAGGTCTAGGCGCTTGCTAGAAATCATGAGGTCGTCCAGGGCTGGCACCTTGACCCACCACTGACCGGCTTTGCGTTCACATTCTGCTTTTACTTCCACCGCTAGAGCCTAACAAGCAAGTTTCAGGTATAGTTGACAATACTTGTCTAGCCCCACTTTACTAATTGGAGAGTCATGGATCTACTGCCTGCTTGACATTCTGTTTTAGTGAAATAAAATGCTAGTAATATATTTCTACTAAGGAGAAGCGTTGAACGTCCCACTCTGGCTATGGCTTGCTGTCATCGGATTTATTTTGGTGATGCTAGCGATTGATCTTTTTGCACACCGCAATGCAAAAGTGATTGAAGTTAAGGAAGCCGCCATCTGGTCATCAATCTGGGTCACATTCGGTATTGCGTTTGGATTCATAGTTTGGTGGATGTACGGGGCTGAGTTTGCTCAGCAGTACTTTTCCGGATTTGTGATTGAGAAATCTCTCGCAGTGGACAACGTCTTCGTCTGGGCAATGATTTTTGCAGCGTTTTCAATTCCACGTGAATATCAGCACCGCATCCTGTTCTTGGGTGTGGTTGGAGCATTGGTATTTAGAGGAATCTTCATCGCACTTGGTGCTGTGCTGATTTACCAGTTCTCTTGGATTCTTTACTTCTTCGCTGCCTTCTTGATTTACACCGGTGTCAAGATGTATCAGCAAAGAAACCAGCACTACAACCCGACTGAGTCTAAGTTCTACCGTTGGTTTACCAGCAAAGTTAGATCAACCGACAAGCTCTATGGTCAGAGAATGTTTGTGCGGATTGGTGGAGTAGTTTTTGCAACGCCGCTACTAATTGTTCTAGCCCTAGTTGAGTTCACCGACATAGTTTTTGCTGTTGACTCAATCCCTGCAATCTTTGCTGTCACAAGTGAGCCATTCTTAGTTTTCACGGCAAATGCTTTTGCAATCCTTGGTCTTAGAGCGATGTATTTCTTGCTATCTGATCTAATCCACCGCTTTGTTTATTTGAAGGTGGGTCTTTCCTTCATTTTGGTTTGGGTTGGAATCAAGATGTTCTTGCACGACATCTACAAAGTGCCGACCACAATTTCACTTGCAGTAATCATCTTGATTATCGCCACTTCGATCATTGCCTCACTAATTAAGAGCAAGGGTCAGGGTCGCCACGAAGTTGAGGTTGAGAATAAGAGATTCTTCGCATCTGCAACTGAGGAAGACTGGATGAAGGTAGAGCCAGTTTTCAGAAAGGGAAAGAAGAAGGTTGAGTAAACATTGGACATTTCTTTCACACCACGCGCATGTATTACTTGCGTTGACAGAGAATCCAAATCTCACCATTGAAGACCTCGCCAAGGTGGCAGGTCTCACCACCCGCTCCATCGTCAATGTCCTCAAGGACCTTGAAGATGGTGGGTATTTGAACAAGAGCAAAGAGGGCAGAAACAATCGCTACGAGATCAACCTTGGGGCGGAGTTGCGTCACTCAACCTCCGGTGGTCATACCGTTGGTGAGTTGATCAGGGCGCTCGGAAGCATCGCGAGGTAGCAGTGGACGGCCTGCAGCTAGCGCTCACCAATCTCACTTCACCGCCAGTGTTGGCATTCGCGCTCGGCCTGCTGGCCACCGCGCTTCGCTCTGACCTGAAGCTGCCAGATGCCGTCTATCAGGCTCTTTCCATTTACCTGCTACTCGGGATAGGTATCAAGGGTGGAGTTGCGCTAAGTGAATCCAGCTTCGAGCAAATAATTGGGCCACTGCTGGGAACGCTGGCCTTGGGAATTGTGATTCCGGTGGCTGCCTTCTACTTGCTTCGATTTACCAAGTTAGATGTTGCAAACAGAGGTGCTTTGGCTGCTCACTACGGCTCCACATCCTTGGTCACATTTACAGCTGGAATTGTTTTTCTTGAGTCGCTCAGTCTGCAGGTTGAGGGATACGTCAACACCCTGCTAGCTGTTCTAGAAATTCCAGGCATCATCATTGGTCTTGCTCTTGCTGCTAAGGGGATCACCAGAAACATCAGCTGGGGAGAATCTCTTAGAGAAATCCTGACTGGGAAATCCATTTTCTTATTGGTTGGTGGTGTGGTTCTGGGTTTCCTAACCGGCTCTGCTGGTTACGCAAGGATTGATGACTTTTTCACCGGTTTGTTCACCGGAGTTCTAACGCTCTTCTTACTTGAACTTGGAATGGTTGCTGGCAGAAGAATTAAGGATCTGAAGCAAGTGGGTGCGAGCCTGTTTATCTTTGGGACCAGCTTTCCGATCATTGCGGGTTCCCTTGGAGTCTTGGTAGGTCAGCTAACAGGGATGAGCCTGGCAGGCAGTGCTGCGCTTGGAATCTTGGCTGGCAGTGCTTCCTACATTGCCGCTCCGGCGGCTGTTCGCTTGGCACTGCCTGAGGCATCTCCGGGTATTTATCTTTCTGCTTCCCTGGGAATTACCTTCCCCTTTAATCTGACAATCGGAATACCTGTCATGCTTGCT
>CAYXWU010000101.1:0-2749 GCA_964468885.1 uncultured Aquiluna sp. | reverse complement strand
ATTTGACCGGATGCCATGGGTATTGAAAGGCCGCCTAGCTTTTGCAGCTTGAAGTCAACAAAGCCAATTACTCCGCGCAAGTCTCGTTTTAGAGCGCTGTTGCGATAGGAGAATTCAAAGAAATCTGCCGGCTTCAGATCGACCTGTTGGCTTTCAAAATCAAGAAACTCAATCGAGGTGATTACTTGAGAAACTTCCTGTCCATAAGCACCAACGTTCTGCACAGGAGTGGCACCAACGCTGCCTGGGATCCCACTCATCGCTTCGATGCCGGCGTAGCCGCGCTCGATGCACCAGGCCACAAACTCATCCCAGTTCTCTCCCGCCTGAACTCGAAGTTCAATCTCGGTTTGGTTTTCCTCAAGAACTTCGATGCCGGTGTTAGCCACCAAGATGATGTTCAGATCACTGACATCGTCAGCAAAAACTGTGTTAGACCCACCTGCCAGAATCTGAAATTTCTCATCGCTGTTTAGTGCAGCTATGGCAGATTTGTAAAGTTCTTCGGTTGTTTCACATCGAAGAATGGATTTGGGGACTCCACCAACTCGCATCGTGGTGAGATTGGCCAGTGCAATAGGTGCAATCTTGCTCAAGGCTTTACCCAAGCTTGTGCTTTACCAAGCACATTGTTTCCTTCAAAACTAGTTGTGATATCGATTCTGGCTTTGCCGTCTTCGATAGCACCAACAGCTGCACTCACAGAAAGCATGGCCGGTGAATTAGCTGGCACTAAAACTGGCTTGGTGAATCGAACGGAATAATCAAGTACTTTTGCTGCGTCTCCGAGCCATTCCACAACTGGACTGATTGAAACTCCCATCGTCAGCATGCCGTGAGCCAAGACCCCGGGTAGTCCAACCTGCTGGGCAATGTCATCGCGATAGTGAATCGGGTTGAAGTCTCCAGAGGCTCCTGCATATCTAACTAATGAGTCACGAGTAATCTCAAAAGTTTTCTCGGCAACTACTTGACCGACAGTTAGTTCGCTCAGGTTAGGCACTTTCACCCCTCACTACCAGGGTTGAAATAGCTGTGCAGACTAGCTTGTTGCCAGCATCAAAAATTTCTGTGTTGAATGTCACTAAATGGTTACCGGCTAGCGTCTTGATGCTCGCCACGACTAATTCGCTGGTCAATTCATCACCGGCAACAATTGGTCTTTCAAAGACAAACCTCTGATCTCCGTGGACTACTCTTGAGAAATCTAGTTTTGCTTCAGGATCTGAAAGCACCAGCTTCAAACTTTGCTCTTGGATGACAACAGCGAAAGTCGGTGGTGCCACTAAATCCGACTTCAAGCCTGGAAAAACGCTTTGGGTTTTCTCAAAACGCTCTGGCAAGTAAGTCGCACGAGCAAACTCCCGCAGTTTTTCTCTTCCCACCAAGTAGGCGGAAGTCCTTGGGTAGCGCTTTCCTTGAATTGCCAAATTGACCACTCCTAAAGGGTAATCTCTTGAGTGGGGAAAGTGGTAAGTGATGAAAGCTTTTACTTCAGAATCATTCGAGAACATCACGGGTTATGAGGCTGTACGCACGGCTGCCAAGGACCACGAAAAGTATTCCAGCGACCTCCAGGGCGATCGCGATGTTCGTGATTATCGACAAATTCCTCTAGAGGTAGACCCTCCGCAGCACACTGAATATCGGCATGCCGTTCAGTCAATATTTTTGCGCCCCAAACTTGAGTCGCTGAAGCCCCAGTTTGAAACTATTGCAAGTGATTTGCTGAAGCAACTTATGAGCAAAAAACAGTCCTTTGACGTCTATCAGGATTTCTCTCTGCCATTTGTTATCACCTGCCTAAGCGTTATTTATGGCAGACCCCAAGACAAAGACGAGTGGATCAGCTGGGGGCCAGATGTATGGACGGCAGCTGGTCCGAAGCGAGACGGAACAACTCTTCATAACTACCTTCACAGAGTTTTTGAAGAGTCCTCCGTTTCAGACGACATATGGTCACTACTCAAGTCGCTCAGGCCAAATGATGGTGCTTTGACCCAAGAGGAATTTAAGGGTTATGCAGGAGTTTTGCTGGCAGGAGGTAGGGACACAGTCATCAAACTAGTTTCTGGCTTGTTCTGGCATTTGCTAAATGTGCCAGAAGATGCGGACAGAATTGAGCAAACACCAGAACTCGAGCGGGCTCTTATAAATGAGTTACTCAGATTCTTGTCGCCACTTCCAGCAATTGAAAGAGTCGAGAAAAAAACCTTCGATTCGGAAAATCCCCTGTATTTTCGACTTCATTTTGCTTCCGCGAACTTTGATCCTGCTGAGTGGGAACAACCAGAGGTTGTAAACATAGATCGGGGTCGCAAGCCGCACCTGGCATTTGGCTACGGAGCTCACACATGCCTGGGAATGAACCTTGCAGAGTACGAAGCAAAGGCCTTTTTGAAGGAATTCATTCCTATTCGGAAGAGCTTCAAGCTTGAGGGTTACGAACTAACCTTCAGTGAAGTTGATGGGATTAGATTTTTGGACAACCTGACCAACCTTAGGGTTGGTTTTTGATTGGTAGCGGGGGCGGGGATCGAACCCGCGACCTCACGATTATGAGCCGTGCGCTCTGACCACCTGAGCTACCCCGCCAGATCTAATCGATCGAGCCCCGAGACAGGATTGAACTGTCGACCCCTTCCTTACCATGGAAGTGCTCTACCACTGAGCTATCGGGGCGATGTAACCGACACAGATTAGCACCTGCTTGAAGCAGCAGGCAATCCTGCCTGAAAGCCAATTTACA
>CAYXWU010000100.1:0-2769 GCA_964468885.1 uncultured Aquiluna sp. | reverse complement strand
ATCAGCGCAGCTTGCTCGGTTGTTTATTCAATGCTTGCCAACGGTGAGGCTAAGCACAACAACGACCCACTGCTAATCGTTCAGTCACCGCGCGGAATTGCTAAGTATTCGGGCGAGAGTTGGTTCATTAGTCGCAAGGAGTCCCTGGGCGAGATAGACGCACTCATGGCTACCGTTATGGCGCTTTATGTGAGTTCAAGAGCCGAACACGCTGCCATTGGTGTATTCTAATTATCGGTATGCGCTTAGACTAGGAACTTATGGCTTCCCTTTGGCAAAGAATTTTCGGCGGAGAAACTGAAACTCGCGCTGCTCAACCTACTATCCCAACTCGCTCGGCTGCTGTCGTTACGGCGGATACTGCGCTGACCCTAACGGCGGTTTATCGCGCGGTCCAGATCATCGCAACCCCAATCAGCAAAATGCCAATCGACACTTACCGCTTCGCTACCGGTATCGAGCTGAAAATCGAGAACCCTGTGCTTGTCAACAAGCCAGACATCAACTCTAATCGCAGAGACTTCCTATTTCAGACCGTAACCAGCTTGGCGCTGGAGGGCAACGCTTTTTGGTTCAAGAACTACGGCTCTAACGGTCAGGTCAACAACCTAACCCTGCTCCCTGCTTCTGCGGTCTCAGTAGCCTGGAAGAACGACCGCAACATCATGGAAGGTGTTGAGTATTCCTACATGGGAGTGACTTACACCTCACGCGAAATCGAACACCTAAAGCTTTTCAGCAAGACTGGCAACCTTCGGGGACTCTCGCCTATTGAGGTCTGCCGTTCAGATGTATCCGCTGCTCTCGACCTTCGGGACTACGCAAAGAATTGGTTCACATCGGCAGGAGTCCCTACCGGTATCTTGAAAACCAATCAGGCACTCAACGCTGAGCAAGCCGATACAATTACCAACAACTGGCACAACAAGCAGCAAAACCGCCAGATCGCAGTTCTAGGAAACGGCTTTGACTATCAACAGGTCGCACTTTCACCGCGCGAAGCACTCTTTACTGAAATTGTTGAGCAGAACACTGTTTCTATTGCTCGCCTTTTTGGTATTCCTGCTCGTTTGCTCATTACTACTGTTCCTGGCGGTTCTGACACTTATACGAACCTTCAAGACGAGAATCAGGTCTTTTACCGCCATACCCTAATGGCTTACACAGACGCAATCACTGACGCGCTGAGCAACTGCTTGCCTAGGGGAACTCGCGTTGAATTCGACTATCAGCACCTATTCCGCGCTGATGTTGCCACTCGCTACAACTACTACGCCACCGGCATTAGCGCAGGCTTCCTAACTACCGAAGAAGTCCGCGAGAAAGAGGGACTGAATGTCTGAAATCGAAACCAGGAGCTTTGAAGCTCGCGCTGATCTAGAGGAGCGAACCATTGTCGGGCTTGCTGTTCCCTACGGTCAGAGCGCAGACATCGGAGGAATGTATCAGGAGCGTTTCGCACCAGGTGCTATTGCTTCAGTTGATGATGTGAAGCTGTTCTACGGTCACGAAGAACCAATCGGCAAGGTTGTCGAAGGTCGCGACACTGAGGCAGGCTATGAAATCGTGGCAAAGGTTTCTGACACCGCTAGAGGCAACGAGGTTCTAACCCTTATGCGTGACGGCGTGCTAAACAAGTTTTCGGTGGGCTTTATTCCTGAGGAATCTCAGAAAGACGGCTCAACGATTACAAGAACGAAGGTATCTCTCAAAGAGGTATCGGTCGTTCCATTCCCAGCCTTCGCAGGCGCAAACATAACCGAGGTTCGCGAGGAGCAGCCTGCTCCAGAAGTGGACATCGACAACGAACAAGAAAGAGGATCTATGTCTGAGAACATGGAACTAGAGGTTCGTTCTGTTATTGACGAGGTGGCAGAATTGCGCCGCGTTGTAGAGGCAGGACAGACTTCATCAGCACCGGCGGCAATCGCTCCAGAAATCCGCTCACAGGCTGAATTCGCTAAGGCACTGCTAAAGGGTGACGAGTCTGCTAAGCAGCTTGCTCGCACCGCTTCGGACTCCGGTGACGCAGCACTACTACCAGCATTCGTTGGCTATGTAGATACCCTGATCAACAACAACCGCCCAACTGTGTCGGCTTTCTCTCGCACCCCACTACCAGGCACTGGCTTGACCGTAGAATACGCGCAGATTGACAGCAACACCTTGGCTGTTGGCGTTCAGGACCCAGAGAACGAGGCTCTAAGCTTCGGTAACCTGACCTTCGAGACCGTAACCGCTAACGTTGTCACCTACGGTGGCTACACCAGCTTCTCTCGCCAGTATGTTGAGCGCGCAAGCATCAACACCTTGAACGAGGTATTCCGCGGTCTATCTATCGCCTACGCAAACACCACCAACTCCGCTCTAGTGTCCGCAATCGGCGCACTTGACTGGACTGGCAAGGTATTCGACGCAGACGGTCAGACCCCTAGCTCTCTAGCTGAGGGTATTGCTAACGCAACTGCTTACATCTACACCAACACCGGTCTACGCCCAGAGTTCATCCTCACCGGAACTGACGGTTACGTGAAGCTTGCTAAGGTTGCTGCTTCTGACGGTCGCTTGGCTCTATCGGCTAACAACGACGGCATGAACACTGTCGGCTCTGTAAACATCCCAGGACTATCTGGCTCAATCTTCGGTCTACCGATCATTGTTGACCCAGCAATCGGCACTGGCGTTGTCTACCTAGCTAACAGCTCTGCTATCGCGACTCACGAGTCCGCTGGCGCACCTGTTCGCCTAACTGACGGTGACATCACCACC
>CAYXWU010000099.1:1247-2786 GCA_964468885.1 uncultured Aquiluna sp. | reverse complement strand
TCTTCATTGAAAGAGTTTTCAATGGACAGAAAGAAGTACCACAAGAAGTATGTACTGGGAGAGAATGTTGAAGACAAGGAGAACCAGGCTGCAACTATTGGCAGACTTGTTGAGACGTTGCTTCTAGAGCCTGATCAGTTTGACAACAGGTTCTACATGTCAGCTTGTGCAAGCACACCAACAGGATTGATGTTAGACTTTGTGGAGGCTCTTTATAGAGTGACAAAGGAAGCAACAGATGCCTTTGGTGTAGTGACAAGAACATTTGATGAGTTGACCAAGGACGCTTATCTAGAAAGTGGATTCAAGATTAAGATTGAGCAAGTGATTAGTAAGTTTGTAGGCACTGACGCTGAGGTGTATTACAACGAAATTAGAAAGGTGAGATCTCAAAACCTGACGGTGATTAATAGTAATGATGTCACAAATGCTGAGAAAATTGTGACAGAATTGAGAAACAACATTGTCACCAGAGATCTTGTGAACTTAGTCAGCAACACGAGGTATACAGTGTTGAATCAGTATCAGATAGAATCTTATGTTGTAGATGGTCACACATTCAAGAGTATGTTTGATAAGTTGATTATTGATCACGATGCTCAGACAGTTCAGGTGTATGATTTGAAATGCACATGGAGTGTAGAAAATTTCTATGATGAATATTATTTGTACAGACGTGCGTATATTCAAGCATATCTTTACTATCGAGCAACTGTTCATCTAGTCACTGATCCAAAATCAAAGTGGTTTGGGTATTCTGCAAAGCATCCAGCATTCATTGTCTGTGACAGCACCAACTACTACAACCCACTCATCTACACGCTTACAGAAGAAGACATCAACGATTGTTATGTTGGATTCGATCACAAGGGTAGAAGATATCCAGGTGTGAAGGAATTGATTGAGGATCTTGATTGGGCACTTTACAATGGTGTCTGGAACATATCGAGGACAAACTTTGAAAATGCAGGAATTGTAAACATAAAAGGATAATGAAGTTAACGAGAAGCATCACCACGCTATTTATGGTGAAACCACTTGGTATAAGTATTGAAAGACTAGAAAAAGTGGGTTTCATTAATGGTTTCATCAAAGATGCAAACCATGATTGTATATATGACGATTGCGTGTATTTGCTTTTCAAACCTCATGATATGGATTTGTTCAGGGATTTCATAGACAGCGAATATGAAAGAACTAACAATATTGTAGAAGATTATGATTACGAAGGTGGTTATGTGGTGGTGGTTTACAAACTAGATGAGAACTTTAGGAAGGATCATCAACTTGTTAGACAAGGATTGTATTCTAAAACCAGTAAAGACTTTCAAAATTTATTTCCAAAGGTTGTGAAGATCATGAAGAATGGTAAGCATAGAGACGAAATCTCTTTGCAATACAGAATCTTTAACAGAACTCAGGATCTGATCAACTTTTGGGAAGATAAATTGGGTATCACATTCTCTAGTGACCAGGAGGTTTGGGAAGGATTTCACGAAGAAAGAGAAACATTAAATATCAAAAACATAAAACAACATG
>CAYXWU010000099.1:0-1147 GCA_964468885.1 uncultured Aquiluna sp. | reverse complement strand
TGTTGTGGGGTTTTTTAATTGAAAATGTTAAAAAAATTAATTAAATTCGTTACATCTAAATTCAATTCAATAATGGCAAAGAAAAAAGAAAACCAAGAGGAACAGAACAAGTTCCAAGCAGCTCTGGACAAGCTGAACAAAGCGTATGGTGTAGGTAGTGTACTTACATTGAATTCTAAGAATCAAAACTCCTATGAGCTGATTAGCACAGGTTCTGTTGGGTTTGATCACATCACTCTAGGTGTAGGAGGTTTCGTTAAAGGGAAACTCTATGAACTAATGGGATGGGAGGGTACAGGTAAATCAACCATCTGTGGCCACACTGTAGCAGAATGTCAAGCAAAAGGTGGTAGAGTGTTGTACATCGATGGCGAGCATGCTGTTGACAAAATCTATTTCGAGGCTCTAGGTGTAAACACTGATGAGATGTTGATTGCTCAACCAAGCTGCGGTGAGGAGGGTTTTCAAATTGCAATGGACTTGATCAATACTGGGGAGCTAGATCTTGTAATCATCGACAGCGATAGTTCATTGATCCCTAAGAAGGTGTTAGATGGTGATGTGGGAGATAGTGCTATTGGTAAGAAGGCTGTATTGAACAGCAATGCATATCCAAAGCTAAAGACTGCTCTATCTACACACAACGTTTGTGTGATTGTTATCTCTCAGTATCGTGAGAAGATTGGTGTTATGTTTGGTAATCCAACCACCACGCAGGGTGGTCATGCATTGAAGTTCTATTCAGATTGTAGAATCGAGGTGAGTAGATCTCTAGCAAAAGAGGGAGATGTAACTTACGGTAACATCACTAAGGTGAAAGCTGTAAAGAACAAGATGTCTCCTCCATACAGAGCAACAAGCTTTGATATTGTGTATGGTCAGGGTATTGACAAGTTCGCAGAGCTTATGGAGCTTGGTAGTGAGTATGGAGTTCTTAGAAAGTATGGCTCTACAGTTACATACAAAGAAGAAAAGTATCAGTATGATGGATTCCAAAAGCTTCTAGAAGATAACCCAGAGTTAGAAGAAGACATTAAACAAACAATTATTAATCGTATTAAAAACGTAGAACTAGTTCCTGAAGACGATGGATTATAATCAATTAGAAGCCCTGGTAATTGAATGGGCAGAGAACAAAGGTATTCTT
>CAYXWU010000098.1:0-2855 GCA_964468885.1 uncultured Aquiluna sp. | reverse complement strand
TTTCGATTTATGCCCAGGGCACCCAGGCACTGCACAAAGCAACCGCCGATTATTTCGGTGAAAGAGCTGCCAGAACTCCATTCATAATTGCCGTTGCTGGATCAGTTGCGGTTGGAAAATCGACTGTCTCCAGACTTTTGATGGAGCTGATGAAGCGCTGGGATGGCATTCCAAATGTTGAGCTGATTACTACAGATGGTTTTCTCTATCCAAACGCAGAACTTGAAAAAAGAGGACTGCTTAACCGCAAAGGCTTCCCAGAAAGCTATGACCGAAAGCGACTGCTGAAGTTTGTTGCGGATGTGAAGAGCGGCAAGGAAGAAGTATCAGCACCGGTTTACTCTCACCTCAGCTATGACATTGTGCCGGATCAAAGGCAGATAATTCGCAATCCAGATGTCCTAATAGTTGAGGGGCTAAATGTTCTGCAGCCGCCGGCCATCGGCCAAGAGGTTGCCCTTAGTGATTACTTTGATTTCAGCATTTACATCGATGCCGATCCAGAAAACATCAGTCAGTGGTATTTGGAGCGATTCTTGCAACTTTGGAAAACTGCCTTCACAAACCCCGCTTCCTATTTTCACCCGCTAACTAAAGAACTAACGGAAGAGAAAGCAATCCAGAGAGCGGAAGGGTTCTGGCAAGACATCAATCTGCCTAACCTGAAGGAAAACATTGAGCCAACAAGATCAAGGGCAACTTTGGTGATGCAAAAAGGAAAACAGCACCGAGTCGAGAAAGTGCTACTCAGGAAGATCTAGAGCTTTAGTCTTTGCTCGACAACAACTGCAATGCGCTCCGCCCAACCTTGTGCATCACCCATCTCTTTAGCCTCAACCATTACTCTGACCAAGGCCTCAGTGCCAGATGCACGCAGGAGGATTCTGCCGCTATCCCCAAGTTCAGCTTCAGCTTTCGCAACAAGTGACTGCAGCTCACTATCTGAATCAACCTTGGTCTTATCAACACCTGCAACATTGATTAGGACCTGCGGATAGGTCTCGACAATGCTTGTCAGCTCACTGAGTTTCTTACCAGAAGCCACCATCTCGGCAGCCAGCTGCATCCCCGTCAAAATGCCATCACCGGTCGTTGCATACTGCGAGAAGATTATGTGACCGGACTGCTCGCCACCTAAGGTGTAGCCCTCTTTGCGCATCTCTTCTAGTACGTATCGGTCACCAACCGCAGTCTCAACCACATTGATGCCAGCTCTTTGCATGGCAACTTTGAAGCCAAGGTTAGACATGACGGTGGAAACAACAGTTCCTCGAGCAAGCTCTCCGCGCTCTTTCATGGCAAGAGCTAAAACCGCCAAAATCTTGTCGCCGTCGATAATCTTGCCGTTTTCATCAACTGCTAGGCAGCGATCAGCATCACCATCATGAGCGATGCCCAAATCGGCTTTGTTTTCAACTACGGCTGCTTGAAGAGCACTGAGGTGAGTGGAGCCATAGCCGGAGTTGATGTTGGTGCCATCAGGATCGGCACCAATCACGATTACCTTAGCGCCAGCATCAGTGAAGGCTTGCGGGGAGATTGCACTGGCTGCACCGTGTGCGCAGTCGACCACAATCTTTAGTCCCTCCAGGCGATTGCGCATCGCACTAAGAAGATGAATTAGGTAGCGATCCTCAGCATCTGAGAATCGGGCAATTTCGCCAACCCCTTCGCCAATTGGAAGCATCGACTTGCCAAACTCGGCCTCAATTTGATCTTCAACATCATCAGGGAGTTTGTGACCGCCGCGCGAGAAGAACTTAATGCCATTGTCAGTAGCTGGGTTGTGGCTGGCTGAGACCATCACGCCAAAATCAGCACCCAGATCAGCAGTTAGATAAGCACAAGCTGGTGTTGGCAGAACACCTGCATCAAAAACATCAACACCTGAGGAAGCTAGGCCTGCCGATACGGCAGCGACGATGTAGTCGGAGGAGACTCTGGGGTCTTTAGCGATTACCGCTCTCGGACGCTCACCACGTTCTCTGGATTGTGCGCCAAGAACGATTGCAGCAGCTTGTGCAAGTTTGAGTGAAAAGTCAGCAGTGATTTCTTTATTCGCGACTCCGCGAACGCCATCGGTGCCAAACAGCCTGGCCATGGCCAAAGACTAACGCTTGGAGAACTGCGAAGCTTTACGAGCCTTCTTTAGACCGGCCTTCTTGCTTTCCACAACTCGAGAGTCGCGGCTTAGGAAGCCAGCCTTCTTTAGGCTTGCGCGGTTGTTGTCCGCATCGATTTCGTTGAGTGCACGAGAAATTCCAAGGCGAAGTGCGCCGGCCTGACCTGCAATGCCACCACCATCGATTCTTGCAACTACGTCGTACGCACCAGATAGCTCAAGCACCTTGAATGGGTCGTTGATTAGCTGCTGGTGAAGTTTGTTTGGGAAGTAGTCCTCAAGAGTTCTTCCGTTAACAGTGATCTTGCCGGTGCCAGGAGTTAGTCGCACACGTGCGATTGCTTCCTTGCGACGGCCAAGCCCTGCACCATTCTGGGTAAGAGAACCGCGTGAGCGAACCTTCTTTGCAGGAGCACTCTCGGTGCTATAGGTCTCTGGAGTAGTTACTTCGTTTTCAGCCAAGATCATTTTCCTTACTGGGCTACCTGGTCAAATACAAACTTGGTTGGCTGCTGAGCCTCGTGTGGGTGCTCATTGCCTGCGTAAACCTTTAGCTTGCGAAGCTGAGCATCGCCAAGTGAATTCTTTGGAAGCATTCCGCGGATTGCTTTCTCAACTGCGCGAACTGGGTTCTTGTCTAGAAGTTCTGCGTAAGAGGTTGCAGTTAGACCACCTGGGTAACCAGAGTGGCGGTATGCCATCTTCTTGGTTAGCTTGCTACCGGTTAGCGCGA
>CAYXWU010000097.1:0-2861 GCA_964468885.1 uncultured Aquiluna sp. | reverse complement strand
TGCACTTGAAAGAACTAGCTAGCCTTCTTCTTCAGGGCTGAAATTGCTGTGATGACTGCAGAGACAAGTGTTGCCACAATCGCAGCGCGATAAATCCACAACAAACTAACAGTTAGCAGGCTCAGTGCCCTAGGGCCTGGTTGCTGAGGCATTTCCGCCAAAGCGCTAACAATTGTTAGTAGTCCAACCGCTATGGACAGAGCAAATGGAACCCAGAGATACTTTGGTGGGAATCGGCCTAACAACAAGAAAGCAAGCACATAAATTGCGGCCGCAAATAGCATTGAAATTCCACCCTCAAGTGGATCAATTAGGCCCAGGAAAACAAATGGCAGATTCACAAAAAGCAAAACTTTTCCAATTATTTGACGGGCCACTTGAATCTCCTAAGTGATTTGAGGTGCTAAGAGAGCTTATTCAAAAACACTACTTTTTCTTTGGTGAAAAAATTTTCTTGACCTTGGCTACTATCTGCTCGAGTCCCTGCATGCCCTGCTTGTTTAGCTCTCTCGCCCACTCAATTTCTAGGGCCAAGAGGGACAGTCCAAGGAAAATGAAGAGAAGGCCCGGGCCTGGCGTCACGAGCATGATTAGTCCCATGATCAAAAGAACGAAACCCAGGACAATAGAAATTAGCCATCTAACCGGATGTGGCAACTTGGCTAGAAATCCCTTGAATTTCTCCATTTGCCCAATCCTAATTTCTTTGAATCAAAGTGACCTGAGAATATCCTCAACCCGCTCTTTGGCATCACCAAACAGCATGCTTGCGTTTTCTCTAAAGAACAGCGGGTTAGAAACTCCCGCATAACCCGATGCCATTGAGCGCTTGAAGACAATTACCTTCTCTGCTTCCCAAACTCTCAGAACGGGCATTCCAGCAATTGGGCTGCCCGGGTTTTCGGTAGCGGCTGGGTTCACGGTGTCATTGGCTCCGATCACCAGCACCACCGAGGTCTGAGCAAAGTCGTCATTGATCTCGTCCATTTCCAAAACGATGTCGTAAGGAACTTTGGCTTCAGCAAGAAGAACGTTCATGTGTCCAGGTAGTCTTCCGGCGACGGGGTGAATACCAAAGCGAACCTCGACACCCTTTTCGCGCAAACGCTTTGCAAGTTCAGCAACTGGATACTGCGCCTGCGCAACAGCCATGCCATAACCAGGAGTGATTACAACGCTCTTGGCAGCAGCCAAGAGTTCTGCTGTGGCAGATGCATCAATCTCAGTGTGCTCACCGGTTTCTTCTTCGCCTTCAGTTGGTGCTTCGATTCCGTAACCGCCAAAGATGACAGAGATGAAAGACCTGTTCATCGCTCTGCACATAATGTAAGAAAGGTATGCACCCGAAGAACCAACCAGTGCACCAGTAACAATCAGCAGATCATTGCTTAAGAGGAATCCGGTAGCAGCGGCAGCCCAACCCGAGTAGCTGTTCAGCATTGAAACCACTACCGGCATATCTCCTCCGCCGATGGAGGCAACTAGGTGCCAACCAAGGGCAAGAGCTAAGACAGTGACAGCAATCAATAGTCCAAGCTCTGGAGTCATGACGTATGCAACTGTTAGTGCAATAAAAGAAATCAGTGCCGCTAAGTTCAAGAAGTTTCTGCCAGGCAGGATCAGCGGCTTAGAGGACATCTTGGCTGAAAGTTTTAGATAAGCAACGATTGAGCCAGTGAAGGTAACGGCACCAATAAAGACACCTATAAATACCTCAGCTCGGTGAACACCAACTAACTCAGGTGCGAGATCTCCTGCGTGCAGAGCGCCGTTCCAACCAACCAAGACGGCAGTGAGACCAACAAAGCTGTGGAAGAGAGCAATTAGTTCTGGCATGCCAGTCATGGCAACAACCTTGGCTCTGTAAAGACCAATCGCAGCACCCGCTACTAGTGCGATCACCAAAAGAATCGTTGCTGAGCTGGTAGCAGCTGAAGCTTCACCGGAGAGCGCTAGCCAAATGGTGGCCAGCATGGCAATCGCCATTCCGACCATTCCATACCAAATACCGCTCTTGCCGCTCTCGTGCTTGCTCAGTCCAGCCAGGCTCATGATGAACAGAAGGGCTGCTGCGATGTAGGCAGCGTTAGCAATTGCTAGTGCACTCATCACTTGTCTCCCTTCGTGAACATCTTGAGCATTCGTCTGGTTACCGCAAATCCACCAAAGACGTTGATGCTTGCCAGCAATACCCCGAAAGTCGCGAGGATCTGCACCAACGGGTTGCTGTCAGTGATCTGAAGGATCGCTGCCACCACCACGATTCCCGAAATGGCGTTGGTCACGCTCATTAGCGGGGTGTGCAGCGCGTGGTGAACTTTTCCGATGACGTAGTAACCAACCACGATTGCCAGTGTCAAAACCAGGAAGTGTTGCGGTAGAGGCGGCGGCGAAACAGAAATTAGGCCAAAGAGTGTCGCAAAACCAGCTGCAATCAAAACGCTACGGGTTCTAGCCGACATCTTTTTCTTGGGCTTGATTTCAACCGCTGCGACTGGCGCAGCAGCTGGGGCTGCTGAAACTTGCACAGGTGGTGGAGGCCAGGTGATCTTTCCTTCTCTAACAACTGTGACCGCTCTTTGAACAATGTCCTCAAAGTCGATGACTGTCTTGCCATCTTTATTTGGTGTCAAGAGATTTAGCAGGTTCACCAGGTTTGTTCCATATAGCTGTGATGACTGCTGAGGGAGACGACTAGGTAGATCGGTGTAGCCAAGAATAATTACGCCGTTCTTGGTAACAATTCTTTTACCGGCAACGGTTCCCTCAACGTTTCCACCTTGCGCTGCTGCCATATCAACAATCACACTGCCTGGTTTCATTTGTGAAACGTCTTTGGCGGTAATTAGTTTTGGAGCAGG
>CAYXWU010000096.1:1216-2940 GCA_964468885.1 uncultured Aquiluna sp. | reverse complement strand
GGCAATCCACCAATAAGTTCTTGATCAGGCAGTCGCCCCTCAACTGCATCACTTAGCAATATCAAGCCAGCGCACGTTCCAAGCACAGGTTTGGTCTTAGCAAACTCTCGCACAGGTCCCAACATCCCAAATACGACAAGAAGTTTTGAAATAGTGGTTGATTCGCCCCCAGGAATCACCAGAGCATCAACTTTAGAGAGCTGCTCTTCAGTTTTGACCGCAACTGACTCTTCACCGAGTGCTTGAAGGAGACTGATGTGCTCGCGCACATCACCTTGCAGAGCTAAAACTCCAACAGACAATTACCAGCCACGCTCAGCTAACCGGTGTGGTGCGGGAAGGTCGTTGACGTTGATTCCAACCATCGCTTCACCCAATCCACGCGAGGCCTGAGCAACAACCTTGGGATCGTTGAAATGAGTGGTTGCTTTTACAATTGCAGCAGCTCGCTTAGCTGGATCACCGGATTTGAAAATTCCAGATCCGACGAATACACCGTCTGCGCCAAGCTGCATCATCAGCGCAGCGTCAGCTGGAGTGGCAATACCGCCAGCTACAAACATAACCACTGGTAGCTTGCCAGTGCTGGCAACTTCCTTCACGAGTGGATACGGTGCCTGCAGTTCCTTAGCGGCAACGTAGAGCTCGTCTTCGCTCTTGGCGCTAAGCGCAGCAATCTCACCACGGATGGTTCTGATGTGCTTCATGGCCTCGGATACATCGCCGGTGCCAGCTTCACCCTTAGAACGAATCATGGCCGCACCTTCAGTGATACGACGAAGGGCTTCGCCTAAGTTGGTGGCTCCACAAACAAATGGAACCTTAAACTTCCACTTATCAATGTGATTTACATAATCCGCCGGTGAAAGAACCTCAGACTCGTCGATGTAATCAACCTCAAGTGCTTCCAAAACCTGTGCCTCAACAAAATGCCCGATACGCGCTTTCGCCATAACGGGAATTGATACTGATTTGATGATTTGATCAATCAAATCTGGATCGCTCATTCTGGCAACGCCACCTTGAGCTCGGATATCAGCAGGAACACGCTCCAGCGCCATTACCGCAACTGCACCAGCATCTTCAGCAATCTTGGCCTGCTCTGCTGTTACGACATCCATAATCACGCCGCCCTTTAGCATTTCTGCTAGACCGCGCTTAACTAGATCAGTACCTTCATTTTTGGGGTTTGACATGGCTCAATTCTAGGCTGACTCAACCCAGTTATTGGCAACTGTTTCTCGCATCTGCCCCAGCAGAATAGGCATGGCTTTGGTTTGGGCAACAATCGGGAAGAAGTTTGAGTCATTGCGCCAGCGAGGAACGATGTGCTGGTGAAGGTGTGAGGCGATGCCTGCGCCGGCGACCTCCCCCTGATTCATTCCGAGATTGAACCCTTGCACCTTAGAAACGCTCTGCAAAGTCTTCATTGCCTGCTGGCTAAGAAGTCCCATTTCTGCAACTTCATCCGCCGTTGCTTTGTCATAGGTGTCGATGTGGCGATATGGGCAGACCAACAAGTGGCCAGGGTTATAGGGAAACAAATTAAGTAGAACAAAACAGGTTTTGCCTAATTTGACGACCAAACCGTCCTCTAACGACTTCTTTGGTGCCGCACAAAAAGGGCAATCCTCATCAGCCGGTTGCTGGTGGTCACGCAAATACACCAGACGATGCGGAGTCCACAATCTTTCAAAACCATCCTGCATTGCAGAAAAGTCAGA
>CAYXWU010000096.1:0-1116 GCA_964468885.1 uncultured Aquiluna sp. | reverse complement strand
ACGCTGCCGAACTCAAACATTCTTAGCGGAAGTTCTCGATAGCTTCTGGCCCTAGATCTGAAGATCAGAATGTGGAAGGGGCAGTTCATTGGTTTTAGGTAATAGTCCTGACCCTGCCTGCGAAGTTTGCCCTCTGCGTCACACTCAGCGTCTAACTTCATTGCAGGGAACATGCCTTCGGAGTACCACTGAAGATGTCCGCTGGTTTCAAATAAGTTTGATTTTGTTATGTGAGGCGAGTAAACAAATTCGTAACCAGCTTCCTCGTGGCGCTTCCTGGAGTAGTCCTCCATCACCCTGCGCATAATTCCACCCTTGGGATGAAATACAGCGAGCCCTGAACCAATCTCATCTGGGAAACTGAATAGATCAAGTTCCACACCAAGCTTGCGGTGATCACGTCGCTGCGCTTCCGCTAGCCGTTCAAGATAAGCATCACGCTCTTCAACCGTTGGCCAAGCTGTGCCGTAGATGCGCTGCAGTTGCTTGTTCTTCTCATTTCCACGCCAATAGGCAGCGGCAACTCTGGTAAGGGAGAAGCCTTTTCCAATCATTCGAGTATTGGGAAGATGGGGACCTCTGCAAAGATCCTGCCAAGCGACAGAGCCATCTGGATTTACGTTTTGATAAATGCTTAGTTGGCCAGCGGAAACCTCGACGGACCCTTCCCCAACTTCCGAGCCTTTGAGAGAAATCAGTTCAAGTTTGTAGGGTTCGTCACTCAGTTCACTCTTTGCTTCAAGATCAGTCACTTCCCTACGAATGAATTTCTGCGACTTGCCAACCAGTTCTTTCATTCGCTTTTCGAGCTTCTGCAGATCCTCTGGAGTAAATGGCTCTAGTGGATCGAAGTCGTAGTAAAAACCATCCTCAATTGGTGGTCCAATACCTAGCCGGGTCTGTGGGTAAAGCTCCTGCACCGCTTGCGCAAGCAGGTGAGCCGTTGAGTGTCTGAGAATGCTGAGGCCCTCTGGCGAAGAAATCTCAATTCCTTCGACAATATCGCCAGCTGCGACCTTATGAGCTAAATCCTTCAGCTCGCCGTTTACGCGGAGCGCCACGATGTTCCGGTCTTCAAATAAATCAAAGCCGGTGGCGCCCTCACTTACCTGGTGA
>CAYXWU010000095.1:0-2964 GCA_964468885.1 uncultured Aquiluna sp. | reverse complement strand
CCTGACCATCACCAACGACAACCAGTGCGGTGAACGCGAAGCGTCGACCACCCTTCACCACCTTGGCAACGCGGTTGATGGTTACAACACGCTCTAGGAATGGACTGGACTTGTCCTCACGGTCTTTGCGCTCAGCACGTGGGCCACGCTCGCGTGAACCTCTGCGCTGTTCACGCTCAGTTGGATCAACCGGTAGGGACTGGGCAGCTGGAGTCTCAGTTGACTCAGTAGTTTGTGCCACTTGCTCTGCTTTCTTTTCTTCGCTCACAGTACGAGCCCTCCTTCGCGTGCAGCATCCGCAATTGCGGCTACTCTTCCGGCGTAGCGGTTGCCACCGCGGTCGAATACCACCTCAGTGATACCGGCCTGCTTGGCTCGCTCTGCGATCAGCTTGCCAACTTGGGCAGCCTTCTCAGTCTTGTTGCCACTTGCCTTGCGCATTGCATCTTCCATGGTGGAAGCGCTGGCTAGGGTGTGACCCTTTAGGTCATCCACTACCTGCACAAACACGTGACGAGCAGATCTAGTTACCACTAGACGTGGTCTTTGATCGGTGCCCGAGATCTTCTTACGAACGCGTGCGTGGCGAGTGGAACGTGCCTGGGAGTTTGACTTAGCTGCCATGATTACTTACCAGCCTTTCCAGCCTTGCGACGAACGTATTCGCCTTCGTAACGGATTCCCTTGCCCTTGTATGGCTCTGGTGCACGTAGCTTGCGAATCTTCGCTGCCACCTCACCGACCATCTGCTTAGAAATTCCAGAAACGACAATCTTGGTGTTTCCTTCAACTGTCAGCGTGATGCCGGCAGGAGGGGTTACGACTACCGGGTGGCTAAGGCCAAGCGCCAACTCAACGTTGGAACCCTTGGCAGCAGCACGGTATCCGGTACCGACGATTTCCAGAGCTTTTGAGAAACCAGCTGAAACACCCTGCACGTTGTTCGCAATTAGTGTGCGAGAAAGTCCGTGCAGAGCCTTCGAGGTTGCTTCGTCATCTGGACGAGTAACGATAAGTGAGCCATCTTCCAAAACCACTTTGATTGGTTCACGAACGGTTAGCGCAAGCTCACCCTTCGGACCCTTGACTTTGACGTCCTGGCCATTGACCTCAGCGGTCACGCCCTGTGGCAGGGCAATCGGCATCTTTCCAATTCTTGACATATCTATTACCAGACGTAGGCGAGGACTTCCCCACCCACTCCCTTCTTAGCTGCCTGACGATCGGTCAATAGACCAGAGGATGTGGAAAGGATGGCGATGCCAAGACCACCGAGCACCTTTGGTAGCTCATCGCTCTTTGCATAAACGCGCAGTCCTGGCTTCGAAACACGCTTGATGCCAGCGATGCTGCTCTTGCGGTCCTCGGAGTACTTCAGGGTCACGCTCAGCTGCTTACCAACTGAACCATCCTCAACCTTGTAGTCAGAGATGTAACCCTCCGCCTTCAAGATGTCGGCAATGGTGCCCTTTAGCTTGGAGTAAGGAACGCTTAGCGAGTCGTGATGCGCCTTGCTAGCGTTGCGCAGCCGGGTCAGAAAATCTGCCACCGGATCTGTCATTGTCATTTTTATCTTCTTTCTCGAGGCGGTTTCTGAGCGCTGACGGGCCCTGCAGACCTACCTCAATTGGGGGTTTATTTGAAGGGGAAACCGAGTGCTTTGAGAAGCGCTCGACCTTCCTCATCGTTTTTGGCAGTGGTCACCACGGTGATGTCCATACCACGTACATGGTCAATTGAGTCTTGGTTGATCTCGTGGAACATTGACTGCTCCGAAAGACCAAAGGTGTAGTTGCCCTTGCCATCAAGCTTTGATGGCAGTCCACGGAAGTCGCGGATACGAGGCAGTGACAGGTTCAGTAGGCGATCTAGGAACTCCCACATTCTGTCTCCACGCATGGTTACGTGGGCACCGATTGGCTGTCCCTCACGCAGTTTGAACTGAGCGATTGACTTCTTAGCAACATTTACCTGTGGCTTCTGACCAGTGATAGCAGTTAGATCGCGGATTGCTCCTTCGATCAACTTGCCATCCTTGGCAGCAGAGCCAACACCCATGTTGACAACAATCTTGGTAAGGCTTGGTACCTGCATTGGGTTTTCGTAGTTGAACTGCTTTTGTAGTTCAGCTGAAATCTCGTTGCGGTAGATGGCCTTTAGTCTTGGCAGTGTCTTAGTTGCGGTAGCCATTAGATCTGCTCTCCGCTCTTTCGCGCAATGCGAACCTTCTTGCCTTCAACTTCCTTTGATCCCAGACGGGTCGGCTTCTTTGACTTTGGATCAATTAGCGCCACGTTCGAGATGTGGATTGGGGCTTCGGCTGTTACCAGACCTCCGGTCTTCGCACCCTTTTCAGTTTGACCTGCTTTGAGGTGCTTGGTGACGAGGTTTACACCCTCGACAATGACACGAGTCTTGTTGACATTCTTCTTGTCTTTCAGAATCGCTAGGACATGACCGGTCTTGCCCTTGTCGCCACCGCGCTCTGGGCTAGAACCAGTAATGATCTGAACTAGGTCGCCTTTTTTGATCGACATTAGATCACCTCCGGTGCCAAAGAAATAATCTTCATGAACTTCTTCTCACGCAGCTCACGACCAATTGGGCCAAAGATACGCGTGCCACGAGGCTCGCCATCTGCCTTGATGATCACCGCTGCGTTTTCGTCAAACTTGATGTAAGAACCATCTGGTCTGCGAGTCTCTTTTACGGTGCGAACGACTACGGCCTTAACGACCTCGCCCTTCTTTACGGTGCCGCCTGGAATTGCATCCTTAACGCTGGCCACAATCACGTCTCCCAGTCCTGCGTAACGACGGGTTGAACCGCCGAGTACACGGATAGTGAGCAGTTCTTTGGCGCCAGTGTTATCGGCTACCTTCAACCTGGATTCTTGCTGAATCACTTGCTTTCTCCTTGCTTAGTGAATAACGATTTCCGACCGTTATTCGCGGGTTACTTCGC
>CAYXWU010000094.1:0-2976 GCA_964468885.1 uncultured Aquiluna sp. | reverse complement strand
TGTTGGTGTTGGTGGTGGTGGTGTGGGTGTTGGTGTTGTTGGTGGTGGTGTTGGTGGTGGTGGTGGTGGTTGAGGTGGTGGTGGTGGTGGAGGTGGAGGAGGAGGAGGAGGAGGAGAAGGAGGAGGAGATGCGTGCCGACTTGCTGATTGCACATCTCTTATCCATGCTCATACCTACCATTCTGTCTCCCCCTCCAAACAAACAGCACTTCAAACGTCAATTGCAATGTCACCTCAAGATTATGCGGCCGCACTGAATCGCTGCTACTGTGACACAACGACAATGCTGCTGCAGCTGCTGCTGTTTGCGCTTTCTTGCGCAGTTGCTCTTGCCGAGCTGCCGTGGCCTCACCTATACCGCGACACCCGTGCTCTCCTCCCCAGCGACCTAAGTCTCCTATCAGTTTCCTCCAATGTCTCCGCGTCTGTCGCCGCCATCGACCCAACGCATGCGCGCGTTATGCAGCCGCTTCTGCAGCAGCTCCACAGCGACTCGGTGGTGTGGGATATTGGCGCTGGTATCGGCACCGTGTCGCTACACGCCGCCCGGCGCGGCGCCCGCGTCTTCGCGTTCGAATGGGACCCTGTGCTGCTGCAGGACTTGCGGGCGTCCGCCCCGCGCAATTCACTGTCAGGGAAGGATCACTGTTGTCACCGCGTTCCCGTGTGCATTTTCAGGCAGCGCTGTCGTCTTCCGCCGCCTGCATCGCAGCGGCACGAACGCAGGTGTGAGCTGCACCTCGCTGCCCTGAACACGTGCAATGACCCCCCCCCCCGCCCCCCCCAACCAGGCATCTTTCGCGAGCGCAACTCTACCTTCTCGCAGCAAGAGGAAGTTGAGCATACAAGGGTTTTGCATGCGCGCGTTATGCAGCCGCTTCTGCAGCAGCTCCACAGCGACTCGGTGGTGTGGGATATTGGCGCTGGTATCGGCACCGTGTCGCTACACGCCGCCCGGCGCGGCGCCCGCGTCTTCGCGTTCGAATGGGACCCTGTGCTGCTGCAGGACTTGCGGGCGTCCGCCCCGCGCAATTCACTGTCAGGGAAGGATCACTGTTGTCACCGCGTTCCCGTGTGCATTTTCAGGCAGCGCTGTCGTCTTCCGCCGCCTGCATCGCAGCGGCACGAACGCAGGTGTGAGCTGCACCTCGCTGCCCTGAACACGTGCAATGACCCCCCCCCCCGCCCCCCCCAACCAGGCATCTTTCGCGAGCGCAACTCTACCTTCTCGCAGCAAGAGGAAGTTGAGCTGCATCTGCAACCCGCCCACTTCTCCCCTTCTCACACTCACTCCTGCCACAGATATAGCACTCAGAGCCACCTGCACGTCATCGCACAGCCGCCGTTCCCCGCTCTCCCCGCGCGCTGCCGTGCGATTGTGATTTCCTGCGCTGCGCAGCACGTAACGCGGCGGTGGCGTGTGCACAGCACAAATAAACTCTGCATGCGCGCGAGAAACGCCGCGCCCACATATATTTTTACTGAGCACAAGGGGCAAGGCATAGAGAGGGGGGCTCACTGCATCACCTGTATACGGTGATTGTAGCTGTCGCTCACGATAACGCGGCCTTGGCCGTCGATCAAGACGCCGTAGGGACAGATGAACTGCCCGTTTTCACTGCCAAAGCTGCCGATGGTTCGCACGTGGCTGCCATCACTGTAGCGTAAAACCTGCACTCGATGATTATATGAGTCAGCAACTATGATGTGGCCTGCACTGTCGAACGCGATGCCGCGGGGTCTGTAGAATTGGCCAGCGCCTGAGCCTGCGCTGCCTATGGTGCGCAAGTGCAACCCATCGCTGCTCCGCAGTACCTGCACGCGAACATTGTCAGCCACTACAATATTGCCTTGCCCATCAGCCGCAACACTGCCCCAGCCGCTGATCTGCCCTGCACCGCTGCCTGTGCTGCACATGCTGCGCACGTAGGCGCCGTCGCTCCCACGGAACACTTGAATACGGCTGTTGATGAGCCCGTCATGTACGAAAATGTTCCCGCTGCCGTCGACGGCAACGCTGCAGGGACCGTAGAACTGCCCGTTTCCACTGCCTTGGCTGCCGATGGTTCGCACGTGGCTACCATCACTGTAGCGTAGCACCTGGACCCGATGATTCCAGCAGTCAGCTACTATGATGTGGCCTGCACTGTCAAACGCAACACCGAAGGGAAATTGGAATTCACCAGCGCCTGAGCCTTTGCAACCTATAGTGCGGAGGCAAGCGCCATCGCTCAAGCGAACAAATTGCAGGCGATGATTGTCTGCATCGGCGACAAGTACGTTGCCCTGCTGGTCCCATGCCATGAACTTGGGGTATTTGAACAGCACGTTGGATGCGCCGTAGCGGCCGAAATTGCTCAAAAATCCTGGACCGCTGGAGGCAACGCGGCCAAGTGCAGGAGCAGGAGCAGGAGCATTAGCAGCAGCAGCCTGCACTTGGGGAGTCCGCGCCACCTCAGCATGAAGCCAGCGTATTTCCGCTTCTTTTGCCTGCAGCAGCTGCTTCTTCAACATGATAATGTCGTCCTTGCATCGGATGACAGCTTGCAACGCTTCCTCCTTCACCTTGCTTGCTTCCTCCTTCACCTTGGCCTCCACCTGCAGCCTCGCGACATCCGCTTTCGCCCGCTGCAGCTCCAGCTCCATCAACCGCGCGCGCTCCATCTCTCCAAACGCCTGCGACTGCGCTGCAACGTTCGCCGCCCGAAGCAATTGCGTCTCGTCCGCCTCCTCAGCTGCACCCTCATTCGGCCGACGCCGCCGCCCACGCCCCGCTTCATATTCTTCTCCTCGCCTGGCCCCCTGGATGAGGTGCACCACCCCTTCACCACCCTCTACCTTGATTATCTGCCGCATGTGCTTGTTGGGCATTGCCGAGACCGCGCGCTGTTGTTTGATAGGAGGAAGATTGGGGGGCGGGGCAGGGAGAGCGGGGGAGAGAGGAGGAGGTACGCATAGCAAGGGAGGAGGAGAAGG
>CAYXWU010000093.1:0-2979 GCA_964468885.1 uncultured Aquiluna sp. | reverse complement strand
ATCTAGGACGGAGAAAAAGTCCGGAAAAATTGAAATGGCATCAATCTTCATCTTTTTCCTCTGCTAGCTCTTCGAATAACCCTCCGGGCGGGGTAATCACAATGCTCTTGCTCTCAACATCGACTTTGGGAACAAATGCCTTCACGAACGGAAGCAGTACTTCTTTATCTGAAGTTTGAATTGCCAACAGGTCTTGTGCTGGAAGATGATCTACCCTAGCGACATGACCAATTTCTTGACCATCTCTAACCACCTTGAGACCTACCAGTTGATGGTCATACCAAGCATCCGGTTCCACAGGCAACTGTCCGGTCTCTTGCTCAACGAGCAATATCGCTTTGATTAGACCTTCGGCAGCGGTGCGATCATCAATGCCTTCAAAGAAGACCACAGGCAAATTGTTGTACCAGCGAAGCTCACGAACTTTTACTGTTCTACCAAACCATGGTGAGGTTTCCGGTACTTGCAATTGAAGTATGTTGCCAGCTGCAAAACGCTCATTTGGTGAATCCGTGTATAACTCCAGCTTGATAGCGCCTTTTAGGCCGTGTGCTTTGAGCAGGCGGCCTACCCGAAGCGACGTGGTGTTAGTAATCGGTATCCACCACGTCTACGCGAATTCTCTTTCCATCACTTAGAGCATTAACAATTGTTCTAAGTGCAGTTGCTGTCTTGCCGCCCTTGCCGATGACTCTTCCTAGGTCATCGGGGTGGACGCGAATCTCAAGCAGGTCACTTTTGCCGATTGTGCGCAGCTCTACCGAAACCTCATCGGGGTTATCGACAATTGCGCGCACCAAGTGCTTGAGAGTTGCAGACAGCATGAAATTATTCGCTCTTAGGCTCTTCGCTAGCTTCCTCAGTGGCTGGAGCTTCAGCAGCTGGAACTTCTTCAGCGGCTGCGACTTCCTCGACCGGAGCTTCTGCCACTGGCTCTGCTGGAGCTGCAGGAGCCTCAGCTGGTGTTTCCTCTGCGGCCTTAGCCTTCTTCTCTTCCTTTGGAAGTAGAACTGACTTCTTCGCGTTATCTGGGGAGAAAGTTGCTTTAGCTGCCTGAGGCTTTACGGAATTCTTCTTCTCGCCCTTTTCGTTAGCAAGATCGCCAGTGAGGCGAAGGATTGCCGCTACGGGCTCAGTTGGCTGAGCGCCAACAGAGAGCCAGTACTGGGCTCTGGTTGAGTCAACCTCGATGATTGATGGGTCATTGGTTGGCACATAGCGGCCAATTTCTTCGATGACACGGCCATCGCGGTGGGTCTTTGAGTCTGCTACCACAATGCGGTAGTGAGGGGTGCGCGTCTTTCCAATGCGCTTTAGGCGGATCTTTGCAGCCACTTTTCTCCTGTTTGAGTTAGGGGGCGAGTTTCCACCGTGAGCGTGGGGGCACACTCGGTAGTTTTCTCAGGTTGTTTGTTGTCTGGATAGAGGGTCGAGACAACCGTGAAATTCTGCCAGAAAAACCGCTTTGGCGCTAGTTGCCAAGCCCAAAGCTGCTGCCCGACTGCTTTGGTTGGTAGCTCAGACCTTGATTCTCGGCAGCACGCTTGGCGGGATTGCCGCTCTTAGAGCCGCTTTTCTTAGCTGGCTTGGCTGGTTTCTTGGCGGCCACAGGAAATGTAGCGCCAGGCATCGGTCCACCCTTTGCCATTGATTTCATCGCCTTCGCGGCCTGCTCGAATCTCTGCATTAGTTGATTTACTTCAGTAACGCTGGTGCCGGAACCCTTGGCAATCCTGATTCTGCGTGAACCATTGAGGACTCTTGGTTGATTTCTCTCAAGTGGCGTCATTGACTGAATGATTGCCTGGGTGCGGTCAATTACCTTGTCATCAAGCTGATCCAGGTCATTTTTGATCTTTCCCATCCCGGGCAACATTCCCATGATTCCCTTGAGACTGCCCATCTTCTTCACCTGTTGCAGTTGATCTAGGAAATCTTGCAAAGTGAATTGATCACTCGCGATCTTCTCTGCAATCTTTTTACTTTCCTCTTGATCGAAGGTCTTTTGTGCCTGCTCGATCAGTGTTAGAACGTCGCCCATGTCCAAAATGCGACTGGCCATGCGATCAGGGTGGAAAACTTCCAGCGCATCAATTGATTCGCCAGTCGAACTGAAAAGAATTGGCTTTCCGGTGATAGTTGCAACAGACAGCGCCGCTCCGCCCCTGGCATCGCCGTCTAGCTTGGTTAGGGCAACGGCGCTGATGCCGACGCCATCTTCAAAAGCTTTGGCAACGTTGACAGCATCCTGGCCAAGCATTGAGTCAATCACGAATATCAACTCGTCTGGCTCCAGGACATTTCTTATATCTATGGCCTGCTGCATCATTTCTTGATCAACACCTAGTCGGCCGGCCGTGTCGATAATCACAACTGAATGCTGATCCTTCTTGGCCTTTTCAATTGCTTGCTTGGCTACTGAAACTGGATTCCCCACGCCATTGCCGGGCTCTGGCGCGAACACTGGCACCGAAACTTTGTCGCCTAATACTTTTAGCTGATCAACTGCATTTGGTCTTTGCAGATCACATGCAACTAATAGGGGCGTTTGACTTTCTTGTTTCAGCAGATTCGCAAGCTTGGCAGCAAAGGTGGTCTTTCCAGATCCTTGCAGACCGGCCAGCATGATGACAGTTGGTGGAGTTTTAGAAAACTGGAGTTTTCTTGTTTCACCACCCAGTATTTTCACGAGCTCAGAGTTGACAATCTGCACCACTTGCTGTGCTGGATTGAGTGCCTTTGAAACCTCGTCGCCAAGGGCTCTTTCGCGAATGCTTGCGATGAAAGTCTTTACAACATCGAGCGCCACATCGGCTTCCAGCAAAGACTTTCGGATCTCGCGCAGCGTTTCATCTATATCGGCAGCGGAGAGTCGGCCTTTACCGCGTAGGGAACGAAAAGTTTCAGACAGACGATTGGAGAGCGAATCAAACATCTCGCCTCCTATCCAGCGACAAGGCCAGTCGCAAAGTCTTTTGG
>CAYXWU010000092.1:0-3111 GCA_964468885.1 uncultured Aquiluna sp. | reverse complement strand
AGTGCTCGGTCGGAGACATCGGCTTTCGCTAGGGCTTCGAAGACCAGCTGAATAGCTTGTGATTCTCCATCGGCAATCAGTGCCTGAGCCTGAGCATTACCCTCGGCACGCAGAATCTCAGCTTGCTTCGCACCTTCAGCAGTCAAGATCTCGGCTTGCTTCTGGCCCTCGGCGATCAAGATAGAGGCTCGCTTGTCTCGCTCCGCCTTCATCTGCTTCTCCATCGACTCACGCACTGACTCGGGAGGAACGATGTCTCTGATCTCTACTCGGTTAACCCTGACTCCCCACTTGCCGGTTGCATCATCGAGCACGGTTCTAAGGGCTTTGTTGATTGAGTCACGCGATACCAAAGCTTGCTCTAGGTCAAGGCTTCCAACCTCATTACGCAAGGTTGTGACCGTTAGCTGCTCAATACCTAGAACATAGTTGGCAATCTCATAGGTTGCGGACTTGGGGTCAGTCACCTGGTAGTAGATGACGGTGTCGATTGAAACCACCAGGTTGTCCTCGGTGATAACCGACTGGGGTGGGAAGTCCTTGACCTGCTCGCGCAGGTCAATGGTCTTTCGAATCACATCGATGAATGGGAACACCAGGTTCACACCAGCGTTGATGGTCTTGTGGTAGCGACCAAGTCGCTCCACTACCCCTGCGGTGGCCTGCGGGATGATGCGGATGGAGCGGATAAGTAGCAGTGCAACCAGAATCAGAACGGTTGCGGTGAAGATCCCGCCAAAATCAATGTCTATTCCAAAATCAAACATCACTTCTCACAATCAGGCTTGCGCCATCGATTTGCTCAACCACTACCTTGGATCCTGCGGCGATTGGAGCCGCTGAGCGAGCGGTCCAGACTTCACCCCAGATCTTGATTTGACCACTGCGGTCGGTTACCTCTTCGAGCACAATGCCCTGCTTGCCAATTAGGGAGTCGGTGTTGGTCATTCGCTCCGGCTTATCACCCTGCCACTTTTGGATTAGCGGCCGGACAAAGAAGAGGGCGGCAATGGCAGAAGCCAAAAAGCCAAGGGCCTGAATCCAAACTGGAACTCCCAGGAGGCTTAGGACCAGTGGGACTACCGCGGCAACTGCGAGCGCCGCGAAGTAAAGGCCGTAGGTGAGAAGTTCAATCAGAACCAAAACACCAATTGCAACTAGCCATACAACGGTCATCTGAAGACCCCCTTCCAAAAGAGTCTAAATCAGTTAGCGGTGATTTGGTTTGGGAGTTAGCTCGGCTGAAACAGGTGCTTCCTCGGGCAAGTTTGCACTTAGGTAATCGAAGTCTTCCTGGCTTAGTTCAATGCTTGCCGCACTAACGCAATCCAGCATTGTTTCAACCCTGGTTGCACCAGGAATCGGGAGCATGCTCGGTGAATACTTCATCTCCCATGCCAGGGCAATTGCATAAGGGGTGGCGTTGTGCTTTTGAGCTACCTCTTCAAATGCACTTGCTCCTGAGATCTGCCCCTTCTGCCTGGTGCCACCAAGTGGTGACCAAGGCAGGAAGGTGATGTCGTTCGCCTCACAAACCGCCACAACATCTAGGTCATGGCGATAGCGCGGGCTGAACTCATTCTGAATCGAGACGATGGTTCCCTTGCCGGCAATACCAATAGCTATCTCCAGCTGTTTGGCGTCGTAGTTAGAGACTCCCAGCTGGTCAATGATGCCGCGGTCCTTGAGGACAAGGATGTTCTCGACCTGAGTCTCGAACTCGATGCTTGGGTCTAGGCGGTGGTGTTGCCAGAGATCGATTTTTTGAACACCAAGTCTGCCTGCCGATGCCTCAGCTGCTCTAAGCAAGTAGTCAAGGCTTGCATTTCTGCCCCACTTCTCCCCCGGCTGTCTTGAGATGCCTGCCTTGGTTGCAATAACAACCTGATCCTTCTGGGCTTTGGTGCCGGACCAGGTGCGGAGGGCTTCGGCAACCAGTAGTTCGTTGTGCCCAAAGGCATCCCAGGTTGGTGCGTAGATGTCTGCGGTGTCGAGCAGGGTAACGCCAGCATCGAGTGCCGCGTGAAAGGCAGGGATGGCTGACTCGTAGCGCAGCACAGGATCAAGCCCTGTCCCACCTAGCCAGGATGGGTTCATGCAGCCAATACCGATTGCTGATACCTGACGATTTCCTAGTTTGTGCTGCTTCATCAGTTAGTCCTGACTGTCTTGTCGTTAGATGGTGCTGGCGTCAATCACAAAGCGGTAGCGAACATCCGAACCAACAACCCTGGAATAGGCATTGTCGATTACTGCAGGGTCCGTCGCATCCAATAGCTCGATGGTTGAGACGATGTTGTGCTTGCCACAGAAGTCCAGCATTTCCTGGGTGTCTTTGATGTTGCCGGTGTTGGCACCGGCAATGCTCTTTAGCCCAGTAACCAATGAGAATGGGTTGTAGGTCTGGTTGCTGCCTGGAAGGCCAACATTTACAAGCGATCCACCGACCTTGAGCATGCCCAAGAGACCATCAACGTCTAGGTCAGCGCTGGTGGTGTTGATGATGACATCGAATGAGTTCTTGTGGGTCTCAAATGCATCGGTAGTGATTAGGTATTCCAGGGCTCCGAACTCTTTGGCGTCTGCTGCTTTTGCTGGGCTGTGGCCGAGCACATAAGTCTCTGCACCCATTGCGACCGAGAACTTCACTCCCATGTGGCCAAGGCCACCAAGGCCCAGGATTGCTACCTTCTTGCCAGGGCCAACCTGCCAGTGCTTCAAAGGAGAGTAAAGGGTGATGCCTGCGCATAGAAGCGGTGAAGCGGCTGCTAGATCTAGGTTCTCGGGAACTGACAATACGTAGTTCTCATCAACCACGATGTCTTGTGCGTAGCCACCAAAGCTTGGGGCTTCGTCATAGTGGCGACCGTTGTAGGTCTGAACATTGCCGGTGAGGCAGTAGTTCTCCATGCCCTTGAGGCAGTATTCGCAAGTCCTGCAGGAGTCAACAAAGGTTCCAACGCCAACGCTCTGACCGACCTTGAACTTGGTTACCTTCGCACCAACCGCAACAACCTTGCCTGCGATCTCATGGCCTGGCACCATTGGGAAGATACCCTCAAACCACTCGTCGCGCGCCTGGTGGATATCGGAGTGGCAAATGCCTGAGTA
>CAYXWU010000091.1:0-3117 GCA_964468885.1 uncultured Aquiluna sp. | reverse complement strand
TCCAGATGTAGCCGTAGTAACCAGCGGCATACCCGCCCGCAAAGATGTGAGCGAAATAGTTTGTCTTGTACCTGGTTGGCACTGGTTCAAAATCGAGTCCGTAGTCGGCGATGGCCTGTTCCTCGAACTTCACCAAATCAACTGGCGGATCTTGAGTCTCATGGAAGGCCAGGTCTAAAATCGCGGCCTGCAAGTAGTGAGTGGTTTCAAATCCTTGATTGAAAGCTTCTGTTGCAACAATTCTGTCTATCCAGGATGGATCTAGCTTTTCTTTAGTTTCATAGTGAACGGCGTAGTTGGCCAGAACTTCAGGCCAGAGCATCCACATTTCGTTGACCTGGGAAGGGAACTCCACGAAGTCTCGCTCAACATTAGTTCCGCTAAATCTTGGATAGGTGACATTCGACAAAATGCCATGCAGAGTGTGACCAAACTCGTGGAATAGGGTGCTGACCTCATCAAACGTCATTAGCGCTGGAGATCCAGGCGCTGGCTTTGGAATATTCATGTTATTGACCACGACCGGCAATTTTCCAAGCAGGTGCGATTGGTCAACCAGATTATTCATCCAAGCGCCACCAACCTTGGATGGCCTGGCGTATGGGTCGAAAATGTAAAGTCCGCAGGGAGACCCATCCTCGTAGACCACTTCATAAATCCAATTGTCTGGGTGATAGCCGACTATGTCTTTCCGCTCCTTGAAAGATATTCCGTAGAGTCGATTGGCGGCATAAAAGACCCCATCCTCCAAAACTTTTCTCAGTTCGAAGTAGGGCTTCAGAACCGAAGTGTCCACCGCATACTTTTCAGCTCTGATTTGCTCTGTGTAGCGTGGCCAATCCCAAGCCTTGAGTTCACCTTGGGTTTCGCGATTCATAAATTCCTGACGCTCAATCGCTTCTTTGCCCGCATTTGCTCTAGCAATAGGTGCAATTCTTCTAAGCATTTCGTGGATTCTGGTTGGGTGCTTGGCTGTTTCAGTGTGGGTTGTGTATTCGGCGTAAGAAGAGAATCCAAAGAGCTTTGCTTTTTCAGACCTCAAACTCAGCATTTCTCTAATTAGATCTGAGGTGTCATTGGCATTTCCTCGACCGCCGCGGGAGAGCGTGCGCTCTAACAGTTCCCGACGCAACTCACGGTCTTCAAGTTTTTCGAGTAGCGGGTGGCCAGAATAGTTCAACAGCGGGATGGTATACCCCGACTGCCCTCTGGTTTCGGCTGCTTGGCGGGCACTTTCAATCTCAGTTTCTGAGAGCCCCTTCAACCTGGAAGCGTCGGTGAGGTTAACCGCTAAATCGTTGCTATCAGCAAGCAGACGTTTGTCGAATTCAGCTTGCAACCCTGCAATTCTTTCATTGATTTCTGCCACCCGAGTCCGCGAAGCCTCCGAGAGCTCTGCTCCAGCTTCTCTAAAGTCTTGGAGATACTTCTTGACCAGCCAAGCTGATTCTTCTTCCAGACTGAGTTTTGCTTCGTCAAGATCCTTCTCTATTTTCAGAAGACGGCTAAATAGTTTGGGGTTGAGTTGAATTGCGTCCATGTGAGCAGAAAACTTAGGAAGAATCTCGGCTTCAAGCGCTTGCAAAGTCTCGTTGGTATCAGAGGAAGTTTTGTTAAAAAAAGCCATCATCATCTGGCTGAGCAGTTGCCCGGATTTCTCGAGTGCGACGAGAGTGTTCTCGAAAGTAACATCGGGCTCTGAGGTTATTCTCTCTATTTCGGCGTTGTGCCTTGATACTGCGCTCTCAAAAGCCGGCTTATAGTGCTCATCCTTTAGATTGGCAAAATCAACCAGGTGGTAGGGGCCGTCAGCTAACTGCAGAAGAGGATTAGTCATTCTGCAATGTTATTCGGACTTAGCAAACCTAATCTCCGCAATAGCAATTTCGGGGGCTTCGCTCAGTTCTAGCAGTGAAATGTTGCCAACCGACTGCAAATCCCTCGCAACACTGGCCAGCGGGGCCGGCCCCGCTAACTTCAGTAGCTCAATTTCTGCCTTCATAGAAAGCTTCAAATCGGACTTGCTCTTTCTAATCAGAATAAGAGCAGAGCTAGTGAGGTTCATAAGTTCAGCACTTGATCCCGTTAGTTCTGCTTCACTTGGCCAGGCTGCTTGATGGACTGAACCTTCTTGCCACCATGACCAAACCTCTTCGGAGGCAAATGGCAAAAATGGAGCAAACAGTCTCACTAGAACCGATAGGGCAGAACGCAAAGCCAAAACAGCCGAACCAATTTGTTGCGGAGAATGGTCTTGCTGGCCGTAAGCGCGATCTTTGACAAGCTCTAAGTAATCATCCGTGAATGTCCAGAAGAAGCTTTCGGTGACTTCAAGTGCTTTGGTGTGGTCATAGTTTTCAAAAGCCACAGTCGCTGTTTTTACTACCTCAGCGAGCTGAGCCAACATCGACAGGTCAATCTCTTCGGTGACTGCTTTGGCTTCGGCAGGTAATTCGAAGCTGAGCGCAAATCTTGCAGCATTAAGCAGCTTGATTGCCAGACGCCTTCCAATCTTCATCTGCCCTTCGTCGAAGGCCGCATCAGTTCCAAGTCGCGCACTAGCCGCCCAATAGCGCACTGCGTCTGACCCGTGGTTTTCTAAAAGCTCATTAGGAACCACTACGTTGCCCTTGGACTTGGACATCTTCTTTCGATCTGGATCCAGTATCCAGCCAGAGATTGCGGCGTTCTTCCATGGCAAGCCACCGTGTTCAAGTTGACTTCTTAGAAGTGTTGAGAACAACCAGGTGCGGATGATGTCTTGACCTTGTGGTCTGAGATCGTATGGAAAGACATTCTTGAATCGCTTCTCATCAGTTGACCAGCCACCTGCCAGTTGAGGGGTGAGCGATGAGGTCGCCCAGGTGTCCATGATGTCTAATTCGCCGATGAATCCACCCGGATTTCCTCGCTGGTCTTCGGTGAAGCCGCTTGGGACATCCGACGAAGGATCAATTGGCAAAGCTTCGTCTGAGGGAAGAATCGGGTTTGCGTAATCAGGATTCCCATCTGAATCAAGTGGATACCAGATAGGAATTGGCACGCCAAAAAAGCGCTGACGTGAAATTAGCCAGTCGCCGTTAAGTCCATTAATCCAATCCTCTAGGCGAACACGCA
>CAYXWU010000090.1:0-3178 GCA_964468885.1 uncultured Aquiluna sp. | reverse complement strand
CACACGCAGTTAAATGGCCTGCCAGTAGCAGATGGTTTATTGATGGGATGTTCTATCACAGATAAGTTACAACCGTCTCTAGAGCAGTTTTATGGAGCTTTGGAGAAAGATTTGTACAAAGGACTAAATCTGAAATATAGAAAGACTCCTAATGTAAAATATCTAGCAGAACAAGGTGTGCTCATGCTTAACGCAGCTCTCACTACAGAGATTAATAAAGCTGGTTCTCATTTGAAAATATGGGAACCATTTATCAAGCATGTATTTGAGGGACCAATTGCTAAGAGCAGAGTACCAGTGGTATTCCTTGGTAAGGAGGCAAGTAAGTTCAAAAGATTTATGGGCCCTTTGACATGGAGTTTTGAGCTGAGTCACCCAGCCAGTGCTTCTTACAAGAACTCTGATTGGGATTCAGAAGGTGTATTCACTAAGGTGAATAGAATATTACAAGATGAAAAGAAAACACCAATCTATTGGTTGGATGAAGATTTACCATTTTAAATAAACACACATGTTAACAGAACTAATTAATCCAGAAGACTTAGAGCCAGGAGATGTAATCATCTATCCTTCTCTAACTGAAATGAGAACAGCAAAGATTGTAAAGAAGCCTACTAAAACTACTAGGACTTATGGTGGTGTTCAATATCATTATTATAAGACAACTAGATGTATAGTGAATGTGGAATATAAACCTATTCCTGGGCACAATCCACAGAATCGTACATATGGGCAGCAACAATTCAGCATTGACGAGTTCAATGTAACCAAGTATATACGAATTTGTAATCCTGTACTTAAAGTGATTGGGTAATAATATTAAATTTTAAAGCAATGATATTAGAAAAGCAAAAAGAAGCAATGATTGTCACTGATGGTGACGAAATGAATGAATCAATTGGAATGTCACTAGACTTGGATTCTGCTCAGATTTTGATGCAGATGTTAAGTAAGAATCTCTATTCAGATTCAATAGGCTCAACTATCAGAGAGTGTGCTAGTAATGCACTAGATAGCCACAGACGAGCTGGAGTGAAAGATCCAATTGTTGTCAGTCTCAGAATGAACAACAGCCAAAACTATGACTTCTCTGTAGAAGACTTTGGTATTGGTCTAGATGCTGATGATGTAAGAAATATTATCAGTAAGTACGGTAAGAGTACAAAGCGTAACTCTGATACAGAACTAGGTATGATGGGTCTTGGTTTCAAGGCCCCTCTTGCATATTCATCTAGTTTCTATTTCATCTGTAGAAAGGATGGAATAGAGCGTAAGTACATGATGTACGAAGGTGAAGATACAAACACCATCGATCTTCTCTATGAAAGACCTACAGACCAGAGAAATGGTGTTAAGGTGATTGTTCCAGTGAGATGGAGTGATAGAGAACAGTTCTTCAGAAAGATGAAAGAGCAGCTTGCATACTTTGAAGATGTGTACTTTGATGTCAATGTAAGCAATTATGTAATTGATAATTCATTTGCAATCTATCGTAGCGAGCACTTTCAACATTCTGAACTAGCAAGTGATGAATATCTTCACATCTGCTTGGATAATGTTTACTATCCAATAGACTTCAGTAAGCTAGAGATTCCTAAGCTAGAGTTTCCTGTAGCATTGAGATTTAGTTTGACAGATGGGATATTCCCTACACCAAACAGAGAAGCAATCAGATATACGCAGGAGGCTAAACAGATCATCATGGATAGGCTTTCACAGATGGCAGACTTCTTTGTCAATAAGTACAATGAGCAGATGACTGCTTGTCAAACTTATCATCAAGTGAAGGAGTATTATAACTCTTCTAAAAGAACTGTTGAGGTTATTCCTGGAATAAAGCTGAACGCTGGACATCTTTCTGTGTTTAGTAAAATTGTAATCAACAAGCCCAAGATGGATGGTGTTAAACATCTGGATCTTGAGAAGCTTGTTAAGAATGATGATTATATTCTAAAAGAATATAGGGTGATACAAACCTTCAACAGAGGTAAGTTTAGAGAAACAAAACGTAGCTGGGAGTCTAATCTAAATGTAAGTATGATTAACAAAGATGATTGCAAGAATTTCTATTTGTATTCATCTAAGCTATCAGAAACTAAAAAAGCTTACTTGAGAACATCTCTTCCAAGCAATTGGGGAAGAACGTATTACTTCATTAAAAAGAGTGGATCATTCACGTTGTTCCCAAAAGCTGGTAACATGGGTGCTTATGACAACTACTACAAGATTCTCAATTTGCAAAGTATTAAGAAAGAGTATTGGAGAGAAACTATTGTAGAGTTTCAGAAGATCATCGATAGCATCGTTTCTGATTTTATTGATTTGGATGCTGTAGTTGTTCCAGATAGCTTTCTTCAAACTAGAAGACAGACCTCTAGCAGAGTGGCTCCAACTAGACGTGAGAAGATGGATGGTGACATCATCGTTAAGAAAGGCGTTGCTCTAGAAAGATATGTTGAAGGCAAAGAATGTAAGTTTGTTACAGACACATGGAAATTGAAAGACATTCCCAAAATGGGAACTCTATTAGTTTATGGTGCACACGAAGACGCTGCAAAGCTTGATCACATATATGCTGCTTCAAATGAGAGGCAAAAACTTAAAGTGATTACTCTCTCAGCAAGAGAAATGAAAGTGCTAGAAGAACTAGAGTTTAAAAATGTAATGTCTTATTCAAAATTTATGGAAGGTGATAACAAACCATTTAGACGTATTGTCACAGCATATTTGATCAACGAACTATGTTTACAGAATTCCTACTTGTTTAATAGGTTGGGTATTCTTAAAAAAGTTTCTAGTGAATTAGCTGATAGAATAGACGCACTAGATACTTATAAACACAAAAACTATGTTTCTAGTAGCAAATATGTATATGATGCCATGCTTGAAGTGGCTAAGCAGAACAACTTGTTTGATCATTCAATCTATTCAGAATATCTAAGTGTTAAGGCCATTCTTGATAACTTGTATTTCCTGAACACTATATTCTCTATGATTAGAGGATCTAGTTACTGGGGTGATGCTACAACAGATCAAGTTAGAGTTTTAGTAGACCTAATGAAATATCACAAAATGAGGGTTAATCTGGAACACTATTCTAAACCAAAACTTGAAGAAAAAGTTGAGGAAGAATTATTAGAATCACTTGAAAATCAGTAAATTAAGGGAGGATTTGATC
>CAYXWU010000089.1:0-3185 GCA_964468885.1 uncultured Aquiluna sp. | reverse complement strand
ACTCTTCCTACGCATACGAAAATCAAACTCAAAGCAACGAGCGCCTGGAATTCCTTGGGGATTCTGTTTTGGGCTATGTAGTAGCCAGCTATGTCTACAAACAACACTCAAATCTTTCAGAAGGCGATTTGACTCGCTTAAAAAACTCAATCGTGTCAGCCAATGCTTTAGCCGCTGCAGCAAATCATCTTGATCTTGGTAAACATCTTTTGCTAGGCAAGGGCGAGCTTGCAACCGGAGGAAGACAACGCCTAAACATTCTTGCCGACGCGATGGAGGCACTGATAGGCGCTGCGTATTTGACTTCTGGAATCGAAGCAGCAGCCAAGCTAGTTGAGCATTCAGTAATTCCATTATTGGATGACCCAATCGCTCTGCGCGAGCTCGCAGATCCAAAAACCACACTGCTTGAGAAACTCAAAGATGAAAAAGCAAAGCCAGAATACGAAACTAGCTTTGAGGGACCAGAGCATAATCGCATTTACTACTCGAAGTGCAAATTGGCTGGTGAAATTATTGGCGAGGGCGAGGGAACCACAATTCGTTCCGCTGAAACCAGTGCTGCGCTGGCGGCACTTAGAACTATTTCCAATCGATAATGCCTGAATTACCCGAAGTTGAAACAGTCCGTTCTGGTTTAGCTAATTCAATTCTTGGATACACAATTTCTAATGTTGTAATTCTCGATTCTCGCTCCCTGAAAAAGAATGCTGGCGGTCCCAAGGCATTTATCAGAGAAGCGATGGGAGTAAAGATCACACAAGTTGTTCGTCGAGGAAAATTCTTTTGGTTTCCTATCTCTTCTGACAGAGCGCTAGTGGGACATCTTGGAATGAGCGGTCAAATCCTGGTTCGCAAACCAACTGAACCTGAGGACAAGTGCACCAGAGTTATCTTTGATGTTCAAAAAGGTAAAAGCAACAGAGAGATTAGGTTTATTGACCAGCGTCTTTTTGGTGGTTTGTATTTTGATGATCTAGTTCCCACACAAGATGGCCAACCAGCTGGCTTTGGGCCAGAGGCAAGAGTTGCGGCTTTGATTCCAGGCTCAGCATCCCACATCGCCCGTGACCTTCTAGATCCTTACTTTGATGCCAAGTCAGTGGTTGACAAGCTCCTCACGAGGAAAACAGGAATCAAGAATGTTTTGCTGGATCAGAATTTACTCAGCGGTATTGGCAATATTTATGCCGATGAGGCACTGTGGCTAGCAAAGCTCCACTACAACACACCTGCTGAAAATCTCACCAAAAAGAAGGCGATTGAGCTGATTGAAATAACTCAAGATGTACTTCGAAAAGCAGTTGCAGAAGGAGGTACTTCTTTTGATGAGCAATACAAGAATGTCAACGGGGAAAGCGGATACTTCGCAGTTTCGCTGAACGCATATGGCCAAACGGATGAACCCTGCCCTCGCTGTGGGACACCTATTCGCAGGGATGCTTGGTCAAACCGCGGAAGCCACTTCTGTCCGCGCTGTCAGAAAATAAAGCTTTAGCGTCGAAACTTTGGCCAAAGCAATACCAAAATTGCAATAGCAACTGATCCATAAGACCAGATTGTGCCGAGCTCATTGGCTGGAATCATTTTGTCGCCAGTTAGGTCTTGAGCCGCAACAAAAATTAGGGGCATAAAGCCCACTAGAAATCCAATTTGTTTCGGCCACGATCCTTTGGCCTCAATTGCTAAGAGAGCAACTCCGGATAATGAAAGAATTAGTCCGAGTGGAAACAAACCAGACTGCGACTGATGAAAGATGGTGCCGAAAACTCCGGCCACCAATCCCAGCGCAAGTCCAATAAAAAATGCCATTAAACATTCAATCTACCCTTGAGAGTGTGGTTTGGGCGACGTCCGATTGGCAACCTCGAATGAGCAAGCGAGGGAGGTAGCCTTGGGTAGGCTTTGGAGACGAGAAAGCGGGGTGAGCGGGCGTTGTATCTAAAAAGCATCACCCTCAAGGGCTTCAAATCCTTCGCTCAGCCCACCACCCTTCAGTTAGAACCAGGAATCACCTGTGTAGTCGGGCCAAATGGATCTGGTAAATCAAACGTGGTGGATGGTCTTGCCTGGGTAATGGGTGAGCAGGGTCCGAAGACTCTGCGTGGAGGCAAGATGGAAGATGTCATCTTTGCCGGTAGCGCTAACAAAGCCCCACTTGGAAGAGCAGAAGTCGAACTTGTAATTGACAACACCGACGGCCATCTGCCAATTGAGTATTCAGAGGTAAAAATTTCTCGCGTTCTGTTTAGAAACGGTGCCAGCGAGTACGCCATTAATGGCGAAGTCTGCCGCCTCTTGGACATTCAAGAACTACTCAGCGACACAGGTCTTGGCCGGGAAATGCACGTCATCGTCGGACAGGGTCAGCTCGATACAGTCCTGAGGGCAACCCCATCAGAGCGCAGAGCTTTCATCGAAGAAGCTGCTGGAATCTTGAAGTATCGAAGAAGAAAAGAAAAGACTGAGCGCAAACTTGATGCAATGCAGGTCAATCTGACCCGTCTACAAGACTTGGTTTCAGAAGTTCGAAGAAACCTCAAGCCGCTGGGACGTCAGGCTGAAGTTGCGAAACAGGCCAAAGAAATCGCCGCAAGTGCTCGCGAGCTCAAGGGCAAGCTAATTGCCACGCAGCTGAGAAATTTACGCCAACAACTTGATTCCGTTAGCAAAGATGAAGGCGAACGAAAAGCCGAAACTTCCTACGCTCAACAGCAGCTGGAAAGCGCCAGGACTGGCATTCGTGAAATAGAAATGTCCTTCGACTCCGGCGAACTAGACTCCGCCCGCAGCAATCTTTACGCCATTGAGGCTCTTGAAACCAGAATTAGAAACCTCACCAATCTGGCTAGCCAAAAGAAAACGCTGCTAGTTGGTGACGCTGCAGCAAATACTAAGAGTGAAGTAGACGAACTCAAGCAGCAGCAAGGCGCTTTAGGACAAGAGCTCTCACAGATTGAAGCTCAGCTTCAGCAGGTTGCAGGCGAACTCGCAAGTGCGGAACAAGAACGAGAGCGTCTAGCACTTGAGCTGGCTAGACAAGAAGCTGAGCTGGACCGAGCACGCGAAAAAGCTGAAAACAAGCGAACTGAAAAGAGTCAAATCTCTGCACAGCTTGAAAACATTCAGACTCGTCAGCAAGAGAACCTCACTGCCGAGAACACCCTTCGTGCAAGCATCTCAGA
>CAYXWU010000088.1:0-3361 GCA_964468885.1 uncultured Aquiluna sp. | reverse complement strand
ATCAAGAACCTCGGCTAATTCTGGTTGCTGATCGAAGTAGAGCCGCACGCCATTAGGGTCAGCGCTTCGCTGCGGATAAACCGAACCAGGAACAGCCGCCAAAGCAAGCAGGAGCAGGAGAAACAAAGCCGTGCGCATTGAAGTTAACTGACGCCAGAACCAACGCAGCCAAAAAACTGGATTAAAGCGGGAGGATGAATCCACTTGTCATCACCCCCAGCCAGTTTGTGAACTGCAGCCATAACCCGCTGGCGATTAGAAGGCCTAAAAGGATCAAGACAATTCCGCCAAAAATGTTTATCTTGCGAATGTGCTGCTTAATGAATTCCACTGACTTAGCGGCAAATCCAAAGCCAGCCGCCAGCAATAAGAATGGAATTCCGATTCCCAGGGAATAAATGGTCGCAAGAATCGCGCCACGAACTGGATCGCCACTGTCGCTTGCCAATACCAGCACTGCCGAAAGCGTTGGGCCAATGCAGGGTGTCCATCCCAGTGCGAAAACAATTCCCAACAGGGGTGCACCCGCCAAGCCGACCTTGGGGTTAGGCAGCTTGATGGTTTTTTGCAAAAATCCGATTTGGCCGAGCATGACAACACCAAACAAGCTCACTAGAAGACCAAGTATGAGCTGAACGAGTGGTTCCCTAATCCAAAAGACCAGACCAGCAGATCCTGCTAACACGCCCAAGGTGACAAAAACAGAAGTGAATCCCAGCACAAAGAGTGCCGTACCTAACACGACCTTTGATTTCACATTGGCAGAAACAAAACCGAGATAGCCAGGCACTAAGGGCAAGACACATGGTGATACAAAAGTGATTATTCCTGCAAGAAGCGCAATAGGGACTGCGGCCAGCATTGAGCCAGAAAGAACAATTTCTCCAGGACTCATTCTTCAATCACCGTCTTGATTAGTTCTCGCAATATTGACTTATCAATTCGGCCAAGAATTCGAGATGCGATTTTTCCGTCTCTTGTAATAACCAATGTGGTTGGCACAGCCTGTGGACTAACTACGCCAGTGAAGGCCAGTGAAACAGATCCGGTCTGGGCATCAATGATAGATGGGAATGTAATTCCGAAGTTTCTGTCGAATGCAAGCGCTGTTTCAGCTGTGTCTCGAACATTGACCCCAACAAATTGAACTTTTTGATCCGCGAATTCTTCGCTGAGAGCTGCTAGGTCTGGTGCTTCAGCACGACATGGAGCGCAAGCGGCATACCACCAATTCATCACTACAACAAAACCATCTAGTGCTTCCGAAGAAAGTTGAGCGCCGCTCTCCGTTGTGCCAGACCATGAATTAATACTCTGCCTTTGGTCCACCGCAAACTCAGTTACAGTCCCATCGCCAGCTATGTAATTTTTGTTGTCGCCGGAGCGAAACTGCTCTGCTAACGGATCGCTTGTGCAACCAGTTAGTAAAAGCGCTGTAAGCGCTAGGGCAATTGACTTTTTCAATTTTGTTCCCGTAGGAAGTTCATACCCGGTTCGCGATAATCGACAGGAACAAGCTTTCCGTTTTCAACGTCGAATGAAGTGATGGATGAAAGGCTGCAGCGTCGATTTCTTGGGTTATGCGGAAGTCGCAGTCCGCTGGCAGATAAATAGGTCATCCAAATTGGAAGTTGATGAGAAACCAGCACAACATCTGAACCACCTGCAACATCCCAGGCTGACAAAGCAGCATCGGTCATGCGCTGAGCAATTTCTTCGTATGGTTCACCCCAGCTTGGTTGAAGTGGGTTATATAAATGGACTGCGAGCGCCGGATTCGAAAGTAGTCCCTTTGCTCCCATTGGATAGCCACGAAGTTTGTTCCAGGGTTCAATGATTCGCTCTTCAATCTGCGGTGTAAGACCAAAACTCTGGGCAATTGGAGCAGCGGACTGCCGAGTGCGTTCGAGTGGTGAGACCAGCAGTTGACCAATTGGTCGACCCAACTTTTCAAGCTCAGAAGCGGCGGCTTTTGCCATGCCGTGACCGCGCTCACTGAGGGGAAAGCCCTCCAACCTCTCATAGAGCAGGCCTTTGGGGTTAAATACCTCACCGTGACGAACGAAGTGGAGGCGGGCTGGCATAACCCAAGTTTACCTTCGCTAAACTTTCCTAATTACCGCTATCAGGTCACTCTCAGAGGAAATTAGATGCTCAATCGCTCACCGATCAGCAAGCTTGCTGCTTCTCAAGACGGGCCAGTAACTGTTGCCGGCTGGGTTGAGACCCTGCGAGACCAAAAGCGTATTCAGTTCATCATCATCCGCGATGAGTCGGGTTCGGTGCAGGTTACCTACCCAAGACCTGCAGACGAGGATGCCCTAGCGGATCAGGTTTCATCACTTAGCCATGGCAGCTTTGTAGTAATTCATGGAAACCTAAAGCACGACGAGCGAGTCAAGCTGGGTGGTATTGAGATACTGCTCACCTCGATGGAAATAGTTTCCCGCTCGCTTCCAGACAGCCCAATCGCCGAAGACACCTCAATTGATAAGCGTCTGGACTGGCGTTTCTTGGATCTGCGCAGGCCAGAGCTGAACCTGATGATGAGAGTACAGACAACCATTGAACAAGCTTGGCGTGAGCATTGGTTGGCAAATGACTTTATTGAAATCCACTCGCCAAAGCTAATGGCTTCGCCATCGGAATCACATGCTGAGCTTTTCAAGCTTGAATACTTTGAAACATTTGCATATCTCGCCCAGTCACCACAGTTTTATAAGCAGATGGCTATGAGCGCCGGACTTGGCAAAGTATTTGAAATTGGTCCTGTGTTCAGAGCAGACCCTTCTTTCACCTCCCGTCACGCAACCGAATTCATCTCGGTTGACATGGAGATGAGCTGGATTGAGTCGCATGAAGACGTAATGAACTTCCAAGAGCAGCTGATGGTGAAAGCCATTAGTGCTGTCAAAGAAAAGCACGGCGAGGAGATCAAGAACCTTTATGGCATCGACATTCAGGTTCCATCAACACCTTTCCCAAGAATTCCCCTAGCGCAAGCGCACGAAATCATCGAAGCACGTGGTTACAAAGTCCCAAGAACCGACGGCGACATGGATCCAGAGGGCGAACGCAGAATTGCACAGTATGCCAAGGAAGAACTTGGACACGACTTTGTATTTCTTACCGACTACCCAAAACACATCCGCCCGTTCTATCACATGCGCAAGGCTGACAATCCAAACCTGACCAACAGCTATGACTTGATTTGGAAGGGGACTGAAATTACTACCGGCGCTCAGCGTGAGCACAGGGTAGAAGTCTTGGAAGCGCAGGCAAAAGACAAAGGCTTAGATCCAGATGGGCTTTCCTTCTATATCGACTTCTTCCGCTACGGAGCTCCACCACATGGTGGATT
>CAYXWU010000087.1:0-3571 GCA_964468885.1 uncultured Aquiluna sp. | reverse complement strand
GGCGCCACTCTTGGGTCACCCACGGCTCCAAGCAAGATTGCTTGATGCTGCTTTAACTTGGCCAGATCATCATCGGTGAGAATTTCACCGGTCTTCAGGTATCGATTAGCACCAAGGTCGTACTCAGTAGTTGAAATCTCAACTCCCACCAGTGCTTTTTGAAGGGCAGCTAGCGCAGGGGCAACTACTTCTGGTCCAATTCCGTCGCCTGGAATTACGGCCAAATTAAGCTTTTTCAACTTTGCCCCTAGGGATTTATGGGCTTAACCCTATTAGTTTTTGACTCCCTAGGGGAAAGTTGAAAGCTGTTTAGTCAGTGACTACTGCTATTCCCAGCTGGGCTGAGGCGTTAGCCACTGCTCCACCATTCACCAGTTCACCCGTGAAGCCCATGTCACGCATAATGTCGATAGCCTGGCCTGCTCGGTTACCACTGCGGCAATAGATGTAGTAATCAGCCGCAGGATCAAGAGTTGCTAGTTGTGCCATGAATTCACTGTCAGCAATCCCCATGCGAACAGCACCCTCAAGGTGACCATCCGCCCACTCCTCTGGAGTACGAACGTCAATGACGGCTGCATAATCTGCAGCATTCAACGGTTCTGCTGCACAACCAGTTACTCCAATCACCGCAGAAATACCAATCAGGGCCGCGGCTAAAGATTTTACAAACTTCAAGAGTGTTCCTTTCCTTATACCCCCTAGGGTATGTGATAGAGTGTCATCAAGTCAACCCAAATGGAGGGTGTCATGGAAATTCCACAAGAAGACCTGGAAGCGGTCCGCAAGCGACTAGCCAGAGCGCAGGGGCAGCTTGGCGGCGTAATTCGGATGTTGGAAGAGGGTCGTGAGTGCACTGATGTCCTCACCCAGCTGGCCGCTGCCAATTCAGCCATCAACAAGGCAGCCTTTTCGCTAATCGCCTCTGGGATTGCTAACTGCGGACAGGATGCTCAGGGTGAGCGCGATCGAGCCAAGCTCGAAAAAGCATTTTTGGCACTGGGATAAAAGGAGTAAGAAATGGCAAAAGAAGTTTCAATCAATGAACTCGAACAGGCAATCACCAACGGGGAATTTGTCTTAGACGTAAGAGAAGACTGGGAGTTTCAAGCAGGCCATGTGCCAAATGCTAAGCACATACCCCTTAACTCAATTCCTGATCGACTATCCGAGATTCCTAAAGAACAAACGGTCTGGGTTATCTGCCAAGCCGGTGGACGATCTATGACTGCTGCTAACTACTTGTCAGCGCAAGGTTTTGATGTTGTTTCAGTAGCAGGTGGAACTGGCTCTTGGATTCAAAGTGGCAAAGAGGTCTCCTTGGAGGCTAGTAAGTAATGGGCCTGTTCGACATATTCAAAAAGAATTTTGAGTCCGTATCACCTCAAGAGGCACAGGAAAGAATCGATTCAGGTGCAATGTTGCTTGATGTTCGCGAGAGCATTGAATTCCAAACCTTTCATGCTCCAGCTGCCAAACTCATCTCTCTAGGGGTACTAGATCGTCGCCTGAAAGAACTTCCAAAAGAACGCGAGATTTTGGTGATTTGTAATTCAGGCAATCGCTCTGCCCAGGCGGCAAACTTGCTTGCGCGTGAGGGATTCAAGGTAACGAACGTAAAGGGCGGAATGGTTGCCTGGCAGGCGGCTGGATTGAGGACTGTAAGGAAATGAAGGTTTTGATTGTCGGGGGCGTGGCCGGTGGAATGTCGGCGGCGACGAGGCTGAGAAGGCTAAAAGAGGATGCAGAAATCATCGTCTTCGAACAAGGACCGCATGTTTCATACGCAAACTGTGGCCTGCCCTATCACATTGGTGAAGTGATCCCAGAGGAAAAAGATTTACTACTGCAAACACCAAAGTCCCTGCATGATCGATTTCGACTCGATGTTCGTGTGAGCTCTCGAGTCACCGCTATTGACCGCGCCAATAAAGCTGTGTCAGTGACGAATCTCGCAACTGGCGAGCAGTACTCGGAAAGCTACGACCAACTCGTTTTATCTACCGGTGCCAAGCCCCGATTGGTTCCAATTCCAGGCTTAGAGCGTGCGTTGGTTTTGCGTGATGTCTCAGACGCTGTGAAGATCAAGGCGTTGGTGGATGAAAAGAAGATCAAATCTGCGGCCATCATTGGCGCTGGCTTCATTGGTGTTGAGCTGGCAGAAAACCTGCAAGAACGAGGCATTCAAACCACAATCGTTGAATTCCGAGACACCATCCTCCCCCAGTTTGATCCAGAGATGATTGAACCACTGCAGGCTGAACTGGTTAGAAATGGAATTTCCCTGGCCTTATCTGCTGAAACAGAAGAAGTCCTGCCCGACTCACTTCGATTGAAGGATGGCCGGACTGTTGCTGCAGATTTGGTTGTTGCCGCGATTGGAGTGGTGGCTGATCACCAACTAGCCGTCGATGCCGGCCTAGAAATCGGCAGTGCTGGTGGCATAAAGGTAAATGAGCAAATGCGTACATCTGATCCAGCAATCTATGCAGTCGGGGATGCCGCCGAGAAGATAAGTTCGCTGACTAATCAAAGTCAGATGATATGGCTTGCCAACCTTGCTAACCGTCATGGTCGATTGGTAGCAGACGTTATTGCTGGAGAAGAAGTCGCAGCACGAAAGTCGATTGGAACAGGAATTATTGGGGCGTACGGAATGGCTGCAGCGCTCACAGGTTTGACCGAAGGTTTGGCCAAGCGACTCAATATTGCGCACCAAATAATTCACCTTCACCCAGGCTCACACGCCGGCTACTACCCAGGCGTCGAACGAGTCTCGCTCAAAGTCTTATTCGATCCAACCAGTGGAAAATTACTTGGAGCTCAAGGAATTGGCCGCGACGGAGTTGATAAACGAATTGACGTAATTGCTACGGCAATTTATGCAGGTCTAACAATTGACGACCTAATGAATCTTGAGCTTGCCTATGCTCCAGCATTTGGATCAGCCAAGGACGCAATTAACCAAGCTGGTTATGTTGGCAATAACGTCCTAGACGGTAAGACACCGAACATTCAGTGGTACGACCTCGAGCAAGCTCAAGCCAACGGAGCGATTGTGGTTGATGTTCGAACCGAGAGTGAATATCAGAGTGGAAATATTCCAAATGCTCGCCTAATTCCAGTCGACACTCTGCGCGAACACATTCATGAGCTTGAGGGCAAAGACGTCATTGTGCATTGTGCAGCTGGACAAAGAGGTCACACGGCCACCCAAATTCTTCGAAGCCATGGCATCAAAGTGAGGAACCTAGACGGTGGCTACACCACCTGGCGATCTGGGATGGATGCCAAAGAGAGAGCTAAAACTGTTCGGTAATAGAAACCGAACGCATTAGATCGGCTTTGATTTCAGTTCTTAGTGTCTCTAGAAGCTGATTCGAAATTGGAGAGTCAACGGTTATGACGCTGAGGGCTTTGCCGCCCTTCTGCTGTCTTGCAATGGCCATTGCAGCGATATTAATTCCCGCTTCAGCAAAGGCCTTGCCATAGATTGCAACGATTCCGGGGCGATCCTGATAGACCATCACAACAAAGTTATCCGCCATTGCAAGCTCGACGTCATAGCCAT
>CAYXWU010000086.1:0-3589 GCA_964468885.1 uncultured Aquiluna sp. | reverse complement strand
CAAAGGGAAATATCATAACGGAGGTGATCCAACACAAGATCCTCATCTAGATGCAGTGCTGAACGATGAAACATCTCAAAAATATTGCACGTGGTTCTATGCAAACAAACTTAAAGAACTAAAAAATAAATATAACCTTAACTATTAACCGTAAAAAATTATGGGAGCTTACAACAGAAAAGACTTGAAAGCGTACGTACGTTACGATGGTGGCGGACGTGTAGTAGCAGGTAGCTTGATCTTAAGAAGACAGAAGCCTAAAGTGGGTAATTGGGTAGAGGTTCCAGCATATGAGTGCTGTGCTCCAACTACTACAACTACAACAACAGCTGCACCTACAACAACCACAACTACTACAGCTGCGCCAACAACTACAACCACTACTACGTCCGCAGGATAATGGCAAAGTCGTTATTTCCAGAGGAAATGATTAGCAAGAGCAATGGAGGAGGGACTATGAATCTCGAATCCATTGCTTCTAAGCTAACCCACTTCCACGAGCAACTACATTTGTTGCACTGGCAAACTACAAGTTATGCAGAGCATCAAGCTCTTGGTGGCTTGTATGATTATGTACACGACTTCAAAGATGGTGTGATTGAAAAACTAATGGGCTACACAGGTAGAAGACCTACGTCCATGAAGATTGATCCAATCATCACTACATCTGCTGAAGCTGTGGTTAGCGAACTTATGGCGTTTGCTTCTTCCTTGAAGTCATACGCAGAGATTAATAGTTATCACGATATTGGAAACCTTGCAGATTCTCTTTCTGGAGAAGCAGCAAAAACAAAATATTTGCTAACTTTATCTTGATGGAGATAGTAAAGAAGTTCTTTCCAGAGGTCATGCAGGATAACGACATGGTCTACTTTGCAAGATTAGAGGGTATGATCGACTCTATCGATGAACTGTCTGCCTTGCAAATAACAAAGAACCCACATTCCTATCAATTCAGACTTGCCCCTAGTCACCCCAAGTACACAGAGATGTTACTTGAGGAGATATTGAAGTTTCATAACATCTATAACATTAGATTGAATCTTTCAAAAAGTATCAAGACAACGGGCTCAATATCATTTGAAATCATTTTATAAACCAATAATAATTATGTCTTACGATCCAACACAAAAGTATGTCTGGTCTCCAGATGAGAAAATTGAATTAACTGGTCAGGAGTTCGCAATCGTAGTTAATGCTGTAAGAAGCATTCTCAACCTTCCAGAAGCTCCTGCAATCATTCTTGCTGACAAAGCTAATTCAGCTCTTGATAGTGTCATGGCAAAGAGTGTAGAAGAAGGTAAAATCAAACCAGCTCCAACAGAGCTAAAGGCTGAATAGCAATGAAAAAAGAAATGATTAAACGAGCTGATGGCTCATATTCTCAAAGAGGTCTTTGGGACAACATTAGAGCAAACAAAGGCAGTGGGAAAAAACCCACTGCTGCTATGCTCAAACAAGAAAAAAAGATTAAGGCAAAATCTAAAGGTAAAAAGAAATGAAAAAGAAACTTCAAGATGGTGGACCTGTATTTAAGGGCAGTCCTAAGTCTGATAAAAAAGTTCTTAGAAAAGTTAAAAAAACTATTTCTAAAGTTTATGATGACATTAATAATGAATCATACAAAGAGCAGATGTCAAAAAAGAAAATGCAAGCTGGTGGAGTAGTTAAATCTCAACCAAAACGTGTAGGACCTGTTGATCCTGATGGTGCATACACCAAAGTGCAAGAGCGCACACTAGCTGGTGCAAAAGTTAAAAAAGTACCTTTGACAAAAGATAAAGAACTTGGTGCTACCAAGATGAAAAAAGGTGGCGATGTAGCTAAGAAGTCTGTTATTAAAAAAGCTCAATTAGGGTCATCAATAAATCCTAGAATAGATTCTAGGGTTAAAAGAATAAATGAAAGAACAGATAAAAAAGTTGAAAATTACGAAACGAGAGTAGGAAAAAAATATATGAAAGATCCAAGCTCGTTACCTGCTCCAGGAAGAAGTAGGGAAATCATTGACAAGGGTAATGAAAAAGTTGCTAAGATTAGACGTAGAGCAAATGCAAAAAGAGGTTGGTAAAATAAAAAAGAAATAATCATGGCAGAGAAATGGATACAGAAGGCTATTAAAAAGCCAGGAGCTCTACGCGCACAACTTGGTGCTAAGAAGGGTGAACCAATCCCTGCTGGTAAACTTGCTGCTGCTGCTAAGAAAGGTGGCAAACTAGGTCAAAGAGCTCGTCTTGCTCAGACTCTAAAGAAGATGAACAAAAAATAATGGCTGACAACATCAAAGCTACTCCTGTCCCAAATGGTCCTCTTGTAAAGAAGAAAGGACCATTCAAAGGTTCTACACTAAAGAATGGTGGAAAGGTGAAGGTGAAAGCTGGTGGAGAAAACCATGTAGTGTATAAAGCTACAAAGAATGCAGGCAAAGCTAAGAAAGGTGATATAATGGTGAACCATCCCACAATGGATAAAGGGAAATGGGACACCATTAATCTCACCAAAATAGGTAGAGCAAAGACAGTTAAACAGGGTGTGGCTTCTACAAAGAAGTGGCACAAGGATAATCCTGATTATAAATACAAAGGAAAAAAGAAATAAACATGGCAAAGACACCAGCTTGGACACGCTCTGAGGGAAAAGATCCCAAAGGTGGCCTTAATCGTAAGGGTGTTGCTTCATACAGAAGAGCAAACCCTGGAAGTAAATTGAAGATGGCTGTAACAACACCTCCTTCTAAGCTCAAGCCTGACAGTAAAGCTGCAAAGAGACGCAAGTCTTTCTGTGCTAGAATGTCTGGTGTGAAGGGACCTATGAGAAAGCCTAATGGTAAGCCTACAAGAAAGGCTCTAGCACTAAGAAAGTGGAACTGCTAGCCATCATATTATATTTCATTTTTTTAGTTATGTGCTCTAAGCACGTGCGTTACAACATCAACTTTTTAAAGAAAACTAAATACAGACCACAATTTTTTAAGTGGTCAACAAATCAAAAAACTAAAGCCCCCCCAGCATGATATTTAAACTAGAAAAGATTCTAAGGAATGTCCATTCCCTAGAGTTAAAAGGAGAAAAGCTAGCGATTCTGTCAGACTTACACTGGGACAACCCAAAGTGTGATAGAAACAAACTCAAAGAACATTTAGATTATTGTAAAGAGAACAACATCCCCATTCTGATCAACGGAGACCTATTCTGCCTCATGCAGGGGAGGGGGGACCGTAGAAGCAATAAATCAGACATTAGACCAGAACACAACAACGCTAAGTATTTAGACTCTGTAATTGAAACGGCTGTAGAATGGTTTAGTCCGTATGCACATCTTCTTACAGTTATTGGATATGGCAACCACGAAACTACTATAATCAAGTTTCAAGAGACAGATGTTCTACAGAGATTTGTTGACTTGTTAAACTATAAAAACAAGACAAATGTCCAAACAGGTGGATATGGTGGATGGTTATCTATAAAAGTTAATTGCTTCACTTCATACAACATTAAACACTTGAAATACTTTCATGGAAGTGGTGGAGGAGGAATCGTAACGAAAGGTGCAATTAATCTTACACGAGCCCTTGAAATGTATGAAAACA
>CAYXWU010000085.1:0-3630 GCA_964468885.1 uncultured Aquiluna sp. | reverse complement strand
GGGTTGTTATTTTCTTAGTTGACGAACAAGAAACTAACATCAGTAATGGCAGAATGTATATTAAAACACGAATCATACAGCAAAAATATTTCAAAAACAGATATATCCTAGGCTCAGTGATTATCTACTTTCCAATCCCATAAAACAATGTTCCATTTTAAATCCCCATAAATTAATTGATTGATAACTTGAAATCCTCTTTTCTCATGTGCCCTAAGAGATCTAGTATTTGCGAGTGCTACATCTGTAACTAGATATGAAAATTCATTTGAAAGACAATCTCTAAAATGTCCGTATAGCTTTTGTGTTAAATCTTGTCCACGAAACTCTTTGGCTACACACAATTGTCCGACAACTACATAGTTTATATCGCTAAGCAATTTTCCATTGTACTTACTTTTATCAATAGCATCAAAAAGATCTTCTATAAGGTCGTGTCCATATCTTACTTTCTTGGTTGTTACCAAGGCATAACCAATTACTTTATTACCTTCTTTTGCTATGATTGAGGGACAGGCCAAGTTCATTTCCTGCAAATATTCTATTGTATAAGAAGCTGTGAGAAAACCCTGATCAATGGACTCTTGTGCACTTATATGCTGCCTTAAATTCAATTCTTGTAAATCCCTGATACCAATTATATCATTAAGGCTTGATACCCTTGTAATATCAATCATTCGTTTATTTTTCTACTTTTTCAAAAAGATATTCATTTCTTTTTATCCACTTATCCGTACCGTCAAATTTCACATCTTTAACAGCAGAAAAAGTGTTGGTCTTTAATGTATAAGTATGCCTCAATATTGCCTTCTTATGATCATTTCCATCCTCCCCCTCTTTTTCAGTTACGAGCGTAAATCCTCCTGCGGCATCTTTTGTGAATTCAACAATTTTATCTTCACCAAACAATTTATCTTTTATGTAAGTTGTATCCTTTGAATTTGCATGTGGTTCATTTGGATATTCATATCCCATAATATAACCGAGCTTATTTTCAGTTAAACTTATTTTGATGTTGGCAGGCATTGTGTATGGTTTACCGGAGGAATAATCCAAATAGGTTAATTTTCCTTGCCAACTTCCTGTTGATGCTGCTAAATCTTTAATTTGAAAGGATTGTGCATTTGTGGTTATGCAAAAAAGCATTAGGACAGATAGCGCTATTATGTTTTTCATTGAGTAAATATAATAAATGATGTCGCTTTAATGCGATGATAGGGTTTGTTATAATTATGGAATTGTTGTGTTTGTTTTATTTTTCATTAACTCTTCTGTATAGTGTTGATTTGCCTTTGGCTCAGAGAATTTATTTTGATTGTACTCTTTTGATCTTCCTTTAGGAATTGACAATGAGTTCCAATTATTATCGCACATCATCTTTCCAATAAAAACAATCTGACCAATATGATACGGATAATGCGAAAGTTGTCTGTGTATTGCTTCTAAAATTGTGTGGCCTTGATTTCTAATATAAACTACTTTAGACAAATCTGAATCTGAAATCGAATTAAGAGCATTAAATAAACAGCTCCAGCCCTCTTCCCATTTTTGTAATAACTCTTGTCTAGTGCTGATCTCATTTTCAAATTCTTCATCTCTTTTTCTCCATTCTTTTTCCCCATCTGTTGTTAGAAATTCAGTCCAACGAGAAAGCATATTGCCCCTTAAGTGTTTTACAATCGTCGCTATACTATTACTCTCGCTATTAAACTGAATAAAAAGTTGATCATCTGTGAGTTGGCCGAATGTTTTTTCACCCAATAATTTATAATATTCAAACTCCTTTTTGGCATTCACTAAAAATTGAATATAACTCATTTGAACATTTGTATTAGTTATTCAATTTAAATAAACTTTTTGAAAAAGAAACGACTCTAGCTCTATTGTGATAATTGAATATGTAACTATAAAGAACTTGAAGGGATGAACTTTGTGTAAGTTCACAGAAAGTTTATTTGTCATTCAACCCTATACCAAATCCAAACATAGCAGCTACTAAAGCTAGATGCACAATCAATACTGCCTTTTGCCAAGTTGGACGATCATTCCATTTTTGTTCTGGATTGAATGGATCGAAAGCCATCCCAATTCCTAATGAAGCGGCTGATTGCATATAATCGTTAGAGACAATTGCTTGGAATAGTCCTAACAGTAAAAATCCGAGATATAGAAATTTATTAAATGGAGTTTTCATTTCGAGTCTATTTGATTGAAATCAAAGTTAAAAATCCTGTTAGAAATAACAAAAAAATGCAACTTTAAGGCAATGATTGAATATTTGATTTTGTTACCCTTGTTGTTAGTGATAACTAACAACAAGTTCAGAACACTACTTAAGCATAATTTATTTACGCCCTTTCCACCAAACAGTTGTAACACCCTGGCCTTGCATTATGTATATGTATATACTGTATATCATCATTTTCGAAAATCTTAAAAATCTGTTCCTTAAGATTATTCCCTTCTATAACAGATGCATCTTTCATAATTGCATTTTTATCATACCCACGCAATGACAATAATCTATGATTAAACATTTTAGGAATTTCATTTATTTCATAAATAGATGATTTTGCGATTTTTCTTACAAATATTGGTCCACTTGATTGATAAGGTGAGTTTGTTTTGTGGTGTTGGTAAGGCAATAAAATAACCTCTTCGCCTATTTCTGCATCTTCCAAACTTACTCTACAAGGGAATCCAGGAAATTCGTCAACGATCATTTTAACTGCGCCGATTTTTTCTAATTCCGAATAACCCAAATTAAAAAGTGCGACAAATTCACGATCGTCTAATGCTTTTATTCTAAAGTTCATTTACTCGTTTTTTGTAAAAATAATCCAAAAGATGCAACTATGATTACTTAATTGAGTTTGTGGCTATTAGGAAATTAAAGGGTTAAATTTCTTCTATTATTGAAGTCCCTGATGAAAAATCTCCAGAAGTCCATTGCCAGGTTTCATGTAAACGAATTTTTCCGTTAACCAATATTTCAGGTTTTGAAAAGCACCTGCCAGTCATAATTTCGTTGTTGATATTGACTTGATGATAACACATTTCAATACATCCATCCTCATTAACAAGCCCAATTAAATGGCCGTAAATTATTTTACCTCCTTTATATTCAGAAGAAATGATATTGCCTTCTTGTTTGTAATAGAATAGGGTTTCTGATGACGTTTCTCCATTATCAGTATTTTGAATAGGTCGAAATAACTTGTGATTATAGTTAATCATTCTGTTTTAAGATTTTTCATTAAAGTTAATTAAACAAAAATGGAAAAGATGCAGCTATAATGCGATGATTGAGTTTGTAACAATCAGGAAATTATTTAACAAGTCCACTCTCATCAATCTTAAATAACCACTCTTGGTCAAAACATTCATTGGATACATTTACTGTTTTACAGATTTGTTTCATTCCCTCAATTTGGTATAAATTATCTTCAACTTCGGCAATTCTTAAACCATAATCATTTAAGAATTCTCCATAAGTTTTTTGCCAAAGAATTTCCCCATTGGAACTAACTTTAGCAACCAATACATCATAATTCCCCTTACCAAAAGAGCTGGTAGAACCCACTACAATATAACTGCCATCTTTAGTTCTAATAACCTGTCCTGCCTTAT
>CAYXWU010000084.1:0-4194 GCA_964468885.1 uncultured Aquiluna sp. | reverse complement strand
AGACATCGTCAACACAATCGCCATCACAGCAATTCAGGCGGCAGAGCTGTGAAACAAATTCTTGTTATCAACTCAGGATCATCATCGCTGAAGTATCAAGTGATTGATGTTGACAGTGATAAATCTCTACTCAGCGGAACCATAGAACGCGTCGAGAGTCACGAAGCCGCTTTTTCCAAGATGCTGGAAAAACTCAAAGAAAGCGCAATAACACCCTTTGCCCTTGCCCATAGAGTTGTGCACGGCGGAGATAAGTTTTCTAAACCAGCAGTTATAACCAAAGAAGTTGAAAAAGCCATAGAAGAGCTAATTCCACTCGCTCCTCTTCACAATCCAGGCAACCTAGCTGGTATTCAGGCGGGAGAGAAAGCATTCCCAAACTTGCCTCAGGTTGCAGTTTTTGACACTGCTTTCCACCAAAGCATGCCTGAGAGCTCTTTTAGATATGCGATTGATATCAAGCTTGCCAAGAAGTTGGGGGTGCGCAAATACGGCTTCCATGGCACCTCTCACTCCTATGTGTCGCGCAAGGCAGCTGAGTACTTAGGAATTGAACCAAATCAGTTCAATGCCGTTGTCCTGCACCTCGGTAACGGAGCTTCGGTGTGCGCCATAAAGAATGGTGAAAGTTTTGACACCTCCATGGGGCTCACGCCACTTGCCGGATTAGTTATGGGCTCACGCTCTGGCGATGTCGACCCAGCTGTCATCTTTTATATGATTCGCGAGGGAAAGCTCTCGGTTGATGAAGTCGACGAACTTCTCAACAAGAAGTCTGGTCTGCTTGGTTTGTCCGGTGTTTCAGACTTTAGAGATCTGGACAGTAAAGCGAGCTCTGGTGATGAAGCTGCGCAATTAGCAATTGAGGTATTTGTCGAGAGAGCTAGACAGTATTTGGGTGGCTACCTGGCAAGATTGGGCCGCGTCGATGCAGTCATCTTTACTGGCGGCATTGGTGAAAATAATGCTGGCGTGCGAGAGAAAATTTGTAGCAACTTGCAAGCAATCGGAATTTCACTTGCCCCAGCCAGCAATCAGGATCAGAGTAGGGAAATCAGAAAGATTTCAGATGGCAAGGTTGCAGTCTTAGTTGTTCCAACCAATGAAGAACTCGAAATTGCAACTCAAGCAGCAAAGCTAATTTAGGAGAAAGATGAATAGCTGGGATATCGGGGCCGATGTTGCAGGTTATGTTTGGAAAGTAGATAACCCACGTGCACAGGTTCTTCTGCAGCACGGCTATGGCGAATATGCCCAGCGTTATGTTGAGTACTACAGCCAGCTAATTCCCAAGCTCAATCAAAATGGGCTTGATGTCTATGCAATTGATTTACCAGGACACGGCAATACCAAAGGCACCAGGGGACTGGTTGATCTAACAAAAGCGGTTGAGCTTCATCTGCAGGCAAGAGCCAAACTACCAACTGGAATTCCAACTGTCTTGTTTGGTCACTCGCTGGGTGGACTAATTACTGCAGGCAGCATCACTAGAGACCGGGCAAACACCGTCGCGGTAATCCTCAGCTCGTCTGCCATGCAGCCTCCTTCCAAGTTATGGGAGCGGGTGCTTGGGAAGGTCTCCGCCGCCATTGCACCAGCTGCACCAATGCCACTGCCCAGACCCGGCATGGAGGCATTGACCCGGGACAAAGACATGCTCGCTCGATTCCTAGCTGATCCGATGATGTATCAGGGCAAGCCCCAAAACTTGGTTGCCAAGACAGTTCTGCAGATCTCCGATGAGGTCTGGGGCAAGGTTTCCGAGTGGAAAGTGCCGACTCTTATATTCCATGGCAACAAGGACACCTCCACCAGCCACCTGCAATCACAAGCCCTGCACGAAAAGATTTCCAGTCCTGATCGCAAATTACTTATCTACCCAGGGGGTTTCCACGAGCTTCTGAATGACCTTAACCATCAAGAGGTGGAGCGAGATGTGCTGGGTTGGCTAATGGCCAGGGTTTAGCGACTTGACTTTTAGTCCGTATCCATAGAAAATATTTTCCAATGAGTACGCAAGCAGTTGAGATTAGCGCCCTAGACGGCGCCATGTTCTCCTGCTCCATGTGTATGCGCATGTGTCGCTAATCAACTTCGCTCACTGATTAGCCCTAAGACACCAGCACCCCAACAAACGCACGTGATTCGTGCATAAAAAATTCGCACACACCAAAGGACTCAAAATGACGACAACCATAAAGACCACAGAAGCAAAAGGCTTTGCTCTCTACATCGGAATCTCCGAATCGGAAGCAGAGGCAGCGGGCCTTAGCCTGGCTGAAATTGCACAGTTACTAAAGAAAAACCTGGCTGAGCTGATCCCGGGTAAAGAAAACGAAACCTATGCGGCGCTCGCTATTGGACCGAAAAATGCTCAAGGAAGAAACCTAGACCTAACAAGATTGGCGCTGGGAGAGCCGAAGGCGCTTGCACAAGCAAAACTTCAGGCCGATGAGAAGACTCCAGCCAAGGGAGTCGTTGTAGATCTTTCTCGGAGACGCCTATATGTCGATGGTAGGAATGCAGAATTAACTTGCAAAGAATTTGAACTTCTTGCCTATCTCGTTGAAAACGAGGGACGCAATGTTTCCAGAAGCGAAATCGCATCCATTTCAGACAGATGCGGCGAACCAACTCCAAATGACCGAACCATTGATGTGCATGTCAGAAGACTGCGCGCCAAGATTGCAGGTTACGAGGATATTGTTCGCACCGCCCGTGGAATTGGCTATCGCTTTGATCGTCACCCAGATGTGCTGATTGAGCTTTAGCGCTTAGCCACCAACGCTGCTCCCAGCATTGTCAGCGCAATACCAAGCAGTGTGCTGACGGTTACGGGGTGCGGCGCAATGGGAACAACAAGATCCAGCAATACTGATCCCGTTAGCTGCCCCACCAACATCGAGATGCCCATGCTGAGTGCTCCAATTCTCGGCAGAATCAAAACCTGCATGAAGATGTAGATCGCTCCAACGACACCCCCCAAGTAGAACAAAGGGTTGGACGGCCAACTAGTTGGCAATGTAAAGCCTTCAATGATTACAAGGGCAACTGCGATAAATGCTGTGCCCGCAACAAAATTAAAGAAAGTTGGCACCGCAGGTGACTGCGCCAGCTTTCCGAATCTGCCATTCATGGCCTGCTGAAAGCCAATCCCAATGCCGGCAATAAAAGGCAGTGCAATTAGGGGACTGGGAACAGCCGAGCCAACGTCGCTAGCAATAATCAGGCCCACTAGTGCAACCAAAATCCCCGCAATGCGCGGAAGACCAATCGCTCTTTTGGTGAGCCCCAACATTCCGTAACCATCAAGCACCAAGGCCGCAATTGCCGAACCAGACACCACGCCAATAGAAAAAAGTGCGATGCCAACTACGCCTGCGACTACTCCCTGCATGATGACAAAAAAGCCGCCGATGCTACCCGCCAAGACAAAGAACCAAGGAATTTCCTTGGCGTTGATTTTTTGAAGGGTATTGGATAGAGCTTCTCGGTTTTTTCTGATTAGCAAGGTAAAAAGACCAATGATTACAAGCCCTACCGAAAATGAAACCAAGGCGGCAAAGATTCCGCTACCAATTTCTTGCCCTAGCCCAGAGTTTGCTCTGGCTTGAACTGCCATCATGCTGCCACCGATGATCGCAGCCACAATGGCTGGGAGTTTCCTTCGATGCGACACCCATTGAGCCTAGGGGAGATAGATTGGTTAGTAGTTTGAGAAAGGCCGCAATGACTCCAAAGTCCCTTTATCGTCTTTTCGCAGTTGGCGAGGCAATCACCTGGGCGCTACTTCTTTCAGCCTTAGCGATAAGGGCATTTTCCGAAGACCTTTCAATCGGAGTAACCATTGCAGGAACCATCCACGGAGCCATGTTCCTTAGCTACTGCACCACTGCAGTGCTAGTTGGAGTTAATCAGCGTTGGAAGTTTGGAAAGATTGCGGCTGCAGTTAGCTTGGCGATTGTGCCGTTTGCAACGGTGCCCTTCGATCGAAGTCTTCTTAAACGGGGACAACTCGAGGGCAGCTGGCGAACCCAAGCATCCGACCACCCAGCAGATAAGAGCTTCATCGACAAGTTATTCCGGTGGTTTATTGCCAGACCTATTGTTTTGATTCTGGTCTTGGTGTTGGCAGTTACTGCTTTGTTCAGCTTCCTACTGTTCCTTGGCCCACCAACTGAATGGTTTGACTAG
>CAYXWU010000083.1:0-4203 GCA_964468885.1 uncultured Aquiluna sp. | reverse complement strand
TTCGCTCACATCTTTGCGGGCGGGTATGCCGCTGGTTACTACGGCTACATCTGGAGTGAAGTTTTAGATGCCGAAAGCGTTAATTGGTTCAAGGCCAATGGCGGACTAACCCGTGAGAACGGTAGAAAGTTCGCTGATGCACTAATTTCTAGAGGTGGATCTCGCGATTCCATGACAATGGTTCGAGAGTTTCTCGGTCACGAGCCATCTGTTGGGCCGCTAATGAAGCGCAGAGGTTTGGCCTAAGCTGATTTTTCTTTCAACCTTGGCTTCATAGGTTGAATCTTGGGCATCGCTTTGGTTTGAACGATTTCAGCTGTTATTTCCACTCTGCCCTGACTTGCGGAGCCAGGAAGTTCAAACATGATTGGGTTTAGCAGCTCTTCCAAAATTGCGCGAAGCCCTCTTGCGCCAGTCTCACGCTCAACAGCTTGGTCAGCAATCAACTCAACTGCCGCTGGCTCGAACTCCAATTCGAAACCATCAAGCTCAAACATTCTTTGATACTGCTTGATCAGAGCGTTCTTTGGCTCAGTGAGAATAGAAATCAAAGCTGCTTTATCCAGCTGATCAACCGTGGCAATGACCGGCAGTCGACCGATGAACTCTGGAATCAGACCAAACTTTCTTAGATCCTCTGGTTGAACTTGCCTAAAGACGTTAGAGTCGTCACTCTTTTCCTTTAGCGGAGAGCCAAAGCCGATGCCCTTCTTGCCAGTTCTTTCGCCAACAATTGTCTCCAGGCCTGCGAATGCGCCGGCAACGATAAACAAGACATTGGTTGTGTCAATCTGAATAAATTCTTGTTGCGGGTGCTTTCTACCGCCCTGCGGTGGCACCGAGGCAACGGTTCCCTCCAAAATCTTGAGCAGTGCTTGCTGAACGCCTTCACCGGAAACATCTCGTGTGATGGATGGGTTTTCGGCCTTGCGAGAAATCTTGTCAATTTCATCAATGTAGACAATTCCAGTTTCTGCGCGACGCGGATCATAATCAGCTGCTTGCAGAAGTTTTAGCAAAATATTTTCTACGTCTTCGCCAACGTAACCTGCTTCTGTCAAAGCGGTAGCGTCTGCGACGGCAAATGGAACATTTAGGCGCTTTGCCAAGATTTGAGCAAGGTACGTCTTACCACAACCGGTTGGACCAATCATTAAAATGTTGCTCTTAGCAAGTTCGATATCGTCTTGCGATTTTCCGGCTGGGCTCAATGTGCCTGCGGCTCGAATTCTCTTGTAGTGGTTATAGACCGCAACCGATAGTTGCTTTTTGGCTCCGTCTTGGCCAATCACATACTCATCAAGAAAAGACTTGATTTCTTTCGGCGTTGGAAGATCTAATGACTCGGTTTGAGCTCTGGCCTGGTTGCCAAGTTCCTCTTCGATGATTTCGTTGCAAAGTTCGATGCATTCATCACAGATATAGACGGACGGACCTGCAATTAGTTTGCGCACCTGCTTTTGGCTTTTGCCGCAGAATGTGCACTTCAACAGATCACTAGTCTCACTCAAGGTCATAGCTAAACCCTATATCTGATGCCAGACAAGGCATTAGTGATTTGGCGGGTTTTAGGCCTTTCGAGTGGTCAAGACCTGATCAATTAGCCCATATTCCAGAGCTTCTTGCGCTGTCAAAATCTTGTCGCGGTCGATATCCTTATTGACCTGCTCTATTGACTTGCCAGAGTGCTTGGCAAGAGTTTCTTCCAGCCAAACGCGCATGCGCATAATTTCCTTGGCCTGAATTTCAATATCGGAGGCCTGACCCTGACCGCCACCACCAGTGGCTGGTTGGTGAATCAGGACTCTAGCGTTTGGAAGCGCAAGGCGCTTGCCCTTAGTCCCTGCCGCTAGCAAAACAGCTGCTGCTGAAGCCGCTTGACCGAGGCAAACTGTTTGAATCTGCGGCTTGATGTACTGCATAGTGTCGTAAATGGCAGTTAGTGCAGTGAACGAACCACCTGGAGAGTTGATATACATCGTGATGTCGCGATCTGGATCTTGGGATTCCAAGACCAGCAGCTGCGCCATGATGTCATCGGCTGATGCGTCGTCCACCTGAACACCAAGAAAAACAATTCTGTCTTCAAAAAGCTTGGTGTAAGGATTGTGCCGCTTGAATCCGTAAGAAGTTCTTTCCTCAAACTCCGGCAAGATATAGCGAGATTGTGGCATTTGAATTCTGCCTGCCTGAGATTCCATGTAGCTCATCGCCTATGCCTTTCCTACGCCAGTTGACCGAGAAGCAAACTGCTGAATGTGGTCGATAAATCCGTACTCAAGAGCTTCCTCGGCAGTGAACCAACGATCGCGGTCACCATCTTGCATGATCTGCTCCACACTCTTACCAGTTTGCTGAGCGGTTAGCGTTGCCAGCTGTCGCTTCATTGACATGATCAGCTCGGCCTGAGTTTGAATGTCGGATGCCGTTCCACCAAATCCACCCAGTGGTTGGTGCAACAGAACTCTGGTGTTAGGGGTTGCATAGCGCTTACCCTTCGTTCCGCTTGATAGCAGGAACTGACCCATCGAAGCAGCCATGCCAATTCCAACAGTCACGATGTCATTTGGCACGTACTGCATGGTGTCGTAAATCGCCATGCCAGCAGTGATAGAACCACCTGGTGAGTTGATGTAAAAGTAGATGTCCTTTTCAGCATCCTCTGCTGCTAGCAGCAAAATTTTTGCGCAAATCTCATTTGCGTTCTCGTCTCTGACTTCACTACCCAACCAAACGATTCGGTCCTTAAGTAGTCGATCGAAAACGTTATTGCGCTCCATGGCAGATGCGGACATCGATACTCCTTAGCTAACGAAAATAACCCTAGCTAGCCGGCTGGGGATTTTTGGGGCTTGTTCGCCTTAGGCGTTAGGCCTGGTATTCGACTTTCTTACCGTTGCTGTCAGTGATATCGGCGTTGGCAACCAGGAAGTCCACGGCCTTGCGGCGAGCTAATTCCGAGACATAGGCAGGCACCTGACCGGCGTTCGAAATCTGCTTTATGAACTCATTTGGGTCCATGCCGTAGCTAGAGGCCATCAGGGCAAGGTAGTCAATTAGTTCGCGATCCTGGACCTTAATATCTTCTGCCTTAGCAACCGCGTCCAAAATCAGCCTGGTTTGGAAGTTCTTTTCGGCCTCTTCGGTCACTTCCTTGCGGTGAGCATCATCTTGCAGACGGCCCTCGCCCTCGAGGTGAGAGTGAACTTCGCGCTCAATTGCAACCTGGGAAGTTGGAATCTTGGCATCAACCAATAATTGGTCAACAATCTTGTCGCGTGCCTGCAGCACTTGCTTTCGAGCAAGTTGCTTCTCAAGTCTTTTCTCTAGGTCTGCCTTAAGTTCGTCAAGAGTGTCAAACTCACTGGCAAGCTGAGCGAACTCGTCGTTTAGCTCAGGTAGCTCGCGCTCCTTTACTGCCTTCAACGTGACCGAAACTTCAGCCTCTCTGCCGGCGAATTCCCCACCAACCAATTTGGATCGGAATGTGGTGGACTCACCTGCAGTCAGAGTGTCAAGTGCTTCGTCGATTCCATCGAGCAATTGGTTTGATCCAATTTCATAAGAAATCTCGCTGGCGGTATCAATCTGCTTGCCATCCATGCTTGCACTTAGATCGATGGTTGTGAAATCGCCCTTCTTAGCAGCTCGCTCAACCGTCTTAAGTGTTCCAAATCTTGCGCGAAGTGCATCTAGCTCAGTTTCAATGTCAAGCTGAGCAACTTTGACTGGTTCAACGCTAACTTTCATGCCTTTGTAGTTTGGTAGCTTGAACTCTGGCTCAACCTCAACTTCGAGCTCAACCACTAGTTCTTTGTCTAGATCTTGAGAGCTGGGTGCTGACTTGATGTCAGCTTGTGGAGTGTCAAGTGGTCGAAGGTTGTTTTCCTTGAGAGCATCGCGATAGAAATTATCGAGTCCATCATTAATAGCTTGCGCGATGATGGCATCTTTGCCCACTCTCTGATCTAAAACCTGGGCTGGCACTTTGCCTTTTCGGAAGCCTGGGATGTTGACCTGCTGGGCTACTGATTTATAAGCACGGTCCAATGCCGGCTTGAAGCCTGATTGATCAACAGTGATGGTGAGCTTGACGCGAGTTGGGTTAATTCGCTTTACATCAGTCTTCAATGGTCCGCCTTAGCTATGTCCTACTGGTCGGGATGACAGGATTTGAACCTGCAACCCCCTGTACCCAAAACA
>CAYXWU010000082.1:0-4237 GCA_964468885.1 uncultured Aquiluna sp. | reverse complement strand
TGCTTTGTTCAGCTTCCTACTGTTCCTTGGCCCACCAACTGAATGGTTTGACTAGACAACTGATTCAGTAGTTCAACTGACTTTATTCGACGATTAACGCACTTTTTGCCACCTCGATTGGTGCTTTTGCCCTTGATTAGCGACAATAGAGCAACAAAGGAGTGCACTCGTGTCAGGATTTCCAAACCACGACCCGGCCGGCTGGCGCAAAGCCCCGGCTAGTTTTCAACCCCTCGATCCAATCAAAGTTCAAGACCTTCTCGCCCAGGAGTGGGAGCGCTTTCTAGCCACCTACCCTCGCTCGGGCGAGCACAACATTAGAGCCAAGCGCTCGCTGCCGCTTGGTGTTACCTCCAGCTTCCAGCACTGGGATCCATACCCAATCACCATTGTTAAAGCCAAGGGTGCTTACGCCACCGATGTCGATGGCCGCAAGCTGCTCGATCTTTCAATGGGCTTTGGTGCGATGCTGGCTGGTCACCTAAACCCAAAGATTGTCAAAGCTGTAAAAAAAGCTCTGAAGAAAACCGGAACGTTGTTTGTTACTCCAGCTGTCATTTCAACTGAAGCGGCAGAGCGTTTCCAAAAGCGCTTCGGTCTTGACATGCTGCGCTTCACAAATTCCGGAACCGAATCGACTATGTATGCGATTCGCATCGCCAAAGCTGTGACGAGAAAAAAGGGAATCATCAAGATTGAAGGTGGTTACCACGGAGGCTATGACCCACTGCAGGTTTCGGTAAAACCAAAGCTGGAAGTGATTGGCAGTGCAGAAAGACCAGTTCCTCAGGTTCCCTTTGAAGTTGAAGCTGGTGAAATTTACACAGTCTCCTACAACGATCTAACTCGCCTTGAGGAAATTCTGAAAGAGCATGGCAACACAATCGCCGCATTGATGATGGAACCAATCATTGAGAATCTCTCCATCATCCTTCCTGATGAGGGTTACCTAAAGCGCGTGCGTGAACTCTGCGATCAATATGGCGTCGCTCTAATTTTTGACGAGGTAAAAACCGGTTTGACCGCAGGCATTGCAGGTGCAGCCAAGCGAGTTGGTGTTGAACCAGATCTAGTTTGCCTTGCCAAGAGCATCGGGGGCGGTCTGCCAGTTGCTGCATTTGGTGGCAAAAAGAAGTACATGGATGCAGTGGTGGACGGCAGGATGCCGCACTTTGGCACCTACAACGGAAATCCGCTGGTTGTTGCCGCAGCGATTGCGATGGACGAAATCGCAACCGAAGCGGAACTTGCACGGGCCGAGAAACTAAACATCGAAACTCTCAAGAAGTTAGATGAAATCATTGAGCGATACCAGCTACCAGCACACACCGTTGGATTTGGCGTGAAGGGTGCTGTGATTTGGAACCCTAAGCCTGTTCGCAACTACCGCGACTTTAAGGCAAACGACTTTGAAGCGGCAGAGCTTTCTTGGCTTTGGGGTATCAACCGGGGAGCGATTACTCCGCCAGGTCTGGATGAACAGTGGCTGGTGTCCTTTGCCCACAAAGAAAAGGACATGGCGATTCTGGTGAATGCTTTTGAAGAGTTAGGAAAGGCGCTTAGGTCCTAGTCTTCGCGCCTAGCAATGGCGGTCAGATCTCCAAGTGCTGCGTTGAATTCCTGCTCGCTCATCAGCTTTAGGTCCAATACTGCTTGCCGAACCGAGCAGTTATTTTGCTGGGCATAGCGGGCAACCTTGGTTGCATTCTCATAACCGATTTGCGGGCTGAGAACAGTCACTAAACCAATTGAGTTCTCAACGCTCTGCTTTAGTAGTTCTGTATTGGCGGTGATGCCATCCACGCAGTTCTTGGTGAAGGTCGCAAATCCGTTTCTTAGGTAAGTAATGCTCATGATGATAGATCTGGCCATGATTGGTTCAAATGCATTGAGCTGCAGCTGACCACCCTCAGCAGCCAAAGTGACAGTAAGGTCATTACCAATCACAGTGAAAGCAATTTGATTGATTACCTCAGGAATAACTGGATTCACTTTGCCAGGCATGATTGATGATCCCGCCTGTTGCTCAGGAAGGTTTATTTCATTTAGACCAGCTCTGGGGCCGGAACTCAGCAGGCGAAGATCGTTGGCAATCTTTGACTGACGCACTGCAATTCTCTTGAGAGTTGAAGAGAAGCTAATGAGTACTCCGGCTGATTGCGTTGCCTCGACCAAGTCATCCGGCGATACAAGTTTCTTACCAACAAGTTTTGATAGCTCAGCCACTACCTCATCGGTGTAACCCTTTGGAGTGTTTAGCTCAGTACCAACTGCTGTTCCTCCCAGGTTCACCTCTGACAGAAGAGGCAAGAGTTCGTTGAGTCGAAGAATGTCATTCTGGGTTGAAACTGCGAATGCTTGAAATTCTTGACCCAAAGTGATTGGCACCGCATCTTGCAGCTGCGTTCTAGCCATCTTCAGAATTGATCCGAACTCATCTGCTTTTCGCTGGTAGGAATCTCTTAGCTGCGACATTGAGTCGGCCAGCATCTCCAGTTCAAATATCAGTGCAATTCTGAAAGCGGTGGGATAGACATCGTTGGTTGACTGAGAACGATTGACATCATTTAGCGGATGTATTAATTCGTATTGACCTGGTTTTTTCCCCATTAATTCAAGAGCACGATTGGCAATTACTTCATTGGCATTCATGTTGGTGCTGGTGCCAGCGCCACCCTGGATCGCATCCACCACAAAGTGTTGATCGAGCTTGCCATCCACTACCTCTTGGCAGGCAAGCTCAATGTATTTAGCCTTTTCGACCTCAAGTCCACCAATGCGAGCATTGACTCTGGCAGCAGCCAGCTTCACCAGACCAATTGCTTTGATTAGGTTTCGGTAGTGCCCAATTGGCACTCCTGAAATTGGGAAATTAGCTAAGGCTCTGGCTGTGTGGATCCCCCAAAGTGAATCCTTCTCAATCGCCAGCTCGCCAATCAGGTCATGCTCTATGCGCAATTATTCGTCCTTGAACGTTCTATATAAGGGTAGGGGATAGCCGAGCACTGGTAAACCAGTACTCCTTGCTTCTGCTAAAGCTTGATGAATTTGATGGCAATTGGGATCTTGTAGAACTCGCCCTGGCCAGCCTTGAACGCAGCAATGATCCGGAATACCACCCAAACAATCGGAAGCACCCACAAGAACAAAAGCCCGACAATGGAAATTGCCAACACTACGGCTGCAATCACAACGGTCAGGCCAAAGTTCAATGATTCCTTAGCGTGGTGAGAGACAAATGGCCCCTTGTTGCGCAAAAGGAAATATCCAATTAGCGGAGCTAAGAATTCAAAAGGAATTGCTAAGAGGTGAAGTGCCACGGCCCAAAGCTTTTCGCTTTCAGGCGACATTTTTTCACTGGCGTATGGATTAGTGCTCATAACTCGAGATTACCCCTACCGTCACGCTTCTTTTCAGCGTGTCACCACAATCACAGCTAACGCCAAGAAAACTAGGGCAAGGAGTTTATTCACGACCCGAAAGTTAGACCCATTATCCAACCAAGTTGATATTCGAGATGCCAGGAAGATGTAAAGCGCCGAGACCGCAGAAAACCCAATAATGACAATCCCGATAAGTAACGGAAGTTGAGTGCTACTCACAATAACCGGCACAACAGATAGGTAAAAAGCAAGCGGCTGCGGGTTCGAAAAACCAATGGCAAAGGCTGCAAAAAATTCGCTCCCTTTTTTATCACGTGGTTCGACTCTGCCTGCCGACCAAAACTGAAAAGCTTTATAAGTTAGAAAACTTGCTCCAAGAACCTTTAGGACCAAAAGCAATTCACCATTTGCTTGCAGTAGCGCCGCAAGTCCGAAGTAAGCAATTGAAACCATCAGGACTTTGCCGGTTGTTATTCCAGCGGCAGCTGCTATAGCTAGTTTTCTGTCATTTATTGCCCTGGAAAGAATCAAAAAAGTGTCTGCCCCAGGAGCGATGGCCGAGGCGAGAAAAGCCCCAGCAAACAGAAGGTAGTCAGACATGTTGGAAGCATAGTTCTACTGGCCGCTGGCCTAAGGCCCATTCCCTGCATCAGCGGTAGCCTGAGAGAAAGAGAAGAGGTACTCATGGCAAAGGTCGAACGAACCCCAGATCAGTACATTTCCAGACTGCGCTCCTACAACGTAGTAGCAGGTTTTCTGCACCTTGCTCAAGCTGCAGGGCTTACCTATGTTTTGACTTTGCTGGAAACTCAAATTCTGTTTCCAGTCACAATCGACTACCCAACCGGTCCTCC
>CAYXWU010000081.1:0-4420 GCA_964468885.1 uncultured Aquiluna sp. | reverse complement strand
CAAGAAAAGATGCGCACCGCTCTTCGCATGCAAGACGAAGCCTCCAAAGAAATCAGAGATGTTGTTGCTCGACTTCGCAGCGAAGGACTGAGCATGCGCGACATCGGAGTGCTGCTAAGAATTTCTCCACAACGAGTTGCTCAGTTAGCGGAAAGCGCTTAGTAGTGACAAAGGTAACGACTGAAAAAGTCGAACACGTTTTAAAAATCGGACTCAATCGTCCAGACAAAATGAATGCAGCTGATGAAGAAATGCTTCATCAACTAGCACTCGCTTATGGAGAATTGGAAAACGACAAAGAACTTCGAGTTGGATTAGTTTTTGCACACGGTGATCACTTCACCGCAGGTCTTGATCTATTTGATGTTGGACAGAAAATGCAAACAGGAAAATTGCAACTAGTTCCTGAGGGTGGAATTGATCCGTGGGGAATTCAAACTAAACAAGTTTCAAAACCGGTTGTCATGGCAACGCGCGGAACATGTTTCACACTCGGTGTTGAACTTGCACTCGCATCCGACATTGTGATTGCAGCGAGTGATTCAAAGTTTGCGCAATTAGAAGTTGCAAGAGCAATTCTTCCGTTTGGTGGCGGAACCATTCGATTACCAAAAGTTGCAGGGCATGCCAAGGCGATGCAGTATTTGCTAACCGGAGATTCATTTGGTGCGAATGAAGCACTAGCAATGGGAATGATCAACGAAATTGTTGAACCAGGTCAAGAGCTTGCACGTGCAATGCAGTTTGCGGAGAAGATCGCAGCTCAAGCGCCACTTGCTGTTCAAGCAACTCTGGCATCAGCCAGAAATGCAGATTCCGAGAATGAAAAACAGCAGCTATTCATCAGACTTGGCAAGCTAATGGCAACCAAGGACGTAGAACGAGGCATGCAGGCCTTCATTTCGAAGCAACCAGCCCAATTTGAGGGCAATTAGTTGTCGGTTTACTGCCAATAACCACCTCCAAAGTTGTAGCCTTCCTACAAAAACCCCCTATTTAGGCATTTTCTAGTTGTTGCCAGTCACGAAATTGCTAACACCCCCTGTTGGCCGCTTATTTAGTGGTTTTGACTTGTTGTTGAGGTGAACCATGAGTGAAAACGATCTAAGACTGGACGTCGCCGAAGTAGGCGAGCGAATCCTTGGCAGATGGGCTGAAATCCGTCGCCACACCAGAAAAGTAATCATTGCGAATCAGCTGTTTAAGCCAGAAGGTGCTCCGATGGCCGAGCATCGTGAATGGGTACTCAAAGCACTGAAGACACTCGTTCGCGAAAACGCAACTCAATATGGATTCCCAAAGGAACTCGGTGGTCAAAGAAACCCAGGTGGATCACTATCTAGCTTCGAAGAACTCGTATTTGGAGATGCCTCTCTTCAAATTAAATTCGGCGTGCAATGGGGTTTGTTTGGTTCTGCAATTCTCTATCTAGGAACTGATTACCACCACAAAACATTTTTGCCAGGTGCAACAAACCTAGATACGCCAGGCGCATTTGCGATGACCGAAACCGGTCACGGATCAGATGTTGCATCGATTGGCACTACCGCCACCTACGATGCAGAAACAAAAGAATTTATTATTCACACTCCTGATCGTCACAGCTATAAAGACTATTTAGGTAACGCTGCTCTGCATGGCGAAGCAGCAGTTGTCTTTGCACAGCTTTACACAAACGGCGAACACCACGGTGTTCACGCATTCTTTGTTCCAATTCGCAAAAACGGAAAACTACTTCCAGGCGTAGGTGCTGAAGATGACGGACTTAAGGGTGGACTAAACGGAATCGACAACGGAAGACTTTTTTTCAACCAGGTAAGAATTCCAAGAGCAAACATCTTGAATCGATATGCAGATGTTGCTGAAGATGGAACCTACACATCTTCTATCGAATCACCTGGAAGAAGATTCTTCACTCAACTCGGTGCTTTGGTGCAGGGAAGAGTTTCACTCACCGGTGCTGTCACCAATGCACAAAAACTTGCACTTGATATCGCAGTCCGTTACTCACTTGCCAGAAAGCAGTTTCCTGGAACCGATGGCAATGAAGTGACCATCATGGATTACCAAAGACATCAGCGAAGACTTCTGCCACTTATTGCAAGAACCTATGCGCAAATCTTTACTCACCAAGAACTGCTCAACCAGTTCCACGCTGTCTTCACAGGTGAAAACGACACCGAGGAGACTCGCTCTGATTTGGAAACTGTTTCAGCTGCCAGCAAGGCGCTCAGCACCTGGTATGCCCTAGACACCATCCAGCAGTGCCGCGAGGCCTGTGGTGGACAGGGATTTATGGCCCAGCACCGACTAACCGGGCTTAGAGCAGATCTGGATGTCTATGTCACATTCGAAGGCGACAACAATGTGATGCTGCAGTTAGTTGCGAAGCGACTACTGACTGATTACGCAAAAGCTTTCAAGTCGCCGGACTTTGGAACCCTAGCTCAATACGTTGCAGGTCAAGTTGGCGAAACAGCGATCAATCGCGGAGGTCTTCGCGGACTCGCTCAATCAATCACTGACTTTGGCTCAACTGCCCGAGCAGTGGGATTTGTAAAAGACGAGGAGCACCAGCACCAACTGCTGGCAGATCGCGTTCACACCATGATCGCTTCAATTGCCAACAAGCTAAAAGCAGCTGGCAGTGACAAAGAGAAGCAAGCAGAGCTTTTCAACCGCCACCAAAATGATTTGATTACAGCAGCCAGGGCACATGGTGAGCTGATTATGTGGGAAGCATTCACATCAGCACTAAAGACCATCAAGGATGCTGACTCTCTGAAGATTCTCACTTGGCTAAGAGACCTTTATGGCTTCACACTGCTGGAAGAGAATCTTTCCTGGTATCTAATCAACGGACGACTCTCCGGGGCTCGCGCTGAAGCAATCACCGAATACATCGACAGCAGATTGCTACCAAGACTTCGCCCACACGCCGAAAGCCTGGTTGATGCATTCCTGCTGCCACCAGAGCTGGTAAGAACAACCCTTGCTCAGGATGAAAAAGAGCGCCAAATGAATCGCCAAACCCTAGTGAGGAACTAATGAAGGCCCAAGATGTTTATTTCATTGATGGAGTCAGAACTCCATTTGGAAAAGCTGGCGAGAAGGGCGTGTTCTGGAACACCAGAGCAGATGATCTTTCGGTCAAAACTGTAATTGGACTGCTCGAGCGTCATCCAGAACTACCAAGAGAAGCAATTGATGATGTTGCAATTGCTGCAGCCAATCAAAAAGGTGATCAGGGTTTGCAGCTTGGAAGATCAGTGAGCATTCTTGCTGGGCTTCCAACAACAGTTCCTGGATACGCAATTGACAGATGGTGTGCTGGCGCAATGACTGCTGTCACAACTGTTTCCAGTGCAATCGGAATTGGTGCTTACGACATCGCCTTGGCAGGTGGGGTTGAACACATGGGTCACCACCCAATGGGTGATGGCATGGATCCAAACCCTCGCTTCCTGGCTGAAAAACTGGTTGATCCAGCAGCTTTGAACATGGGAAACACTGCTGAAAAGATTCACGACCGCTTCCCCCACCTCACCAAAGAGCGCTCAGACATGCTGGGACTTGCCAGTCAGAAGAAGGCTGCAAAAGCCTATGAAGAGGGCAAGATTCAGGCCGATCTCATCCCTGTTAGCGCAGCCAGCGCTGAAGGTTTCAAGCTGGTGAGCAAGGACGAGCACCTGCGCCCCGACTCCACGCTTGAGGGAATGAAAGACTTAAAGACGCCTTTCCGTCCGCACGGAAAAGTGACAGCGGGAAACGCGTCACCTCTAACAGACGGCGCGACCATGTCTTTGATTGCTGGTGAGGCAGCAGTAAAGAAGTATGGATTGAAACCAAAAATGAAATTAGTTTCTTTTGCCTTCGCTGGTGTTGAACCAGAGATTATGGGAATTGGTCCAATTCCCTCAACCGAAAAAGCTCTTGCTAAAGCAGGACTTTCAATTAGTGACATTGATCTTTTTGAAATCAACGAAGCTTTTGCGATTCAGGTGCTGAGCTTCCTTGATCACTTTGGAATTGCCGACGATGATTCGCGAGTAAACAAATACGGTGGCGCGATTGCCATGGGCCATCCACTAGCTGCTAGCGGTGTGCGACTAATGATTCAGTTGGCAAGACAGTTTGAAGAAAACAAAGACGTCCGCTATGGCATGACAACAATGTGTGTTGGTCTTGGCATGGGCGGAACTGTTATCTGGGAAAACACCTCTTATAGGGGCAAGTAATGGAAAAGTACGCAGCACTGCTTGAAAGCGATGAAGTAGTAACGCACTCCTTTGTAAACGATGTGAAACTACCCTCAGGAAAAGTTCTTGCTCTCATCACGCTTGATAATGGCAAAGATCACACTAGGCCAAACACACTCGGACCTAAGACCCTGATTGAGTTTGCTGAAAAACTAGATCAA
>CAYXWU010000080.1:0-4704 GCA_964468885.1 uncultured Aquiluna sp. | reverse complement strand
GGCTTTCCTTCTATATCGACTTCTTCCGCTACGGAGCTCCACCACATGGTGGATTTGGAATGGGGCTGACAAGAGTCGTAATGCTCTTGCTGGATCTTCCAAACATCCGCGAAGCGAGCTTCCTGTTCCGCGGACCGAATCGCTTGCAGCCCTAAGGGTTTAGTTTCCGTCTCGAATTTCCAAGAATTGGTCAGCTCCAATACTGACCATGACCAAGGCTAAAACCCCTGCCCAGACCACCATGCCTGTGCTAATGATCAGTGAGGTTTTTAAGGGCTTCACCCCGGCAGCCACCGATATCGCAGCCGCAAACTGAGTTCCAATAAGAATGGGGCCAAGAAAGGCCATCCCAAAGACCCCCCATTTATTGAAAGCTTCCTGCGCTCTAGCAAAACGCTTTGATTCACCAAGCTTGCCTCTAGCCTCGCGACGCTTTAACAACCAGCTTCGGATTTGAGAACCGGAGTAGGCAAACAGAAAAATTGTCAGGATGTTTCCTACGGAAGCCGCAATCACCACCCAGGTGGGATCAAGCCCAAGCAAAATTCCAGATGGAATTACGGCAATCGCTTCTATCCATGGGATTGCTCCGCCTAGGAAGATTCCAATTAGTCCGAGCTGTTCGACGTTCACTTTTTCCTCGCAAAGAGTTTCGAAAACGCACTCAGCAGGGTTTCCATTGGCCCTCTATCGAAAAAGCGCAGATAGAGCGAAGCAAGGAGTGCGAGAACTAGCCAGGTGACGCCGGCTATCAAAGTCACCTCTGTAACTCCGAGCTCTGCGAAAAGTCCGAATCCCCAGGCAGAGAACAGAGTGGAAAATACAACTGACTGACTCAGATAAACAGTTAGTGACAGGCGACCAGCCGCGCTAAGCAATCCAAGCTTGAACTTTTGTGCGATAAACCAAAGTAAGCCGACGTAAGCACCAGATAGCAGCGGTGCGCTTGCAAAATTCAGCGAGAGGGTAGCCAGATAAATACCGAGGCTGTCTTGGCCAGCTGCGTTTGAAACAAAAAAGAATGCAGCAATTAGCTGAAGGGGAAGTCCCACTGCTAATCCCCAGACAATTAGCTTTTTCATCAACTTAGGATTCACATCAACCAGGCCATTTTTGCGAGCAACTAGAACTCCCAAGAGGAAGGCTGCAAAGACCAGTGGGCCTTGTAGAAGAAGTCCGTTAGGGGCAGCGAAGAGCCACAACTCGACTCGAGCAGGCACTGTTTCCAGAAATGATCCTGAAACGAGGGCGTCAGTCAGCCTTGGCACAAATGTTTCATCGGGCAGCGACTGCCCTTTGCTTGCCAAAAATGCTTCACCCACCCAGGTGAGTAGCGCAAGCGTCGCAAAGAGAAGTGAGCTTGCTATGTAGACACCCCACGTCCACCTGCGCACGGTTGAATCCTTGCGAAAATACAGAGCAAGTAACAGCAGGCCAAACAAACCGTAGAGAAAGAGAATGTCTCCATGGAAAAGGAAAGTGAAGTGCAGAGTTCCTAACAGAATCAAACCGATTGATCTAGCAACCCAGCGACCTTGGTTTGCCTTTTCATTTTTGATTACGTAGTGGGCCGAGTAGCCAAACAGGAATGAGAAAAGCAGGTAGAACTTGGCCTGGAAAAATGCCATCACAAAGAATGCTGCAGCGGCATTCGCGGTTTGGGATAGGTCTGAACCTTCCGCCGCATTGACAGTATCAATGGCTAAGTAGGGAACATTGACCAGTGCAATGCCTAGTAGTGCAAACCCGCGAAGGACATCCGGAAATCTATCCCGTTTGTGCTTGACCGTTGTTTCTGCTTGCATTTGTCCTAGCCCTCTCTTTGGGTAACGCGCTTGGTTTTTAGGTCCTTGGCAATCAGTGCCATTGATGGAAGCATGAAACTGTAGCCAAAGATTAGCCAGAAAAGCGCCTGCATCTGCGGCCAAGTGAAGCTCAAAAGATAGTTGAAGCCATCAGATTCAGTTTGGAAATCAACCACGATGGAGTAGACAAGCAGCGCCGTCACTAACCCGAAGGCAATAGCACTGAGGTAGCGATAGGCGGAAACATAACTTTGATTGCGAACTTGAATTAATCGCTCGTCTAAAGCTTCGTCTGGGGCTTCCGAGACCAAGCGAACGGAGGTGCGGAGTAGGAACCAAAAAACAAAAACGAGAAGTATGTGAATAAGTGATAGCGCCGTCCATGCGTTGTCCTGTGCCATCAGCAAGAAGATTGTTCCTCCGACCAGTGCAACGTTCGAAGAAATCAGCAGGAATCGTTTTGCGCCGTCAGTGCGAAGACCATCCCACCTTGTGTCGTTCAGCTGCTTTTCCACCGACTTGACCGAAGCCCAAGATTCACTGCCGGTGAAGTCTCCTTTGAATGCTTGCCAGTAGGCCTTACCAAGATTTCTTGCCTTCAGATAAAGCAAGAAGATTGGTAGTTCTAGGACTACTAACACAATCAAAGTGAAAAAGAACCAATTGAGCTCAAAAGTAAAGAGTTGGAAAGTTGGATTAGAAGTCCAGAACAGAATTGCGGATATTCCAATTGGAATCGATGTAACGACCACATCCACCCATGCCATTAGTTTGATGTTGTTGCCGATGTATTTTGGATAAATCCAAAGATATGCCAGTGCCAGGGTGGCCAAGATATAAAAGACAACTAGTAGCTCATTCATTAGTTTTCCTCTTCAAGCCAGAAGATCTCCTCGACACTGGCCCCTAAGACCGAAGCGATGCGTAGTGCTAGCACCAGGGAAGGTGCGTACTCGCTGCGTTCGATGTATCCGATGGTTTGGTAGTGAACACCAACCTGGTCGGCGAGCTCTTGCCGACTCAGATCAGCCTGGGTACGAAACTCCTCGACCCGGTTTGATACCTGGCCTTCTTCTGCTTTTGGTTTGCGTCCCATGGATGTAGTATAAATACTATGTAGTAATAATGCAACATTGAATCTAAGGTTTTTAGATTTTCTCCATCCGGGCCAGAACCCGATCAACGTCAATTCGGAAGAAGCTGACCTGCTCTCCGTTTAATAGCAAAACAGGAACCTCTTCTGAGTACTTCGCAAGCAACGTCGAGTCTGAGTCGACATCCAAAACATCGACTGAATATGGTTTATCGGGATGAAGTTCCGAAAATTCAGCTATAAGTCGAGCTAGATCGTTACTCGCGACTTCGCAGAGATGGCAGCCCTGCCTTGTAATTAGTGTCAATTCTGCCTTCGGCGCCATGTGTCCAGATTAGGCGATTTTGATTGCTAATAGACTTAGCCGGTGCCAGAGACTTCCACGAACAAGAAGGTTGCTGCCTTCTTTGATGTTGATAACACGTTAGTTCGTGGGTCGATATCAATTCTTTTTGGCAAAGTCGCCTTTTCCGGTGGAAGCATTAAGCGCCGAGACATCTGGCGCTTTGCCTGGGAACACCTGCGATTTATTCGCAGAGGTGAAAAGAACTCCAAGATGGCAAACATCAAAGACCGTGCGCTTTCCCTCACTAAAGGTCATTCTGTTCAGGAACTTAGGGGCTTAATCGACGAGGTTTACAGCAGTGAAATAAAGCCGCGACTTTGGCCAAGGAGCCTGGAGCGAGTTAGACATCACCTCGATCAGGGCCACGAGGTTTGGTTGGTTTCAGCTGCCCCGGTTGAACTCGTAGAGGCAATTGCTAAAGACATTGGTGCGAATGGAGCACTAGGCACCATCGTTGGACACGATGGAGACGTTCTCACTGGTGAACTAGTTGGAGACCCACTGCATGGAAAACAAAAACTGCACGCTGTTGAAAAACTGGCAAGTGAACGAGGAATTGATCTCAAGGCATCTTTCGGCTACTCAGACTCGACCAATGACTTGCCGCTATTGACCGCTGTTGGACACCCGGTGGCAGTCAATCCGGACAGCCAGCTAAGAAAATACGCAGCAGCAGCCGGCTGGGAGATTTTGGTTCAACACCGTAGCGAGCTCAAGAAAAAGTAAAAACCCGCCTCCTGGGCGGGTCTTGACTACTTCTTGTTTCGACGTTGGTGTCGAGTCTTGCGAAGAAGTTTGCGGTGCTTCTTCTTTGACATGCGCTTGCGGCGCTTCTTAATAATGGAACCCACAAAAACCTCTCAAAGCTTTTCTGCCCACTTGGGCAACTCGCAAAAGTCTAGCCCTTGCGGTTGAGTCGCTCAACCTCAGCATCAATTTCGGCCTCAGAAATAGGCTTCCGACCCAAAACGCCGTATGCATCAAGGCCAGCTGCTATTGCCCCGATTCCCATGCCAAACATCACCCAAAAAGGCCAAAAGGGACCAGTTGGGGTGGTGAAGAACCAGATAGCAGTTACTAAAGCTGATACAAAGGCATAGACCCAAAGGTACTGACGAAAATCTTGCTTTTTCTTTAGTTGCTTCAGCGCATACTTTCTAACATCTTCGGTCATTTCTTCTTCCTGACTGTCTTCTTAACTTCGCCAGCAACTTTCTTAGCCTCGGTTTTTACCTCTTTAACGACCTTGGTCGTCTCGCGCTTAACGGTCTTTGCGACCTTTTCGGCCTCAGAGGAAACTTCCTTGACAACCTCATCGAGTTTCTGACGAGCAACCTTTTCAAATTCTCTCGCGCTTTTCTCAGTTTCAACTTTTGCTTCAGCTAGCTTTCTGCCAAGTTGGCGGCCCAGATCCTTTGGATCCACATCCAGGTCAAGTTCTTTCACCTTGGCCTGAACCT
>CAYXWU010000079.1:0-4751 GCA_964468885.1 uncultured Aquiluna sp. | reverse complement strand
CCTGGTTGAACCAACCGAGCAAGGCCTAAGAGTTTGGCTTCGGGCCCAGCCGCAGCACGGCAAGGCTAGCTGGGCGCTGGTGTGCGTCTTAGCTGATCACTTCGGTGTCTCTAAATCCGATGTCAAGATTTTGAAGGGGCAAACTAGCAAAAACAAGCTGGTTGAAATTATTGGTGGACCTGAGGGGACTTGAACCCCTGACCCCCTGCATGCCATGCAGGTGCGCTACCAACTGCGCCACAGGCCCAAAAACTGCTTTAGTCTACACAGAAATCAACTAACCGGCACCACCGGGCAGTCTCTCCAAAGGCGCTCTAGAGAATAGAACTCTCGCTCGGTCTCGTGCATGACGTGCACCACCAGATCTCCAAAATCAAGCAGTATCCAGCGGGCAGCCTCACGGCCCTCGGTGAAGCGAGGCTTGACGCCTACTTTCTGAAGCGCATCTTGAATCGCATCAGAAATTGCCAAAACCTGGCGGTCATTTTTAGCAGAGACCATTAGGAAGACTTCTGCCAGTGCAAACGGATCTGATACATCCAGCGCAACCAAATTCTCGCCAAGTTTTTCACTGGCAGCTGAGGCAGCTACTGAAAGGTTTGCCAGAGTCTCTTTACTCACACTCACTAGTTAGAACCAACCGCATTCAACATAAAGAAGATTGCCAGGACTGCAGCTACGGTCATCAAAATGGCCCCGATACCAATCACCCATGGTTTCCACCAGCCTCGCGACAAAACCGAAGAAGGGACAACTCCGCTGGCTGCGCGTTGGTCGATCAGATCTAATGCGCTGATTGGCTCAACTACCGAGATGACACCCGTGACGGCGTCATCGGAGAGGATGATCTGGTCAAGTTCACTGCCATCAAAATTACCAGTTGTGGGCGAGGTGATCGGATCTGTCACCACTTGAATCGAGTTAGTAATTGCAATCTCACCTGTGTCAATTGGTAAAGCAATTGCCTCTGGTGCTCTCTCAAGAACAATCGAAGCCGTAGTCGGCTCAGCTAAAAAGTTCTGCTCATTGAAATCAGTCTTTGGAAATTCAATGTCAGGAATAGTCAGTGGTGTCGGTTGACTAACTTCCTCGACCTTGGGTGGCTCTGGAATGGCAACGGGTGCTGCCGGGGCGGCAAGTATTTTCTCTGGGTTATCAAATATCCCCAGTTCCTTCATTTGCCGACGGGTCAGATTCTTGATGTCAACATTTGGCAAAATTGAGACCGGCTGAGCAATCGGTTCAGGTGCAGTCGGAGTCTGCGGAACTAGACCGCGGCGTTCAGCTTCTCTTTGCTCTCGTCTAGTTGCGTACTGAGTCACCTTGACCCCTGTAAAGCTTGTGCTTAGCGATGTACTGAACAACACCATCAGGAACTAGATACCAGATTGGTTTGCCAGCGGCTGCTCGATTGCGAATGTCTGTTGAAGAGATTGACAGTGCAGGTACTTCCAATTGCGTAATCCGGGCTTCCTTCACCCTTGGAAGCTGAAGTTGATGGCCGGGTCTAGTGACAGCGACAAAGTGAGCAAGAGGCCAAATCGATTCAACTTCTTTCCACGCCAAAATTTGAGCGATAGCGTCAGCTCCTGAAATGAAGTAGAGATCAGCCTCGGGTCTGGCTTTTGACAATTCCGTCAATGTATCAATGGTGTATGTGATACCTGGGCGATCAATGTCTACTCTGCTCACTGTGAAGCGAGGATTGGCTGCGGTTGCAATAACAGTCATTAGATAGCGATGTTCTGGACTGCTGATGACTGTTTTGTTTCCTGGATTACCAGTTGGAACGAAAATTACTTCGTCTAATGAAAAAGCGTCGGCAGCCTCACTGGCTGCCACCAGGTGGCCATGGTGAATTGGGTCGAAGGTGCCACCCATCACGCCAATTCTCAGACGCCTGGCAGTCATTAGCTGTTAGTGGCCTGCCCGCTCAGATCGCCTTGGGTTGCGGTTTGAAACATCGCGATAAGACCAAGTGACGGCGGCCAGTGCAAGAAAAACAGCCATGGCAATAACACCGTAAAGAATGGCTGGCATCGGAAGCTCGGTGTGGTGCACAATGGCGCCTTCGGCAATCAAAATAGAAATCACTTTTACTCCTCGGTTGTCTCTAGTCTAGCTTCGGACCTGTCCAGAGCCACGGACTAGCCACTTAGTGCTGGTTAGTTCCCGCAGTCCCATAGGGCCACGGGCATGCAATTTCTGGGTTGAAATCCCAACTTCAGCCCCAAAGCCAAACTCTCCCCCGTCAGTGAATCTGGTCGAGGTGTTTACCATGACAACGGCCGAATCATTCTCAGCTAGGAAGCGCTCGGCATTAGCTTGATTGGTGGTCAAAATGGACTCAGTGTGGTGAGTTGAGTAGCGAGCAATGTGCTCTAGTGCCTCATCTATGCTCTCTACCACCTTTACAGAAAGATCCAGGCTCAGATACTCTGTGGCCCAGTCTTTCTCTGTTGCGGGAACGCACTCAATAATTTCTTGCGTCTTCTCACATCCATGGATTGTCACACCAACTTCTTTCAAAGCACTTGCTATCCCTGGCAGCAGCGACTTCGCCACAGCTTGGTGAATCAATAGGGTTTCAAGAGAATTGCATACCGATGGTCGCTGGGCCTTCGAGTTCACGATAATGGGAGCGACAATTGAGGAATCAACGTCTTTATCCACGTAGATATGAACTATGCCATCGCCAGTTTCAATTACTGGAACCTTGGATTCGTTAACAACTGTCTGAATGAGATTTGCTGATCCCCTAGGAATCAAGACATCGACTAACCCTCTGGCTTGCATCATTTGCTGTGCGCCTTCTCTGCCAAATTCGTCAATGGTTTGAACGAGCTCAGCGGGTAAGCCAATCTTTCTAAGCCCCGACTGAATAATGTCGACCAGCACTCGGTTTGTATTCTCTGCAGCAGATCCTCCGCGTAGCGCCACTGCATTACCACTCTTTATCGCAAGAGCTGAAATGTCGATGGTGACATTTGGTCTTGCCTCATAGATGCAGCCAATGACGCCAAGTGGTACCGACACCTTTTGAAGATGAATTCCATTAGGAAGTGTTTTCTCTTCGATAACTTTTCCGACAGGATCCTCTAGGTCAATTACTTCGCGAACCGCCTTTGCCAGGCCCTCAATCCTGATTGGAGTCAGCCTTAGGCGATCTAAGAGTCCCGTTGAGAGCTTCTCTGTGCCATTTTCCATATCGATCTCATTCGCGGCAATTACCTCATCGAGGCGGAAAAGCAGCTCATCAGCAATCGCAGAAAGCGCTTGGTTTTTTGTCGCGGTTTGAGCGCGTGCGAGAGTTGGCGCAACCGCTTTGCCAGCCACTAACAGTTTCTGCACACTCATTCGAAAAGCCTAATCTCGATTGCTGATTGCTGGTTTGAACCAAGTGTGGGTGCACTCAGTGCTATCGACTTTGTCGACATTGGCGGCAGAAGTCAACAAAACTGTTACGCCACCACGGGTCGCTAATCTGGCGGCCGCAAGTTTGGTGAGAGCTCCCCCAGTGCCGTAGCCAGTGGACGTACCAGAAATTTGAATGGAGGCTAGTTGGTCATCCGCTTCAACAACCGCAATCGGTTCGGCACCAGCCTCGGAAGGTGGCTTTGTATAAAGAGCATCGATGTCACTGAGTAGAACCAAAAGATCTGCCTTCGCTAGCAGTGCCACCCGGGCAGCCAGCTGATCGTTATCTCCGAATCGAATCTCGTTGGTGGCGACGGAGTCATTTTCGTTGATGACGGGCAGTACTCCTATTTCCAACAGCCGCTCCAGAGCGCGCAAAGCATTTTCTCTCGTAACCTCTTCATCTAGGTTGTCAACGGTTAGAAGAATCTGTCCCGGCATCAGAGAGTGTCTTGCCAAAGATCTCTCATATCGACTCATTAGTTTGGCTTGACCAATACTGGCAAGAGCTTGGGATGTAGCCAGGTCCTCACTCTTAACGGTAAGGCCGATTAGCGGAGCAGCGGTGGCGATTGCCCCTGAGCTAACGACAATGACTTGCTTGCCCGAGCTTTTGAGACGAACCGCTAAATCAACGATTCGATCGAGGTTGGCTTCGTTGGCACCAGTGATTGAACTGGATCCAACTTTGATGACAATGCGCTTTGCTGAAGCCAGAAGTTTCTGATTATTCACTGTCATCCGCCTTCAGATTTTTTTCCCTAATCGCCTGACGCTCCGCTCTGCCGCGTGCTCGCTGATCCATCATGTCGTAGTACTCAGCTCTGCGCTCCTTGGTGGTTCTTCGATCGGTGCCGTCCAGGCGCAAATCACTTCCTCGAGGTGATTCGATGGTTTCAACTACCGATGAGATGTATGGGTCCCAATCAAACACAACGCCGTTCTCGCTGCCGATAATGACAGTTGAACCGGCTTTAGCGCCAGCCTTAGTTAGAGCATCTTCAATTCCAAGCTTGTTTAATCTTTCCGACAGATAACCAATTGCTTCTGAGTTGCCAAAGTCAGTCTGAGCGACCCAGCGCTCTGGTTTCTGCCCGGTGACACGGTAAGCAACTTCGCCATCCAAATCCTCAGCTTGAACTAAGAACTTGGAATCTTCTTTTTCCTCCAGTAGTGAAAAGCGCTTGTTTGATTCGACTTTGGGTCGGTTCGAGGTGGCAAGTGCTGCCAGAGCAAAACTCAGTTGCGAAAGACCTTCTCTTGAAGCCGTTGAGATCAAGAAAACCTGAACACCTAGAGCCTCAAAATCCGCCTTAACAAACTCAGCCAATTCC
>CAYXWU010000078.1:0-4775 GCA_964468885.1 uncultured Aquiluna sp. | reverse complement strand
CTGCGGAAGATGTGAAACCAGCGCAACCGCTCGATCGTGTTCTTCCGAACTCATAACGATTGGCAAAGCACCTATTTGTAAAGCGAGGTTTTTTACCAAATCCACTGCCTCTGCTGGTGATTGCTCATTCGGGCTAATTACCCAGGGGCGTGCAAAGAATAAGTCTGCTCTAGCACTGCCCGGCCCCCCTTTTTCACGGCCCGCCATCGGATGTGAACCGATGTAACGAACAGCTTGGTCTCGGGCTAATTCACGAACTCGTGTTTGAATCTCGGATTTGACGCTTGCCGTATCGGTGACAACTGCATTTGGATGTTTAGCAAGTTCCTCAGCTACAACATCAGCGGTGTTATCTGGAGGAACGCAGACAACGATTAGCTGTGGTTCCTTGAAGAACTCCTCACCAGCTCCGTATTCAATTGCAAGACGGAGATTAGCTTTTGATTGATCACTAAGCCCTGCGGTAATTCCATGCCGAGCAAGTGAAAGCCCGAGGCTAGTTCCAATTAAACCAGTCCCGACAATTTTGATGGCGTCGGCTTTCACTGTGCTAGATCAGTCCTTAGCGCCTGTGCTCCACGGAGATAGACGTGTGTTATTGCACTTCTTGGTTTGTCAGTCTCAGCGTGCATCATTAGGCGAATAACCCTGGGCATTGCACCAGTCACATTCATCTCTACTGAACACATCAGCGGCACATCTCCCAAGCCAAGTTCGCGAGCTGCGAGGGCAGGAAATTCACTCACAACGTCCGGGGTCGCGGTGAACCAAATTGAAATTAGGTCACCGGTTTCAAGCTGGTTCTCATGCATAACTTTGGTCACGAGTTCAGCGGTGGACTTCAAGAGATGGGTGCGCTCGTCACTATCAAGTTGGATGGCTCCCCTGATTGCACGAACGGCCATTTTGTTTATCTCAATTCTGTGACTTGCTGACGGCGCCCAATAATGAGCTGACCTCAAGTTTACTCAGCTCTCGGTACTGCCCGGGTTTCAGATTTCCAAGCCGCAAAGGTCCAAAACTCTTGCGAGTAAGCTCAATTACTGGATGGCCGATAGCCTCTAGCATTCGGCGCACAATCCGGTTTTTGCCGCTGTGCAGCACAATTTCGACCAATGATTCAATGGCGTTTTGGTCTAGTAAATGAACTCGATCTGCTTTTTGGAGTCCATCCTCAAGCTCAACCCCATCCAGTAACTGCTGTAGTTGCGCTCTTTGAATCTTTCCCTGCACTTTGGCAACGTAGAGTTTCTCAACACCAAAGCTTGGATGGGCAAGTTGATTGGCAAGCTCGCCATCATTTGTCATCAGAATCAGACCTGAAGTGTCAGAGTCAAGACGACCCACATTAAACACTCTCTCAAAGCCTTGAAAGAAGTCAGCCAGACAAGGACGTCCGTACTCGTCGCTCATGGTCGAGATTATGTTCTTGGGCTTATGAAAAGCTAAGTAAACACGTTCTGGATCAAGTTGGACCGGACGGCCATCCACCATGACGGAGTCCTTGGTCGGATCAATACGACTACCAAGCTCCCTGACTACCTTGCCGTTAACCTTGACCCTGCCGGCCAGCATCATCTCTTCTGCTTTGCGGCGCGAGGCGATACCAGCAATTGATAAGGCTTTTTGGAGGCGAATCTCTTCGTTAGTCAATCTGATCCTGGTTTGGCAGATGCGGGCTCACCGGCGGTAGCTCGGAAAGGGAATTAATCCCTAGATTCTCAAGCAATGTTTCAGAAGTTCCAAACATTACTGAGCCAGTCTCGTTATCGGTGTAGAGCTCAGTCACAAGACCTCGAGACAGTAGCGTGCGAACCACTGAGTCGACATTCACGCCACGAATTGAGGAAATCTCTCCTCTTGAAATAGGTTGTCTATAGGCGATAACTGCCAAAGTCTCCAGCGCTGCCTGCGAAAGCTTGGCAGGATTTTCATTTGCTACCAGCTGACGCACTCCCCAATCGTGTGATTGGCGAACATAAAATCTCCATCCTCCGCCAACTTCCCGAAGTTCAAAACCACGACCTAAGCCCTCGTGAGCTTGATCGTATTCTTCTCTCAGCGCTTCAAGTTCACGTTTGACGTCGTTAATTGGAGCTTCTAAAGCGCCAGCGAGCGTGACCATGGACAAAGGTGTTTCCGCAATTGTGAGAATTGCCTCCAGGGCACCACGCAGAGCTAGATCATTGCTCATAGTCAACACCTAATCCATCGAGTTGGTGGAAGTCAAAAGCTTCTGCTTCCCAGCTCAGAGTAATTTCGCCAAACGGAGTTGGCTGAAGAACACCTATTGCGCCAATTCTATACAGTTCAAGAATTCCTAGGAACCTCGCAACAAATTCTGCTCGCTCTTTGGTGTCGGCGATTAATTGCAAGAAGGTGAGTGTCTTTGCCGATCGAAGCCTGTCAACAATAATTCCGACTTGCTCACGGATAGATACTTTCGATGCATGCAAGTGAGTTAGCCCAACACTTGGGATTTCCTTTGGCGTGAAGGCAGAGAGTGCCAGCATGTGGAATTCATCCAGCGTGGTATCCCACTTCAGCTCCGGGCGAAGATTGCGATACTGCTCTTCAAGTCGAACCGATCTAGGCACTCGCTGTGCTTCAATTTCAAAAGCTGTATTGAACCAAGCTGATAACTCCTTGAAGGCTCGGTACTGCAACAGTCTCGCAAACAGTAGATCTCTAGCTTCAAGCAAAGCCACATCTTCGCTATCAACCAACTCCCCTTGCGGAAGCAAGCTAGCTAACTTCAAATCCAAAAGTGTGGCGGCGACTACTAGAAATTCCGAAGCAGTATCCAGTTCTTTCTTGGCATCAAGTTGTTTGACGTATTGCAAGAACTCATCGGTTACCTTGGCAAGAGCTACCTGTGTGATGTCAAGTTCATGGCGACCAATAAGTGTAAGCAGTAAGTCAAAAGGTCCTTCAAAATTGTCTAACTGAAGTTGAAAATCAACCTCAGACTCAAGCTGCACAGCCACGCGATATCAGCTCTCTTGCTATTCGACGGTAGTCATCCGCAGCTTCTGAAGAAGAAGCAAAAACCGTAATTGGTTTTTTGGCCACAGTTGCGTCGGGGAACTTAACGGTTCTGTTTACTGCAGTGTCGAAGACTTTGCCAGGGAAGGCCTCTTGCAGGCGCTCAAGCACCTCTCTTGAGTGGAGTGTTCTTGGATCGTGCAAAGTGGCAATCAGTCCATCAAGTTCGAGCAGTGGATTGGTGCGTGCCTTTACCTTTTCAATGGTTTGGATCAGCAACGCGACGCCTCGAAGGGCGAAAAACTCTGTAGCCATCGGTACTAGAACACCATGTGCGGCGGTCAAGGCATTCACGGTCAACAGACCCAGTGATGGCTGGCAGTCAATGAAGATAACGTCGTAGTCGTTTTTGATTTTCTTGAGGATATTGTCAAGAACTCGCTCGCGACCCATTTCGGTTACCAAATGCATCTCTGCCGCCGAGAGATCGATGTTGGCGGGAATAATGTCTAAATTCTTGACTTCAGTCTTTTGGATAACTGACTTGGGGTCCTTGTTGGCATCCATAATCAAGTCATAGATGGTTGGGCCGTCTTGAAACTCAGATGCCAAATTTACGGAAAGAGCGCCTTGCGGATCAAAGTCGACTACCAAGACTTTTCTCCCATACTCAGCGAGTGATGCCGCCAGGGAAATAGTGGTTGTGGTTTTTCCAACACCACCTTTTTGATTGCACATCGCGATCACCCGAGCTGGGCCGTGACTGGTGAGCTTGGGTGGGGTGGGGAAAGATTTGCCTGTAATCTCCACCGGAACCTCCCTGATTTACCTCTAGCCTACCCCCGAGCGCGCGGATGGGCTGAAGCGTAGACCTGGCGAAGCGTGTCTATGGTGACCAAGGTATAAATCTGGGTCGTTGCAACCGATGCGTGTCCTAAAAGTTCCTGCACCACCCTCACATCCGCTCCACCTTCAATCAAGTGGGTCGCGAAAGAGTGTCTGAGTGAGTGGGGTGAAACTGCTACTCCGCAAGCCTCTCCCGATTTCTGAATGATTTCCCAGATGCTTTGGCGACTCAGCCTTCCTCCGCGCTTATTTAGAAATAAAGCAGGTTCGCCACGCAAAGCATTAAGAGTTGGTCGAGCGCGAACGAGATAAGCATTGAGGCTTCTAGAGGCAAAGGAGCCTATAGGAACAATTCTCTCCTTGGATCCCTTCCCTCTTACTCTTAGCAGGCCTGAATCATTTACCTCATCTAAATCAAGTTCCACCACTTCACTCACTCGTGTCCCGGTGGAATACATCAATTCCAAAATCGCTCTGTCTCGCAAGCGAACTAGATCAGTGCTTTCCTCATCTGGTTCGGGCCCACTTGCCTTCAATAGAGCAAGCACTTGCTCTTGAGTCAGTGACTTAGGAAGGCGCTTGCCAAGTCTTGGCGGGCGCAATTTGACAGTGGGATCATCTGTTCGAAAATTTTCCAGCAGTAGAAATTTATGGAACCCCCTAACCGCAGCGAGGATTCGGGCATTGGATGAAGCTTTGAGCCCAAGCGTAACCAAATGGGCAGCAAATTCAGCAAGTTGATTGGAAGAAGCTGAGATTGCATCTGAATTGGATGCACTAAGAAATTCCTGATATCTAAGTAGGTCTCCACGATACGCGGACAGTGTGTTTTTACTCAGCCCCCGCTCTACTGCAAGGTGTCGAAGATAGCCATCAAGCGGCTTCATCAGTTAGTTCTCGCTAAAGAGGCGTTGAGCCTGTTTTCTCTCAATCGCCGCTTGGAT
>CAYXWU010000077.1:0-4857 GCA_964468885.1 uncultured Aquiluna sp. | reverse complement strand
TACCCTTGTTAGCAAAGGCGCCAATACTTTGGTAAAGGTTCATAAATGCGCCCTTGTCGCTGCGCTTGGCTGTTTCGCCGTTGCGAACCTTGTACCTAGCCTTTGCTTGGACGTCGTTGTAAGCCTCTTTGCGGGCCTTTTGTACCAAGGGTTGGGCTTCCTGCTTTAGTAGGTTCCGAAGCTCCCTAAAACGCAAAACTTCGGGCATGCCCAAAGTCTTTAAACGCTTTCGGAATTGGTCAAAGTCTTCTACCCGTCCGCTTTCGCTTCGCAGGTGTATTGTTTTACCGCGTGCCATTGTCGCGAAGACGCGTTTTGACTATAATAAAACGGCGGCGCCCTTCGGGCAGCACGCTGACAATATCGTAGTCCTCGGCGCCGTAAACTAGGCGCCAGTTAGCTTTTACCGCGTTTGGAAATCGCAGGCGCCAGGTAACAATACCGGCGCTTACCATTTGGTCGTATGGCATCGTTTCGCTACCTGCCTGGGGTAAAATAATGCGCTCGGCGTAGAACGTACCCGCGCTGGCCCAGGTTTTAATTACCTGGCCGCTATTGTTCGGCACCGATGTCGGTTGGAATAGCTCTACGCGTAGGTCTAGCACTAGCTAAAGTTTTGGCGGTAGCGGAACGCTAGGCGGTCAAAGAAACGGTTTGTATTGTACGGCAGGTCGTCGCCGTAGTCGTAACCAAATTTAACGCGTTGGTACAGCGCGTGCTTCACGTCTGCGGGCGGGTTTGTGTCGCCGCAGGTATAAACGATTACCATACGGGCTGGCGTTTCGTCCAGGCTAATTACCGTATTGATGTAGTCGTAATCATTGTACAGTGTAAGGGCTGTACTTACCCCTTCCTCGTCGTAAGCTGTTACGCTCGTAATAGCCGTAACGGGACCAAGGGGCAGCGCGTATTGCGCCGCGCCCTCGGTATCCACTGTTACAGTTGTAGCACCTAAACGGTATCCGGTATAACTGTTAAACTCTTCTACCGCTGCGCTGAAAAGCATAGTTAGGAGCGCATCGTCGGCGCTCCCGTCTACACGGCAGAAACTTTTCAATTCGGTAAGGTTTACCGAAATCGGAGTATAACTGTTAACCGTTACCATGTTTAGATAGTGATGTCTTTGGCAAGTGCAAACGAAGCGTTACGCAGAATTGCAACGTCCATAAAGCGCTCCAAGTAGATTTCTACAATAGATGACTTCATGTTCGAGTACGGGTCTACCATAAGGGTAGCGCCGCCCCAAAATCCTACCTGCACGTCGCTCCAGTTACCGAATACCATACCGTACTCGTCGGGGTTCGGGGTCGTGTAAACGGGCGAAAGCGTAGTCGAAAGGATGTTATAACCGTTGGCAGTCATAACGGGATTCAGCGTGCCCTCAACGAGGAAACGGCCCGAACCGGCGTCAAGTTTGGTCTGCTTCAATTTAGCCAGTACAGCTGGGTGCGTAACGTAAGCAAGGTTACCCTGCAAAGCGTCAGCGTTAGCCAAAGCTGATTCGAACGCGATAAGGTCGGCGTAGTCAATAGCTCCGATAGTCAAAGCCTGGGCTGCAAGCTCGGCGTAGATGCCGCTAGGCTGGTTTGATGAACCGGTACCGTTCAAAATCGTGTTCTCAAGTCCACGGTTAAATGAAAGGTTCAGCTGGTTAATGATACGCTGCTCAATACCGCGGCTGTACTCTTGACGCAAAAGCTGGTTAGACATTGACGCGGTGATTACGGCACGCTTGGGGCTCATTACAACGTTGTCAAACGTGATGTCTTGCGCGCTGTCTTCGCCGGTTTCCGTTCTCCAGTTCAAAGAGTAGGCAGCGGTCTGGCGCGGAAATGATACGTTTCCTACGAGGTTCTCGGCTACCGAAACTTGCTGCAAAAGCGGCGTATTAGGGTACAAAAAGTCAACGTAACGCTGTGGGTCGGTGAAAACCAGGTCGCCACCAAGGTTACCGTTAGTACCACCGGTTACGGTTTGGGTACGCTTGGTAAACATTTCGGGCAGGTTTACAGCGTGCATATCGCGCACGTCTACTCCAAGCTTGCGCTTTTCGTTCATGCCTTCCTGGTTGACTTCAGCTTCTACGCCGGTAAGCTTGCCAGCGCGTGCCTCGTTGATGGCCTTGATAAGGTTAAATTTGGCTAGGTTGCGCTCCTCTGAACGAGAAAGCTGGCCCTGCACAGCCGAAGCGTCAACGAAAGCGTTAGCGCGGATTTCGGCCTCTTGTTCGTGATTTTCCACGGGTTCGGGGTTTTGGTTAATTGTTTCGGGTTCTGCCGCTTGTGCCGCTTCCAACGAACGTAAAGCTACGGACGTCGTAGGGTTTGCACCGCGTGGCGTTAGTGATATGTCGTACATGGCGTCAATTTGCTCAATGACGCGCGTAGGTTTCTCGCTGCGGACGTTTTCCCAGCGTTCTTTTTTGACGGTAAAGGCCCAGCTTGCCTGGTCTACGTCGCCGCGCCCTACGAGCGTGCGTACTTCGTTACCGGTTGGGGTGTCGGGTAGGTCAAAACGAAACTTTAAACCCGCCTCGTCTTGCTCTAGGGCTAGGGTTCCCTCGCCGTACTTCGAGCGCGCTAGTACCGCGTCGTAATTGTGGTTATACAGCGCGTGTACGTCGTAGTTACGCAAGTCGCCCAGGGCGTTAGGTTCGATGCGCTCTACAAAGGCGCCCATGTCGTACTCGTTCCAGTTAAGGGCGTACCCTTCGACGGTATTACTCTCCGTCGCTGGAATCGGACGGGTCCGTATTTCCTTCTCCATTTTGCTCATTGTTTGAAGCCATGTGCATAGGCTTGTTATACTCGTCGCCGCCTTCGATAGGTGCTAGCCCTTCGATGCGTCGGATTTCGTTAGCGCTCATAACTCCGATATTCCAGTAACTCACGTTACGGGCTACCTCGGTTTGGATGTCGCCGCGCATAAGCGCTTTTAGGTCAATTTGGAACTTGCGGTTCCCGGCAAGTAGCTTATTGCTAAACTCCATTTCGATTACTTCGACCAGCGGGCGGATGCAGTCGCTAACAAACTGCGCGTTTTGCGCTTCGATGCTGTTGGCGTAGCCTGCGCCTTCCATGTGGCCAATTTTGTGAGGGGGGACGGAAAACAAGCGGCAAATCTCTTCAACACTAAACCTTAACGACTCGATAAGCTGCGACTCTTGAAAGTTCGCAGCGACCGGCTTGTATTCTGCACCTTCAGTAAGTACAGCCGTCCGCCCCTTATGCTCTTTGTTCAGCTCGTCAAACTGGCGGCCAATTTGCTTAACGCGGTCCGCGTCGCGAATTGTGCCCTGCAATTGCAGAATACCTTTAGGCATGCCACCGTTACCGTAAAAGCCACCCATGTGGGCAGTTGCGGCCATTGAGCTACCGATAATTTCCTTCGCGTACACGATCGGGCTAACGCCGTTAATGCCGTCAAACGTCCAGTATTTCAAGTGAATAAGCTGGTCCGGGTTGAGGCGCATATTAATCCCGTTGCGTAGGTGCAGCTGGTAAATAAGTTCGCCGCTGGTGGTATCTACGGTAACTAGTTCGGTGTCAATTAGCTCTAAACCCGCAAGGCTGCTGCCACTACGTACCGGCAGTACGTATGCGTTACCGCGAAGCAGCAGCTGGGTAAGCATAGCCTTACGAAAGTCGTAGCTGTTGTAGGCTATATTCGGGCGGCGGCTTACCAGGTCGTTAATAAGCCCAGGCTGGTAAATAAGCCCCTGCTCCGTTTCGCGGTAAAGGTGAAACGGCAAGCTGGCAATAGTGCCGCTAATTAGGTTCACGCACGCGTAAACTGCCGAAACCTTGGGCGCGTTTACTGCGCTAACATTTTCACCCGCTAGGGTCGCGTTACCGCCGAACAAACTAATAAGCCACGGCTTTGGGCTTATTACTCCACTGACGCTCCGCTTAATACGGTCATACCATGCCATAACACAAAGTTACACAAAAATTATATCCATATCTTCATACGTACTCATTCCGGTTGCAGCATTGTGTACGTACCCCGCAAGTGCCGTAATTAGGGCCGCTGTGCCGTCTATTCGGTCCGGCGCCTTGTCTTTTTGAAAGGTCCAGTTATCATTCTTATCTATGTGAAGGCTGGTGTTCGCAATCATCCACGCCGTAATAGGGTTGCCGTCGTGGGTAATTCCTTTCGTGGTTACCATGCGATAAAGTAGTTTCATTGGCTCATTTACCATAAGCGCCGACTGGCGCACTTCCCAGCAAAACTGTTTCCCGTATTTGCTGCGCAAACGCTCCACCGTTTCGGCCGCGTTCCACGGGTCAAAGAAAATGCCTTCGACTGGGTGCTTGTCCATAATTTGCTCAATCATGGCTATACGGTGGTCGGTCGTGGTTACCTCGCCCTTCACTACGTCCAGGTCGCCGTTTTTAATCCAGTTGCGGACCAAGTTCGGGTACTTCTGCTTTCGCTTGGTCATAGCGTGGTCGGTAATTTGGTAATACTGTTGCGTGTAAAACTTGTCGCCGTTAAAGTAAACCACCGCGTAGGCGGTGAAGTCATTAACCGCGGCAAGGTCAACACCCAAAAAGCACCGCCATTTGTCCAGCGTTTTAGGCTTCGGCCCCTGGCATTTCAGCCATTTGCCTAGCTCAATGTAAGGTTGAGCGCTACCTGCCCACTGGTTTAGGTGCAGTTTTCGCAGACTTAATAGGGTTGGCTCGTCGTGCTTCGCCGTATTACTTAATTCTTCCAGGTATTGGTACGTAACGGTTATACCTAGCGACGGGTTAGCCTTGGCCCAAACCTTTGGGTCGTGCGGGTCCTCTTCGTCGGTTGCCCCGTAAATAATAGTTAACCAGCTTGGGTCTATTTCGGGCTGCTCTTTGACGC
>CAYXWU010000076.1:0-5078 GCA_964468885.1 uncultured Aquiluna sp. | reverse complement strand
GCGGCAGAACCATCAACAATTTCGTCAGCTACGCGAACCAAGGCATAAATGTTCTCAACGTGACCCTGAAAGTTCTTTCCTAAAAGCCTGGTCGCGAGGCCAAAGGAGGTGGAGTAGCTATAGATCACCTCACGAGCAGCTCGCTGGGCAGCCATCGAGTAGAGGTGTAGACCAGTTGGGATCTTGGTGGTGTCTTGGATATCCACCCTCTCAGGCTACTAGCTAATGAAACTATGATTGAACCCATGTCCAGCAATATGAAGCCCCGTAGCCATGTCGTCACCGATGGAATTGAACGCGCACCAGCGCGTGGAATGCTCCGCGCCGTCGGAATGGGTGATGACGATTGGGTTAAGCCACAGATTGGTATTGCCTCATCGTGGAATGAGGTAACTCCTTGCAATTTGTCCCTGGACCGCTTGGCTGTCGCTTCTAAGAAAGGCGTTAACGCCGCGGGTGGATTTGGCATGCAGTTTGGAACCATATCTATGTCTGATGGCATTTCAATGGGCCACGAGGGCATGCACTTTTCTCTTGTCTCTAGAGAAGTAATCGCAGATTCTGTTGAAACCGTAATGGAAGCAGAGAGACTTGATGGCGCTGTCCTGCTTGCTGGTTGTGACAAGTCTTTGCCTGGAATGATGATGGCTGCTGCACGACTAGATGTTGCAGCTGTTTTCCTCTACGCAGGATCAATCGCCCCTGGTTGGGTCAAGCTCACCGATGGCACAGAAAAACAAGTGACCATCATTGATGCTTTTGAAGCGGTGGGTGCTTGTAAAGCAGGCAAGATGAGCGAGGAAGACCTCGATCGAATTGAACGAGCAATTTGCCCAGGCGAAGGTGCCTGTGGTGGCATGTACACCGCTAACACAATGGCTTCGATTGGTGAAGCTCTTGGCTTAAGTTTGCCCGGATCTGCTGCTCCGCCATCAGCTGATCGCAGGCGCGACGCTTGGGCTGAGCGCTCTGGTGAAGCAGTGGTGAATCTGATTGCCAAGGGAATTACAGCTCGTCAAATTTTGACGAAGAAAGCTTTTGAAAACGCAATTGCAGTTTTGATGGCTTTTGGTGGTTCAACTAATGCCGTGTTGCACCTCCTTGCAATTGCACGTGAAGCAGAAGTTGATCTGCAACTGGAAGACTTCAACCGAATTTCTGACAAAGTTCCACATCTCGGTGACCTAAAGCCATTTGGTCAATTCGTAATGAACGATGTTGACAAGGTTGGTGGTGTGCCAGTTCTCATGAAGGCTTTGTTGGATGCAGGTTTGCTACACGGTGACTGCCTGACGGTGACTGGCAAAACCATGGCCGAAAATCTGAGCCAGATCAATCCACCAGATCCAGATGGAAAGATCATCCGAGCGATGAACAACCCAATCCATAAAACAGGTGGAATTTCGATTCTGCATGGTTCGCTGGCACCCGAAGGAGCGGTTGTAAAGACGGCTGGCTTTGACCTAGAGAAGTTCGAGGGTCCAGCCAGGGTGTTTGAGCGCGAAGCCGCTGCTATGGAGGCTCTGACCAATGGCGAAATTAAGGCTGGCGACGTCGTTGTCATTCGATATGAAGGACCCAAGGGTGGGCCTGGAATGCGCGAAATGTTGGCGATAACAGGTGCAATTAAAGGTGCGGGCCTAGGTAAAGATGTCCTACTATTGACGGACGGCAGATTCTCAGGCGGCACAACCGGCCTTTGTATCGGCCACATCTCACCAGAGGCTACCGAGGGTGGCCCGATTTCACTGGTTCGGGATGGAGACTTGATTCGAGTCGATGTTGCAGCTCGATCGCTTGACTTACTGGTCGACGATGCAGAGCTGGCTGCGAGGAAGCAGCAGTGGCAACCATTGCCCCCGCGATACACACGCGGTGTTCTAGCTAAATTCACCAAGTTGGTGCGCTCGGCCTCCGAGGGCGCCTACTGCGGCTAATCGACTTATAAATGGAGATCTAATGAGCGAGACACTAACCGGTGCTCAGGCAATTATTCGTTCACTCGAAATGCTTGGGATTGACACCGTGTTTGGTTTGCCTGGCGGAGCAATTCTGCCAACCTATGACCCCTTGATGGATTCCAAGAAAATCCGCCACATCTTGGTTCGCCACGAACAGGGCGCGGGTCATGCGGCTGAGGGTTATGCGGCTGCCAGCGGCAAGCTGGGAGTTTGTATTGCAACATCAGGCCCTGGCGCAACGAATCTGGTTACCGCTATTGCTGATGCGCAGATGGATTCTGTCCCCCTTTTGGCTATCACCGGGCAGGTTAACTCATACGCGATTGGAACCGATGCTTTCCAGGAAGCCGACATTGTCGGCATCACGATGCCAATCACAAAGCACAGCTTCCTTGTGACAAAGGCATCTGACATTCCGGCGGTTATGTTCTCTGCTTATCAAATTGCGACGACTGGCCGCCCAGGCCCAGTGTTAGTTGACGTGGCGAAGGATGCACAGAATGCAAAGTTCGAATTTTCTTGGCCACCAGAGCAAGACTTGACCCCTGGCTACAAGCCTGTAAATGATCCTCACGGCAAGCAGATTCAAGCTGCTGCGGAATTGATTTTGCAATCCAAGAAACCAATTCTTTATGTAGGTGGCGGTGTTATTCGAGCAAGAGCTAACAAAGAACTATTGGAGCTTGCAAACCTAATTAAAGCGCCGGTAACCACTACTTTGATGGCTCGAGGTGCTTTCCCAGATTCACACCCGCAGCACCTGGGAATGCCCGGAATGCACGGCACGGTTCCTGCCGTGACAGGACTACAAAAAGCAGACCTTCTGATTACTCTCGGCGCTCGCTTTGACGATCGTGTTACTGGCGACGTAAAGACCTTTGCTCGCGGAGCGAAAGTTATCCACGTTGACATCGACCCAGCAGAAATTGGCAAGATTCGTCATGCCGATGTGCCAATCGTAGGCGACGCCAAAATTGTTATTGGACTGCTCACCGAAGAACTAAAGAAGCAGCTAAAGGGGTCAAGTTACGACATCAGTGACTGGTGGAAGTACATCGATGGCCTCAAAGAACGTTACCCACTCGGCTACACCGATCTGGATGATGGAAAGATTGCGCCTCAATATGTAATTGAGCGCATAGGTCAGATCTCTGGGCCAGATGCGATTTATGCCGCTGGTGTTGGACAGCACCAAATGTGGTCAGCGCAGTTTATTAAGTATGAAAACCCAAACACCTGGCTGAATTCAGGTGGAGCTGGAACCATGGGCTATGCGGTTCCCGCAGCAATGGGCGCGAAGGTTGCGATGCCCGAGAAACTAGTCTGGGCAATTGACGGCGACGGCTGTTTCCAGATGACCAACCAGGAATTGGCAACCTGCACCATCAACCAAATTCCAATCAAAGTTGCAATCATCAATAACTCTTCGTTGGGTATGGTTCGTCAGTGGCAAACCCTTTTCTACAACTCTCGCTATTCCAACACCGACCTACACACCGGTACAGATTCGGTAATGGTGCCAGACTTCGTGAAGCTGGCTGAAGCCTATGGCTGCCTAGCAATTCGCGTTGAAAAGGAAGAGGATGTCGACAAGGCCATCAAGTTAGCCATCGAGACCAATGACAGACCAGTGGTAATTGATTTCATTGTTGGCAAGGATGCGATGGTTTGGCCAATGGTTCCAGCCGGCGTCTCAAACGATGCAGTTCAGTATGCGCGAGATGCGGCCCCGATTTGGGATGGGGAGGAATAGAGATGAGCCAGCACGTTCTTTCACTGCTTGTTGAAGACAAGCCAGGTATCCTGACCCGCGTTGCAGCCCTATTTGCTCGCCGCGGTTTCAACATTGAATCACTGGCGGTAGGAACCACCGAGGTAGATGGGGTTTCCCGCATCACCGTGGTTGTGAATCTAGATGGTCAACCGCTTGAGCAGGTAACCAAGCAGCTGAACAAGCTTGTAAATGTTCTAAAGATTGTTGAATTAGAGCCTGATCTTTCAGTTGCACGTGACCACATGCTGGTTAAAGTGAAGACCGATGCTTCGACTAGGTCTCAGGTTTTGGAGGCCGTTACCTTGTTCAGAGCAAGAGTGGTTGACGTAGTTAGCGATGCGGTCGTGATTGAGGTCACAGGGGACAGCGCGAAGTGCAAAGCATTTATAAAGGTTTTGGAGCCATTTGGAATCAAGGAACTGGTGCAGTCTGGTGCCATTGCCATCTCTCGAGGTTCTAAATCAATGACCGAAAAAGTACTCAAGTAAACAACTAACAGAAAGAAATAAAGTGGCTGAAATTTTTTATGACAAGGATGCCGACCTATCAATCATCCAGGGTAAGAAGGTAGCTGTTCTGGGCTTTGGCTCACAGGGCCATGCCCACGCACTCAACCTAAAGGACTCCGGTGTTGACGTAGTCGTTGGTTTGCAGCCAGGTTCAAAGTCCACCGCCAAAGCAGAGGAAAAGGGCCTGAAGGTTCTCCCTCCTGCCGAAGCGGTTAAGTGGGCAGATGTAGTTGTTGTGCTGGTGCCAGATCCAAAGCAACGCGATCTTTACAAGAACGAGATTGAACCAAACCTAAAGCCTGGTGCGACGCTGGTGTTCGGCCACGGATTCGCAATCCGCTTTGGCTTTATCAAGCCGCCAAGCAATGTAAACGTAATGTTGGTAGCTCCGAAGGGGCCTGGCCACATTGTTCGCCGCGAGTTTGAAGCTGGCAGAGGTGTTCCTAACCTGATTGCAGTTGAACAGGATGCTTCGGGAAATGCATTTGAGCTTGGTCTTTCCTACTCGAAGGGAATTGGTGGAACTAGAGCTGGAACCATCAAGACCACGTTCACCGAAGAAACTGAAACTGACCTATTCGGTGAGCAGGCAGTTCTTTGTGGCGGTGCTTCACAGCTTGTTATGTATGGATTTGAGGTTCTGACCGAAGCTGGTTACCAACCAGAAATCGCCTACTTCGAGGTGCTGCACGAGCTGAAGCTGATTGTCGATCTGATGTATGAAGGTGGCATTGCTAAGCAGCGCTGGAGCGTTTCTGACACTGCTGAATACGGTGACTATGTCTCGGGTCCTCGCGTGATTGACCCGAGAGTCAAGGAAAACATGAAGGCAGT
>CAYXWU010000075.1:0-5100 GCA_964468885.1 uncultured Aquiluna sp. | reverse complement strand
AAACGCGCCCAAGGAGGAAAAATGGCAGCTTACTGCCAGGTGACGCAGACTGGACCGCAGTTCGGTCACAAGGTTTCGCACGCCCAGAACAAGACCAAGCGTCGTTTCAACCCAAACGTGCAGTCCAAGACTTACTTCGTTCCATCACTGGGACGCAAGGTCACACTGACCGTTTCACCACGTGGCATGAAGGTTATTGATTCCCGCGGAATTGATTCCGTGATTGCTGAGCTAGTTGCTCGCGGCGAGAAGATCTAGGAAGAGCGATGGCAAAAGACAAGGACATTCGTCCAATCATCAAGATGAAGTCAACTGCTGGCACCGGTTACACCTACGTAACCAAGAAGAACCGCCGCAACGACCCAGATCGCATCACTTTGAAGAAGTACGACCCAGTAGTGCGCAAGCACGTTGAATTCCGCGAGGAGCGCTAAATGGCAAAGAAAAGCAAGATTGCACGCAACGAGCAGCGCAAGGTTGTAGTTGAGCGCTACGCAGAAAAGCGTGCTCAGCTAAAGAAGACCCTGGTTGACCCAAACGCAACCGATGCAGCTCGTGAAGAGGCTCGTCTAGGTCTGCAGAAGCTTCCTCGCAACGCAAGCCCAGTTCGTGTTCGCTCTCGCGATCTAGTAGACGGACGCCCTCGCGGCGTTCTCTCCAAGTTCGGTGTTAGCCGTGTTCGCTTCCGCGAGATGGCACACAAGGGAGAACTTCCTGGCGTTACCAAGTCTTCTTGGTAAGAAAAGTTTCAAGACAGCCCGCCTAACTAGGCGGGTTTTCTTTTATCCAAATCAACCAAATCGGGTCAAAAAGGACAAAAACCGCGTATTTATGCGGTTTTCTATCCAACACGCCGAGAGATGCCTGCAAGCCCTTTATTTACGGGCTATAAGTTGGCAGTGACATTTATGTCCCTAACAACTCCAGGAGGACCACATGAACAAGAGTGAACTTGTTGCCGCGATTGCAAGCCACACAGGCGAATCGCAAGCTGCTGTGGGCCGCGTGATTGATGGCTTGTTTGACACACTGATGGCAGCCCTAAAGCAGGGCAAGAAGGTAACCATTCCTGGTTACCTGAGCGTTGAAGTTGGTCACCGCAAGGCACGCACCGGTCGTAACCCACAGACTGGCGCCACCATCCAGATTGCTGCATCAAACACCGTCAAGGTGTCTGCAGGAAGCAAGATGAAGGCTGCAGTTAAGTAGTCTTAGAAACCCTTCAAGCGGCGCCCAAAGCTGGGCGCCGTTTGTATTTAAGCCTTAGGGTTATTTCATGAATCAAAAAAGCCGAGCCTGGTTCTATGTGATCCTGCAGTTTCTGCTGATTTTCCTGCTAGTTCTCTCACCTCGAATGGAGCAGCCCTATGGCGCTGCCAGTGAGGTAATTGGGATTGTTGGCGTTGGCTTTATTTTGCTCGGTTCAGCGCTTTTGCTTTATTCATTTCTCGGCCTTGGCAATTCGCTCACTGCCATGCCAATTCCAAAAGAAGGGGGCCAGTTAGTTACCACTGGCCTTTACTCCAGAGTTCGTCACCCCATCTACTTTGCACTTTTGGTGATGGGCTTTGGTGTGATTCTCGACAGTGGCTACTGGCCGCAGGTGATTGTCTATCTAATGCTCTACTCACTGCTAAGTCTGAAGGCAGATTGGGAAGAGAGCATGCTTAGAGAGAAGTATCCGCAATACAAGGCTTATGCCGAAAAGACCCCACGCTTTTTTCCGAGGCTCGGTAGGTGAAGCAGGGTCTAGCACTTAGCATTCTGCGCAGCATCGCAATCGTTGCATTTGCTGCGCTAATTGCGATTGTTGCTGGACTATTGATCGGCGGAGCAACCGCTCCGCTTGCACTAGCGGATCCGGGTCCGTTTGTTCGTTGGGGACAGCCAATCAGCAAGTTGATTCTGAATCTCTCGATGGCGGTAGCGGTTGGTTCATTGGTCTTGTCGGCTTTTGCTGCCAACCAAGAAGAGAGAAGGCTCCTGCAGCCGGTTAGCAGCTGGGCAGCCAGCTTGTGGCTGGGGTCTTCCGCCACCTACTTCATCCTCACCTATCTAAATGTTTCGGGCAGCGAGATCTCATATGGCCCGGTATTTAGCGAGAGCCTTTGGCTATTCGCGACCCAGATCGAGCTGGGCAATCTGCTAGCAATCAACCTTGGCATTGCTCTGCTGCTGAGTCTGACCACCATTGCGTTCCAAGGCCAGCGGATGGGGGCAGTGAACGCTGCCATTGCACTGGCTGGGCTCTATCCGCTAGCCGAGTCAGGCCATGCATCATCGGATGCTGGTCACGCTCTCGCAGTTAACTCAATGCTGTTGCACTTGGTTGGAGTGACTGTCTGGGTGGGCGGATTGGTGGCTTTGTTTGCTCTGTTTAGAACTGGCGAGAGAGCATCTGTCTTGGTGTCGCGCTATTCGACTCTTGCACTGCTGGCATTTGTTTTGGTGGCAAGCTCTGGCATGGTCTCTGGTTTTATTCGCATATACCAACCATCAGATTTGTTTAGTCCATATGGGTTACTGCTGATGGGCAAAGCATCACTGCTGATTGTTCTTGGTTTGCTGGGGGTTCGCTATCGAGCGGGTCTGGTTGAGAAGGTAAAAGAGAAAGCCAGTGCTTTTTGGTCACTGGTGGCATTTGAACTTTTTGTGATGGGTGCTGCGATGGGGTTGGGAACGGCGCTCGCCGCAACCCCGCTTCCCCAAAATCCAAATGAGTTTGCTCCACTAACTCCGGCAGAAATCCTCACCGGCGATCCACTTCCACCAGAGCTAACACCGATGGGCTGGCTCACTGTTTGGGACTTTGATTTGTTGTGGTTAGCGGTAGCGGTATTTGGCATTGCTATCTATCTGTTTGGTGTGATCAGGTTGCGCTCCAGAGGAGACAGCTGGCCAATTGGTAGAACTGTTTCTTGGATACTTGGAATGTTGGTTCTGCTCTATGTCACCAATGGCGCCCCGAATGCTTATCAAGAATTTTTATTCAGCATGCACATGGTTGGTCACATGATGCTCTCGATGCTGGTGCCGGTGTTATTAGTGCCAGGAGCACCGGTGACCCTAATCACTCGCGTTCAGCCGGCTCGAAAAGACGGTTCCTGGGGACTCAGAGAGTGGGCACTCTGGGCAGTTCACACGCCATACGCATGGCTAATTTCTCACCCACTTTTTGCCGCTTTCAATTTTGCAATGTCACTCGTTTTGTTTTACTACACCCCGCTGTTTAGGTGGGCGACCGAAGAGCATCTTGGTCACCAGTGGATGATCGTTCACTTCCTAATCACCGGGTATTTGTTTGTGCAGTCTCTAATCGGAGTTGATCCCCAGCCTCACAAACCTGCCTTCCCGCTCAAGCTCATGCTTTTGATTGGAACTATGGCCTTCCATGCATTCTTTGGGCTTGGCCTGATGAATGAACAGAGCCTGCTACTGGCTGATTGGTTTGGTTCAATGGGTCGAACCTGGGGCGATGATCCGCTTAGCGATCAGGCAGCAGGCGGTGCTTTTGCGTGGGGCGTCGGTGAAATACCAACCATCATCATTACGCTGATGGTGGTCTGGCAGTGGTCGAGATCAGATGATCGAGAAAGAAAACGACTTGATAGAGCCAGTGATCGCGAAGGAAACCAAGATCTCTCCGACTACAACGAGATGCTCGCAAGAATTAGCAAGACACCGGACAAGCGATGATTGTTGAGCTCTCAAGCGAGCAGCAAGCGCTGTTTGATTACATTGAGCAAACCGACAACCACGTCTTTGTCACCGGTCGTGCTGGAACTGGCAAGTCAACGCTGCTCAGTTACCTAACTGCTAATACAGAAAAGACGTTCGCGGTTTGTGCCCCAACCGGGGTCGCTGCGCTAAATGTTGCAGGCGTGACAATCCACTCGCTCTTCACTTTTCCATTAGGAGTGCTGGGAGAGGTGGACATTGGTCGCCACATGTCCAGAAGAACCAGGGAAGTGCTCCGAGCACTAGACATGCTTGTGATTGATGAGATCTCAATGGTGTCAGCGGATCTGATGGATGCAATTGATAGAGCGATGCGAATAGCAAGAGGCAAGAAGAAAGTTCCATTTGGTGGAGCGCAAATCGTCATGTTTGGCGATCCCTACCAACTAGCACCAGTCGCCCCGCACGATCCGGAAGAGCGCAAATACATCGAGGACAATTACCAGTCCCTGTGGTTCTTTGATGCGCAAGTTTGGCGAGAAGCTGGCATCGAGAGATTCGAACTATCGCAAATCTTCCGTCAGTCCGATGAGCGATTCAAAGAAATCCTGAATGCCATTCGCGATGGCACAGTTTCCCAAGACATGCTGGATGAACTAAATGCCGCTGGTAACCGCGCCCCCGAGAACGAGGATGTAATTCGCCTTGCCACCATCAACGAAAAGGTGAATCAGGTTAACCGTTCGCGGATGGCCATGATAAAAACCAAGCCAAAAATGTTTCAGGCTATCTACTCAGATGGAGCTGAAAAAGCATTTGGAAGAGCGCTACCGGCAGAAACCCAACTCGAACTAAAGGTTGGTGCGCAGGTCATGTTTATCAAAAATGACGACAGCAGCATGTTCAAGGACACCAACGGCCAAAGAATGCGTCGCTGGGTCAATGGAACGATTGGTCATGTGATTGATCTGCCATCCTCAGGTGCTGTGATTGTGGAGGTAGATGGCGAAGAGATTGAGGTCGGACCCTCTGTCTGGGAAAAGATTCGCTACGAGATAGAAGAGGACTTTGACGAGGACACCGGCAAGGTTAGAGAAGTGCTGGTGCCGGTGACATTGGCTGAGTTCAAACAGATTCCACTCAGACTGGCTTGGGCGGTGACGATTCACAAATCTCAGGGTCAAACCTATGACGAAGTTCAGATTGATATGGGTAGCGGAGCTTTCTCGCCTGGACAAACCTATGTTGCTCTCTCACGGGTGAGATCAATGGATGGTTTGTATCTCACACGTCCAATCTCCATGCGAGACGTGATGGTTGATAAAGATGTTGTTCGCTTTATGTCAGGAAGACCAGCTACTGCCCATCTCGACCAGGAGCCTTTAGCCACCAGTTCAGAGCATCTGCCACCCTTCTAGACCA
>CAYXWU010000074.1:2887-5114 GCA_964468885.1 uncultured Aquiluna sp. | reverse complement strand
CAGGCGGTAGTTGACCACTATGTCCACTACGCCAACACCGAAATCAAGGCCTTCTCCAGCGCCATTACTGAGTGGGAAAGAGTGCGAGGCTTTGAGCGAACCTAAACCAAGAATTGGTCTAACTACCTATCGCCAACGAGGACAAACCGGAGTCTGGGACACCGAATTAGCGATGATTCCTGCCTTCTACTTAGAGGGAGTTGCTCGCGCAGGGGGTCTAGCTGTAATGATCCCTCCACAAAAAGTGAGCCTGGAAGACGCCAAAGAGATTCTCAATGGCGTTGATGCGCTAATGATTTGTGGTGGGAGAGACGTTGAGTCTGCAAGGTATGGCCAAGCCCCGCACGAAAAAGCAGAAGAACCGGATCGCCTGCGCGATGAACTGGAAGATCAACTTCTAAACGCGGCAGTTGAGATGAAGCTTCCGTTTTTAGGAATCTGCCGAGGCGCTCAGATGCTGAATGTGAATCGTGGTGGAACCCTAACGCAACACCTTCCCGATGTGATTGGTGACAACCGCTATCAACAAGGTGGTGGTGTATTCAACACAATGAAGGTCCAGGTGGCTGCGCAGTCAACCCTCGCCAAGTTAGTCGGTGACAAAGTTGATAATGCAGCAATGTATCACCACCAAGCAATTGACCAACTCGGTAAAGGTTTGAAAGTAACTGCCAAGACTGAAGATGGCGTGATTGAAGCGATTGAGCTAGAAGAGCACCCCTTCGGCGTTGCGGTGCAGTGGCACCCAGAGCAAACATTGGAAGATTTGCGAATTTTCCAAGGACTAGTCAGTGCAGCAAAGAGATATCGAGAGAGTAAATGACCTACACGCTTATTAACCCAGCAACCGAAGAGGCAATGGAAACCATTCCTCACGCCAGTGTCGAAGAAGTTGACGCGGCCGTTGCCAAGGCTGTTCTTGCGCAAAAGAAGTGGGTTGCACTCAACCCCGCGGATCGAGCAAGAGCACTGCACGACTTTGCATTGGTTGTTGAATCACACGTTGAAGAGCTTGCACAACTAGAAGTCAGAAATTCAGGTCACCCAATCTCGCAAGCTCGCTGGGAAGCAACCCACGTTCGAAACGTTTTGGAGTACTACTCAGCATCACCAGAGCGACTAAGCGGAAAACAAATTCCAGTTGCTGGCGGAATCGCTGTGACCTACAACGATCCAATTGGAGTAGTCGGTGTGATTACTCCTTGGAACTTCCCAATGACTATTGCCAGCTGGGGTTTTGCTCCAGCTTTGGCAGCAGGTAATGCAGTTCTTCTAAAGCCAGCTGAATGGACACCGCTCAGCAGTTTGCGACTGGGTGAGTTGGCACTTGAGGCTGGATTGCCTGAGGGCTTGTTCCAGGTAATTGCTGGAAAGGGATCGGTTGTTGGCGAGCGATTTATTTCACACCCCAAGGTTGGCAAGATCGTCTTCACCGGTTCAACCGAAGTCGGCAAGCAAGTAATGAAGAAAGCTGCGGATCAGGTCAAGCGCGTCACACTTGAGCTTGGCGGCAAGAGCGCAAACATTGTGTTCGCTGATGCCGATGTCGAAAAAGCTGCGGCAACTGCACCAAGTTCTGTCTTTGAAAATGCGGGGCAAGACTGCTGCGCACGCAGCCGCATCTTGGTTCAAGCATCCGTCTATGACAAGTTCATGGAAGGTCTAGAAAAATCTGTAAAGGCATTCAAGGTTGGCGACCCTACCCAAGATGCAACCGAGATGGGGCCACTTGTTTCGAAGAAGCACCTCGAGTCAGTTAGTGAATATCTAACTGATGCCAAGGTTGCCTTCCGAGGATCAGCGCCTACCGATAGGGGCTACTTCTTTGCACCAACTGTTGTTACACCAGAAAAACTAAACGACCGGTGCATGACCGAGGAGATTTTTGGTCCAGTTGTTTCTGTTTACCGTTTCAAGGATGAGGCTGAGGCACTCGAGATTGCAAACAGCACAGAATACGGACTGAGTGGTTCAATCTGGACCAGAGACCTAGGTCGAGCAATCAGAGTTTCAAGGGCCGTGGAGAGTGGAAACCTTTCCGTGAACTCACACTCTTCTGTTCGCTTTAATACTCCATTCGGTGGTTTCAAGCAGTCAGGACTGGGTCGCGAACTGGGACCCGACGCACCACTGCATTTCACCGAAGAAAAGACTGTCTACTACCCCGCCGATTAGGAGAAAAAATGGCAATAACAAAAATCGATCTGACTCAGCGACTTGCTGGGAA
>CAYXWU010000074.1:0-2787 GCA_964468885.1 uncultured Aquiluna sp. | reverse complement strand
TCAGGACACTACGTAACACCACTATGAAAAACTTCGAGCTAGGTGAGCTGGCGCCAATTGAACTTGGCAACAGCTCACTTCTGCTGAAGAAAATTAGAAGTGGCAACGCATTTGAAGAGACCGTAGAGCGCTTGCTCCAGACAATTCGATTAGGTCTCGCCTCGCCAGGCGATCGACTGCCAGGTGAGCGAGACCTTGCTGCCTTGCTAGATGTCTCAAGAGACACCATTCGCGATGCAACAGCATCGCTAGCCGAAGCGGGTTACCTAGTGATTCGACGAGGACGCTACGGCGGAACATTCGTAGCTGAAAAACTTCCTCTAGAAAAAGCCAGTGAAACTAAAGTCAGCCAGCTGGAAATTGAGGACATCCTGGTTTTTAGAGAGGTCGTTGAATGCGGAGCTGCTTACGCGGCTGCCGGTGCTGAGCTCAGCAAAGAGGTGAGGGTAGCGCTTTGGAAAGCGCACGAAGAAACCTCAAAGGCCAAGCCGCAGGACTACCGACGACTGGACTCTCGTCTTCACCTCTTGGTTGCTGAGGTGACTGGTTCCAGCAAGCTCGTTACTGAAGTTGCTTACTCTCGCATGCGAGTGAATGAACTTCTTGACCAAATCCCACTTCTGCCACCAAACATTGCTCACTCAAATAAGCAACATGAGGCGATAATTCAAGCTGTTCTCAGGGGAGACTCTGCCAGCGCAAGCGATGAAATGCGCAACCACCTGCAGGGCTCGGCAGCTTTACTAAGAGGTTTTCTGGGGTAATAGCCCGGCGATTTGGCTTAGGAAATTGTCCACGAGATCAAAGGCTCGTTTGCGCGAGAAATCTTCGAGCGCGATGGTTTGCTCCAGCACGACATCGGGATTCTGACCATCTTCAATTAATTCTTCTCTTCCATCCCAGATCAACCAACCTTCAAGGACTTCACGGTCAAGCTCGGGGTGAAATTGCAATCCAAGTGATTTTCGATAGCTGAAGGCTTGTGAAGCTACGGGTGAAACAGCCAGTTCCTTTGCGCCTGGTGGCAATTGCCATCTGTCATAGTGGAATTGAAACCAAGGTCCAATCGAAATCAGTTCGGGTGCTTTGGAATGAATGAAGTGCCAGCCAAGTTCAGGCCTGGGTCCTCTTGCAACTGAGCCGCCGAGAGCTCTTGCCATGAGCTGTCCACCGAAACAAATTCCAAGAACTGGAATGTCATTTTCAATTGCGTCTTTGATCCACTTCAGCTCGGGTTGCAGCCAATTGCCAATGCAGCCGTCGTCCCAAGCTCCCCATGGGGCACCCAGTGGAATGATCAGGTCGTAATTGCTCGCATCGGGAAACTCAACTGTGACGTTTGGGTCTCGATACTTTTCCTCGGGAACCACCAGCATTGTTTCAATTTCAAAACCATGCTGTCTTAGTCGCTCTCCCACTGGGCCCAGCGGAGAAACGTGGTCGTGCTGAATGAATAGAGCTTTCACTCAGAACCTCCTGGCTTAGCGAGAAGCGGTTGGACGACCAGCGTAGGGCCAAAGTTCACCATAGCGAACAGGCACAATTCTCACTGTTCGGGCTGGGTTGGGAGCTTCCAGCATCATGCCATCGCCCAGATAAATTGCGACATGGTACTTGTCTCCCGAAAAAGCTTCTTCTTGGCTCCACCAAATCAAATCTCCGCGTTGCGCATCCTGGAATGGAACTAGTTTTTTCTGAGCTGCCATCACGTTGTATTGAGCAGTGGCGGAGTGCCAACCGATGTAAACGCCAACCGATGCGTAACTCTTCATTGTGATGCCGCTGCAGTCCCAGACGTTCGGTCCGGCGCCGCCAAGCACATATCGCTCACCTAGTTGTTCTCTAGCAAAGTTAATTGCACCTTCAACAAGTTCCTTGTTTGGTGGTCCGACCGTGTAGAGCTCAGGAGCAGTAGGTGCAGTCTTAATCGCGTTCTGTCTACGCTCAGCTTCCAAACCTTCACGGCGTTGACGCTCCAGGTCTTCAGCGTTATCTTGCAGGCTTGCGAGCTGGCTCATCATCGTTGCACGTTCGCGCTCGGTCGATCTAACCTTGGCAATTACTGCATCAGCTGCGGCTTGTGCTTCGTCAAATAATTTCTTCGCTTCAGCTTCAACAACCTCAAGTTGCTTCTTCGCTTCTTCCAGCTCAAGTTCTAGTGCTTGCGCTTGCGCCTGTTGGTCAAGTGCTGATTGATAGATGGATTCTGTTCGCTGAGCAACAATTTCTTGCATGCTCATTTCAAACAGCAAATCTTCAGCGCTGTCTGGATTAAAGAAGAGTTCAAGTGTGATGTCATTGGCAGAGCGGTCACGGAACATTTGGGCAACCAGCTGCCCCAGTTGGACTCTGGCGGTTTCTGCCTTGTTGGCAGATGCTTTTGCCTGATCTTGCAGTGACTTCACTTTTTCGCGCATGTCATCTGCCCGCTTTAGTGCTCTGATGTATTGCTCGCTCTTTTCAAGAGCAATTGCCTCAAGTTCGCGAGCTTCCGATTCCAAAGTATTGAGAATGCCCTCGATGCGGGTAATCATCTTCTTTTTCTCGGTGACGCTGCGCTTGGCTGCCGCCACCTCCGCGGCCGATGGGTAGTTCGGGACTGCCCAAGCCGGGGTTAATAGAAGGGATGTGACCAGGATGCCTGCGGCCGTAAAACTGGCTATTAGCCCTCTGCGCATGCTCCACCTCCCTTTTAAATATCGAGGAAACATTAAAGTATTGCCTGAGAGTTCGCTATGTGTTGCGCAACTTGCCGAGCGGCGGGTAGTCTTGGTCCTCGGTGCCAGC
>CAYXWU010000073.1:0-5273 GCA_964468885.1 uncultured Aquiluna sp. | reverse complement strand
CCCAGTGCCAGACGGCCAGATGTGGCCTGCCTGGTATGACCCAAAGCAAGAATTTCTGGACTAAAGGAGCAGTCATGCCCAGAATGGAACCAGGGGATGTGGAATCTATGAAGGTGATTGGGGGATGCGCGAGCGCCATCCCTGAATCGTGCAAGCCCAAGCTATGCGCCTCCAGAGTGCCATCAATCCCAATGGCCCAAACTCAAAATTCACTATAGGTAGAGGAAAACGGTATGAATGAACTAAGTGTATTTTTGCCTTTTGGCGCCCTGATTCTAGGTGGCGCAATCGGGTTTCTCATGGGGCAGCGTTTTAGGAGCGCTTCTTCACCTACTGACAATCTTCAGCTAGAAAAAGACTTGGCGGCGGCCAATGCAACTATTCTCGGGCTAAGCGCCCAGGTTGCCGAGGCCACGCGCGAGCGTCAAGAGCGTGACGAGCGAGCAAAGGCCGAACTGGCGGAACAGAACAAAATCTTGCAACAGCTCGCCCCAATTCAAGAGAACATAAGCAAGATGCAAGAAAAAGTAGACGATCTTGAGCGCGAGCGCATCGGCCAGTTCAACACAATTAAAGCTCAGCTTGAGGAAGCCAAGACTACTAACACGATTCTGGCTAACAATACGAGTGCTCTGCAGAATGCCCTAAGCAACAACCAGGCTCGAGGCAAGTGGGGAGAAGTTCAGCTGCGCAATCTCCTTCAGAGTGCAGGCATGACACCACACGTCGACTTTCTCGAGCAGTTCAGCGGTAGCAATGCCGCTGGAGATCTAATTCGCCCTGACTGCATCATTAAGTATCCCGATGAAAAATACGTTCCGATTGACTCAAAGTTTCCAATGCAAGACTTTGAGCGCGCAATTCGCATCCCGGAAGTAGCTTCGACCGAAGACGAAAAGTCGCGCAAGAGCTACATGAAGGCCCACACTGATGCGGTAAAGAAGCACATCAAAGAGATCAGCGGTAAAAACTACTACACCGCACTTAGTGCACTTGACGGGCTTGAATCTGCACCAGAATTCACCATTTTATTTGTTCCTAACGATGGCGTACTCGCCGCAACTCTCGCTGAAGATCCGACAGTTATGGAATACGCATTTGCACACCAGGTTGCATTGGTCTCTCCCAATTCGCTTTTTGGGGTGCTTCGCACCATTCAGCACATCTGGCGCTCGGCAGCACAAGAAGAAACCATTCGCGATATTTTGCGAGTTGGAGTCGAACTCCACAGCCGTATGCGAACAGTTGCGACTCATGCCGCGAAAATGGGCACACAGCTTGATGGAGCGGTTTCTGCGTACAACTCATTTGTTTCAAGTGTGGAGCGTAACCTCCTAACCACCACTCGAGACCTAAACAAGCGCAGCTTAGGCATGCTCGATGACAACAAGCCGATTGGCGAATTGACAGAGTTAAGCGAAACCACCAACAAATTCACTAAAGCTGAACTAGTCGGAGACGACGAAGGCGATGACCCAAAAGCACTCCCCTGAGCCCAGCAAACCAATGAGAGTTTGTTGAGTTTCTTCTAACGTGCGTACTTCTAGCGCATCAACAATCCAGTGGTAACAAAGATAGGAGATTTTGTCACTAAATTTGATTGGGGTTTTCCCTATTCAGGTAGATGTGCCCATAGCACGAATTGTCGACACTCAATGCACTGACAGACAGATGATCATTGGAGTTAGCGGAAGCAAAAGTACTCAGAAACTCGAAAAAACTACATGGAAAGAGACAGGCTTGGGGTCTCCAGTTAAGTTCTCGCGAGTGATGGCGCCATGTATGAATTTCATTTTTTTCAGGCGCGCATAAAGGTTAAAAATGTCGAGGCGGCAAAAATGCTTAGGGGGTATCAGAGTGGAAATACAACCCAGACGATTGCCCGTCGACCATGCTTCTATCGGCATAGATATCCAGCATGAGATTCAAAGCTAAAGGTGAAATAGTTATGTATTGATTGATAAGCCCAATAGGGGCAAACTAGATTTGGAGTAACAAAATTGCAAGTTAGAGGGCAGACAAATTGGAGCTAAGAGAAGCTTTTCATCGGGTAAGAGAACTAATTAACACTGGTGAGTTATCAGAAGCAGAACAATTATTAACATCCGTTGCTCGTGACACTAGCACTTACCAGGGTTGGGCTGGAAGCTTTATCAACACCCTTGTCTACTCAATCCTTCTTCCTCAAAAGCGCTTCTTTGAAGCTTATGCATGGCTTGATGATTCCATAAGCGCCGATTTGGGTTTTGAAAGCTGGAATTCGGTCTCAAATCTAGGCCATCTGATGATAAAAATCGGAGACACAAAGACGGCAGAACTAATGTTCAATGCTGTCTTAGAGGCACGAACTGGTCCAGAGGATGAGGCTTATGAGTTTCTTGAGATGATCAAGAATGGCTCAGTGCAGGATCTGGTCGAAGTCAAAGAAGACCCTCGAACCACAAAGGCCTACGGTGTAATACACAACTACATGAAAAACAACCTTGACGACCTGAGGTCAACATTCGAGGAATTTGATGTTTCCAGGGGTGATGCCACAGCCAGCTTTGTGTCGGGAGCAATTTCAGAAGAACGGGCCCAATCTTTGGGAATAACTAGCGATGTTGTTGCTAGAGCCCTGTGGGATATTGCGACAGAGGCAGGCCTTGATCCTCTACCGAGCTACGAGGAAGCGGTCGCAGCAGCACAGATGGGAGATTCAGACAAGAATCACAGGCGCGTTCTCAGATTGCTGGCTCTTCAAGGATCTGGCGAGGCTGCCTACTATCTCAGTGAGTCATTAAGGAAGTCAGGGAACCTAAACTTCGTGGGGTGGCTGAACGTCTCACGAGCTCGAGGTTTTGTACCCGCGGGGCAGGAGCAGGTCATTGGTTTGGAGCAACTGGAGGGTAGAGCTGAGTTTGTGCATTTCATCACCAGTTGGATGAATGCTGAACCCGCTGAAGAAACTGAAGGAATGTGGGCATCTATTTCAAGGCGCGCTATGTGGATTTTCCCAGACGATTATGTGCTTTCTGTAGGTGCAAATTATGATCCAGTTCTGTATCACATCCAAGAAAAGCTGAACTCTTCAATGGAGATTCCTGTTCAGGGTGCAAACCCAGCTGATTTCAAATTCCATGAATATGTGAATGGCTGGTCCTACCAGGGTGTTAGCGGAGAGTTCGCGGATGGTGAAGAAATTGTCGCACTAATTGATCTTGTTTCAAAGTCTCATGGAGAACCCAAGCTGGTTTTACCTTGGGGAGATTCTTGGACTCATTCAATTATTGATGAGGGAGAAGACTATTTTGACTGGCAAGAAGACGAAGATGACGATGAACCAAACGCATACAAGCTTATGTTTGATGTTGCAAATGCATTTGTTTACGGCGAACTACATAAGGCTTCACCCTGGGAAGTCCTGACTCCAAGTGACGAGGGCTTTGGCATGTCGGAGCATTCCGACTTCAATAAGTTTCTTAGATTTGTCGATCGACTGATTGAGGAGAAAGTTGTGATAGTTGATCTTGATCAGCATTGCGCAGCGTGTGGAGCTAGCACGTATGAAGACGCAGTGAATCGTGATCCGGAATTAGAAGGTAAAAAGATCTTCCGCACCTGGGGTCAGAACAGCCAGTATTCGTGGTTGGGAAGTGGTTACATCGAATTTGAGACAATCGTTGAAGATCCTCAGGTTGAAAAGATATTGAAGGAAATGGCTTATGAGGAAGGCCTTGACTTAGGTATCAAAGCACCTGGCTGGGTTCCAACTGGAAATTTCGGGTTCGATTCGGGAGCGTCCCTCCAAAACTAAGTTTGCAGACAAATAGGTTATGTACAAATCTGTCTAGCCCCCTGGGCTTATCCCTTGACCCTACCTGCCAATATTCAGATGGGCTCTGTCATGCTCAGGGTTCGGGATCTGGATCTGATGACCAGGTATTACTCGGATGCTTTGGGTTTATCTGGTATGTCAGAAGACATCTCCTCCAGGGTGCTAGGGGGAGATAGAGGGTCAGCTTTGGATTTAATATCTGCCCCTGAGCTAATACTGGCTGGGGAGCATTAGGCAGGTCTTTTCCATACTGCTTTTCTCTATTAATCAAGAGGTGCCCTATCAACAGCTGTTAGGGATCTGGCTCAATCGGGGCTGGGAAGATTCACCAGGTCTGCCGATCACATTGTCTCTGAAGCTTTCTACTTCGATGATCCTGAGGGCAATGGGGTTGAGCTTTATTTTGATAGGGAAAGAACCAGCTGGTCTTGGCAGCACGGTCAAATCAAGATGGACACCTTATATCTAGACCCCAATCAGTATCTGGCTGAGCACCTAGCAGATCCTGTGGTGAGGGAAATACCGGTAATCGGTCATGTCAACCTATCGGTTGGAAACATTGCTCAGGCTAAAGACTTCTATGTTGATGCTCTTGGGTTTGAAGTTACTTTGAATTGGGGCGGAACAGCACTATTTGTTTCTGCCGGTGGTTATCACCACCACATGGCGATGAACATCTGGAGATAAAGGGGAGCTGGGAAAAGACAGCAAACCCTGGGTCTTGGAGATGTTTCTATTGTGCTTCCGAGTAGCGAGAGCTTCTCAGAAACATTAGAAAGACTTGAACACTTTGGCCTTAGTCCTAGTCAGAGACTAGAGAACCAGGTGAGTTTTGATGATCCCTCGGGTAATCAGGTAACACTAAAGGTTGCACAGTAAGCGAACCCGTATGTCTGAGGGAGCACCCCCCTCTGCTGAGGATAAGGCACATCCCTAGAAGGAAACCGCTGTCCGCCTTGCCAGCTTCACAACAAATATCCTTGCCCCAGACAGCAAGAAACCTAAAGATATAAAGGCAAAGGATATGGCTAGGACATAGCCAATGACTCCAGTTATTCCTATCTCACTGTTTGGATTAATGAACCAGTATGGCCACCAGCCATCTATTAGGCCTCTGGTGATTGAGAAGGCAAGCCAGCCAAGGGGATAGGCAATCACCCACAGGCTCTTTCTCCACCTAGGAAGTGCTCCACGAATAGAAAGTAGATAGTCAAAGACGATTGCTATTGGGGCCCAGGTGTGGATAATCAGGTTTGGGATCACTGGCCACTCATAACCAATGTCTCTTGGATCTACTGCGCTGTCTCCTAAAAGAGCGTGGTAGACAACACCAACAATCACCATGCTGACCGTGACAATCAGTCTCAGCGACATCTGCCTTTCAGTTTCTTCCTTATTAGTAAGTAGCACATAGGCGCTATAAACCAAAACAACACCGGCCAGGATGGAAGAGGTT
>CAYXWU010000072.1:0-5353 GCA_964468885.1 uncultured Aquiluna sp. | reverse complement strand
GAAAACCTGAACACCTAGAGCCTCAAAATCCGCCTTAACAAACTCAGCCAATTCCCTAGCCTCTGGAACATCAATCTTGTTTAGCGCGATGACTTGTGGACGCTCGAGCAGAGGCACTTGCCCTTCTGGAACATGATATTTGGCAAGCTCTTGCTTGATAACAAGGTAATCCGCCATTGGATCGCGATTGGGTTCTAGCGTGGCGCAATCAATGACATGACAAAGAGCACTGCAGCGCTCAACGTGCCTTAGAAAGTCAAGGCCCAACCCTTTGCCCTCGGATGCACCTTCAATTAGTCCAGGCACATCAGCGATTGTGTAACGAGAGTCGCCAGCGGCCACCACTCCAAGATTTGGATGCAGGGTTGTAAACGGATACTCAGCAATCTTCGGCCTGGCGGAACTCAGGGCTGCAACTAGCGAAGACTTTCCAGCAGATGGATATCCAACAAGAGCAATGTCTGCAACGGTCTTTAGTTCAAGCTGGATATCTCCTTGCCAGCCTGGCACTCCCAGAAGATGAAACCCCGGTGCGATTCGTTTTCTATTGGCAAGGGCAGCATTACCTAGACCACCCGCACCGCCGCGAGCAACAAGCAATTCCATCCCAGAATATTCCAGATCAGCAATAACGTTGCCTTCTGCATCCTTCACGACAGTTCCAACTGGGACTGGAAGAACAAGGTCTTCTCCCATCTCGCCGTTGTTGTAATCACCTTTTCCATTGCCACCGGATTTAGCAACTCGGTGTGGGCGATGGTGATAATCAAGCAGAGTTGTCACGTTGTGATCGCTAAGCAAAGTGATTGATCCACCATCGCCACCATTGCCACCATCTGGACCTGCCAGTGGTTTGAATTTTTCTCTTCGAATTGAGGTGCAGCCATGACCGCCATCGCCAGCGCGCAAATGAAGAGTCACATGATCTACGAAGCTGACCATAACTCTCCTCAACTAAAAAGAGGCGGACCCTTCGGGTCCGCCTCGGTTTTGAAAACCTTTACTGGGTGACTACGTTCACCACTTGTCGACCCGACTTGGATCCGAACTGCACTGCACCGGCGGCCAGTGCGAATAGTGTGTCGTCTTTTCCAATGCCGACATTCTTACCCGGGTGGAAGTGGGTGCCACGCTGGCGAACCAAAATCTCACCGGCATTTACAACCTGGCCATCGTGACGCTTAACTCCCAAACGCTGAGCGTTTGAGTCACGACCGTTACGGGTGGAACTAACTCCCTTTTTGGATGCCATTTCTCTCTACCTACTTAATCTCGGTAACTTTAACGCGGGTTAAATCTTGACGGTGTCCCTGACGCTTCTTGTAACCAGTCTTGTTCTTGTATTTCTGGATGACAATCTTTGGTCCGCGAGTCTGGTCGATAACTTCCGCTACAACCTTTACCTTGGCAAGAGCTTGTGGATCAGAAGTGACCTTGTCGCCATCTACAACTAGAAGTGCAGGTAGCTCAACGGTGCCGGATGACTGTTCAATCCGGTTCATGGTGACGATGGTGCCAACTTCGACCTTTTCCTGGCGGCCGCCGGCACGAACAACTGCGTAAACCACTTCTAACCTAACTTTCTGGGATTTTCCGCTTCCACAGAAGCGGGCAACAGCCTGAAATTCTAGCCAACAAAGAGGGGTCGGTCAACCGACCTGCCTACTTCTTGCCCTTGACCTTCCGGATGATGCTGCTGGCCCGGCGGGGCTTTCTGGCGGGCTTTTCGTCGGGCTCTGGCAAAGCTTCAAGTACGGCGTTTAGCATTTCGGTCTTACCCTCTGGCTCCTTGGCTGGCTCGCTGGAGGTCGCCGAGGCAATCTGGCTAACTAGGGACTTGAAAGCGTCCGCCTTTTCGCCCGTAACCACCTTCTTAACTTCCTGCTTCTCTTGCTTGTCTTCCTTCTTTTTGCCCTTCTTTGGCTCTACTTCTGCCGCTTTAAAGCGGGGCTCGTCATGGATTACAAGTCCTCGACCACCGCAGCACTCACAGGTTTCGGAGTAGGTCTCTAGCAGGCCGACGCCAATCTTCTTACGAGTCATCTGGACTAGGCCGAGCGAGGTAATCTCGCTGACCTGGTTCTTGGTTCTGTCACGGCTTAGGCATTCGAGAAGACGCCTGCGAACAGCTTCCTGATTAGCGCTTTGGATCATGTCAATGAAGTCAATGACAATGATTCCGCCAATGTCTCGAAGGCGCAATTGTCTAACAATCTCCTCAGCAGCTTCCAGGTTGTTCTTGGTGACGGTCTCTTCAAGATTTCCGCCAGAACCGATGAATTTTCCGGTATTGACGTCTACTACAGTCATCGCCTCAGTACGGTCAATCACCAACGAACCGCCAGATGGTAGGTAGACCTTCCTATCCAGCGCCTTCACAATTTGGTCACCAATTCGATAGTGGTCGAAGATGTCTTCCTTGTTGGTGTGCTCCACAAGTCGCTCAAGAAGATCAGGTGCAACTGTCGATAGATAGTTGCGAATGACTTCGTTGGCACTTTTACCACTGACTACCAGTTGCTGGAAATCTTCATTGAAGACATCGCGAATGATTTTCACCAGCAGTTCGGGCTCGGAGTGAAGTTGGATTGGCGCTTTGCCTTTTTCAGCTTGCCGAGTAATTTCTTCCCACTGCATCTGCAGGCGTTCAATGTCCAGACGAAGTTGCTCCTCGGTAGCCCCCTCGGCAGCAGTCCTGACGATCACACCAGCTTCTTCGGGTAATGCGCCTTTCAAGATTTGCTTTAAACGTGCACGCTCTCCCTCTGGCAGCTTCCGGGAAATTCCCGACATGTTTCCTGCCGGGACATAAACCAAGAAGCGGCCGGGCAGCGAAATCTGCGAAGTTAGACGAGCGCCTTTTTGACCAACCGGATCTTTTGTAACCTGCACCAATACTTGATCACCGGTTTTTAGAGCCAACTCAATTCGACGTGGCTGGTTGCCGGTTTCGGCAGCATCCCAATCAACCTCACCTGAGTAAAGAACTGCATTTCGTCCACGACCAATGTCTACGAAAGCCGCCTCCATGGACGGAAGAACATTCTGCACTTTACCTAGATAAACGTTGCCAATAATGGAGACGCTTTGAGACTCAGTCACATAGTGCTCGACGAGAAGGCCGTCTTCAAGCACGCCAATTTGGAATCTGCCATCGTGTTCACGAACGATCATTTTTCGATCAACAGACTCGCGTCTAGCGAGGAATTCGCTCTCTGTAACCGTTGAGCGACGACGTCCCGTATCTCTGGAGTCGCGCCTTCTAATTCGCTTGGCCTCTACTCTGGTTGAGCCGTCCTCTTCTTTGGTGGCCGCTTTTTGAGGCTTAGTTTTTTCCTTGGGTGCTTCCTTTTTCTTCTTTTCCTTGCGCTCCGGCTTTGGTTCAGCCTTTTTCTTAGTAGCGCGCTCAACCTTGGGGGTTGGAAGGGAAGGAGCTTGAAATATCAGTTGCGTTGCCGCCGGTTTGGCTGGCTCTTCTTTTTTCTTTGCCACGAGTGCCTATGCTGGGCTTTGGTTCACACCCCGTAAGCCCCGTTCAAGTGATTCAGGCCGCAACCTGAATCGAAACCTAATGCGTCAAAAACCCGTTGTCTTTGACGAAACCTTCGATGCGAGTGTGATCGCATCTAGTTAGAAGTATGCCACGGTCCCGCTGAAAATGGGATAATTCCCCTGTGTTCCCTTATTTCCTCATCCTTTTTGGCGCCACAGGCTGGATTGCAAGCTTCGGTTTGACCCTAGAGCGAATCAAGGTGGCTGGTGACCCATCAGCCGCGACTGCCTGTGACATCTCCCCCTTCATCAGCTGTAAGTCAGTGATGCTTTCAGAGCAGGCTGCTCTTTTTGGATTTCCAAATCCAATAATTGGCTTGGCAGCATTTTTCGCGCCGATCGTGGTCGGTTTTGCAATCTTGGCTGGGGCTAAATTTGCGAGCTGGTTCTGGCAAGTATTTCTAGCGGGACACGTACTTGCGATGGTTTTTGTTTTTTGGCTCTTCAGCCAAAGCGTCTATGTCATTGGAGCTCTCTGCCTTTACTGCATGGTGGCATGGACTGCAACGATTCCCCTGTTTTGGTCAATCCTTGGTTTCTCTGCCAAGGAAGGGCATCTAGGACAAAAGTTAGTTGGCACGGGCGAAACTATTTACGAATGGGCCTGGGTTGCAACGATTTTGACCTACGCAATTCTCATAGGACTAATTATTGTTCAATTCTGGAATTACTGGCCGACGCTGTTCTAGAACCAAATAGCTAGTTCGCGCTTAGCACTCTCATCTGAATCTGAGCCATGAACCAGATTCTGAATAACTTTGGTTCCCCAGTCGCGACCGAGATCTCCGCGAATGGTTCCAGGGGCTGCAGTCGTTGGATCAGTTGCTCCAGCTAAGGATCTAAATCCTTCAATGACCCGCTCGCCCTCTAATCGAATCGCAACGGTTGGTCCTGAGAGCATGAACTCGAGCAGTGGCTCATAAAAAGGTTTGCCTTCGTGTTCAGCGTAGTGCTGCTCTAAGAGTTCACGATTTGGTGCAACCATTTTCAAATCCGTCACCTTGTAGCCTTTTGCTTCGCAACGCTTGATGATTTCACCCACCAAGTTGCGCTTGACGCCATCTGGCTTAATTAGAACTAGGGTCGCTTGCAATTTGCTCTCCCATCAATTTGTTGTAATTCTCTCTTGCTTTATCGATAGTGGCGCCCGCGACGAGCCCCCATATCCAAAGTCCGACCAGAATTGTTCCAATCACAAACATTCCCCAAAGCCAGAAACCACTAACCAGGAGCGCAGCCTGCACCAACCAGCCCAACCAATAACCGGCAGGTTTTCTAAGAAAAGCCGGAGTAAGAATGGCAAGCAGTGCAAAGCTAAGTCCAATTCCCCAAATCAGTTCGATTGCAGGCAAATTGGAAGTTGGCTCCGCCATTTTGAGGCCAAAAGCCGTTAGCGTTGCAAAGAAAATGACGATTGACTGAAAGCTCAGAACTATTGAAGCCAGTAGGCGTTTAGTTGATTTATTTTTCATCGTCATCTGTCTGTAATTCTCCCAGAACTGCACCAATTAGGTAAAGCGAACCAGTCACAAACAAAGCAATTTCCTCAGATTCGGCCGTTTCTTTGGCAAACTCCAGCGCTTTGCCGACTTCGGGAATGGTCGCCAGGACAGTTCCGCCGTGGGTGATGATTTTGCTGGCCAGGTCCTCAGCTGGCAATGCTCGCTCGCTTTCCAGCTGAGTGACAACAACCCTTGGAAACATTTCAGCAAATTGTTTAGCGGCGGCATCAATGTCTTTGTCTGCCACCATCGCCACCAATCCAATTCGCTCGGGATTGGCAAAGTGTTCATTGATTGAC
>CAYXWU010000071.1:0-5391 GCA_964468885.1 uncultured Aquiluna sp. | reverse complement strand
AGCTGGAGTAAACATCACACTGCGCAGCAACTCTGGATCGCTGGTCCGCACAAACTTCGTGTTTGATGGCTGGAACACCGCAGCCAATGGCACCGGCACTAGCTACGCAGAGGGTGCAACATACTCAACTGATGCAGGGCTAACGCTTTACGCGAAGTGGCTACCAACCTTCACCATCACTTATGACGGCAACGGCCACACCGGCGGCAGTGTTCCAAACCCTCAAACCGGTAGAGGAAGTGTCTCCATTGCAAGCAATCCAGGAGAGCTAACCAGGCCAGGATTTATCTTTGCGGGTTGGGGTACCGCTGCCGATGCTGCGACAGCCGTTAGCTCTCCACTCAACCTAACTTCTAACACAACTTTGTTTGCTGTATGGACGGTAGCCCCAATCCCTGTTTATTCAGGTCCTTTCATTACTGAATTTTCCAAGCGAACCCTCAATGAGGGCGAGGCTTCTCAAGTGGTTCTTGGCGGTGAGAGGCTAAATCAAATCACGGGGATTTCAATTGACGGCAAGCGAGTGGAGTTTAGTCTGGGTAGTGATGGCAAGCTGTTGCTTTCGTTGCCCGCTCTGACTGTTGGAAAATATGATCTGCGCTTGACCTATGGAACTGGAGCAGTCCTTACTCATCTTCTCGCTTTTGAGGTAATCGCCAAGCCTGTCGCAGCTCCAGTAATTGCAGAGCGTTCCTATCGGGTATTTTTTGCAGGCAACTCAGCAGCCCTAAGCGCGCAGTCTCAAAGGGCAATTAGATTGGCAGTTGCAGAGAACTCTTCTGCCAAGTCGGTTGTTTGCAACGGCACCACTTCTTCTCGCCGGGCCACTGCCAATGATCGCAGGCTGGCTGTTAGAAGGGCGCAGAACGTGTGCAGTGCGGTCGCGGCTCTAATCCCTGGAATCCAGACGGTGATTACCTCGAGCCCAGCCAATGGTGTCGGTGGAAACTTTAGAAGCGCTGAGCTACTTTTCTCGAGCGAAAAGTCAACCAACTAACCCCTTTCTCTCAATAAACTCGCTGATATGAATGAAGCGATGCTGCAGGCGATTGAACTTGCCAGGCAATCTGGCGAAGAAGTGCCTGTGGCGGCCTTGGTTTTAGATGAGCAGGGCAATCTGATTGCCGCCAGTGTGAATTCTCGTGAAAAGACGCATGATCCAACCGCACATGCTGAAATCAATGCCATCCGACAGGCTGCCCAGATCATTGGCGATTGGCGATTGGATTCTTGCAGCCTGGTTGTGACATTAGAACCCTGCGTGATGTGTGCGGGGGCAATTCAGGCAGCTCGCATTCCCAAGGTGATTTTTGGAGCTTATGACGAGCTGGTTGGAGCAGCAGGATCAAGGTATGACCTGCTTCGAGATAAGGCACTTGGTTCCCAGGTAGAAGTCATTGGGGGAGTGCTGGAGAAAGAGTGCGCAGAGCTGCTGGAAAGCTTTTTTCAAGCTAGAAGGGGCTAGTTGGTAGGCTGTTCGGCGGTGACGTGTCCGAGCGGCCGAAGGTGCAACTCTCGAAAAGTTGTGTGGGTGAAAGCCCACCGTGGGTTCAAATCCCACCGTCACCGCCACTAAATCAACGGGAGATATGAGCGATAGCGAGCTAAAAGAGCGCCTAGCGGCTCTTTCTTCTACCCTGCAAAGCATTGAGAAGGTGCTTGACCTTCCTGCTTTGCAGAAGGAGATATCTTCCCTGCAGTTGCAAGTTGAGCAGCCTGGTCTTTGGGAGAACACTAGCCGTGCTCAACAGATCACTGGGGCTTTGGCAAGAGCTAAGAACAAACTCGAGGGATTCCTTACTCTTTCGCAAGGCGTTAAGGATCTGTCTGAGCTGGTTGTGATGGCAGAAGCCGAGGGTGACAGCTCTTCTTTGAAAGAAGCATTGCTTGAAGAAAAGAAGCTGTCTGAGCAGGTTTTGAGTTTAGAGACAGAGACCATGCTCTCTGGTGAATATGACTCCAGAGGAGCACTTCTCACCATTCGCTCTGGGGCGGGTGGCGATGATGCCACTGACTTTGCTGAGATGCTGATGCGGATGTATTTGAGATATTGCGAAAAGCAGGGTTATAAAACAGCTGTTCTGGATACATCTTTTGCAGAAGGAGCTGGCATTAAAAGCTCCGTGATTGAAATTGATGCTCCTTACGCCTATGGCAAGTTATCGGTTGAAACCGGCACCCACCGACTGGTTCGAATGAGTCCTTTCAATGCCGCTGGTAAAAGACAGACTTCTTTTGCTGCGGTGGAGGTGGTGCCACTGATTGAGGCAACCGATGAGGTTTTGGTTCCAGAATCAGATATCCGGGTGGATGTCTTTCGATCTTCTGGGCCGGGTGGGCAGTCGGTGAACACAACTGATTCGGCTGTTCGAATAACACACTTGCCTTCTGGCATTGTGGTTTCTTGTCAAAATGAAAAGTCGCAGCTGCAGAACAAGCAGGCTGCGATGAGAGTTTTGCAGTCAAGACTTTTGGAACTAAAGCGCCAAGAGGAAGAGGCAACCAAGAAGAAGCTGGCGGGAGATGTTAAAGCCAGCTGGGGTGAGCAGATGCGCTCTTATGTGCTTGCTCCCTATCAGATGGTGAAGGATCTTCGAACTGAGTATGAAGTGAACAACCCATCAGATGTCTTTGATGGTGAATTGGCTGGTTTTATCTCTGCTGGAATTCGCTGGCGAGCTGGCCAAAGAAGCTAACACCCGCCCTTTCTCACCATAAAAGACCCCTGCTTTATTTAGGCTTTGAGGGAAATGATTCGCCTAGATGATGTCAATAAAACCTACCGAGGAGCCAACCAGGCTGCTCTGAGTTCGGTTTCGCTGGAGATTGCCAGGGGAGAGTTTGTCTTTCTGGTTGGCTCATCTGGTTCCGGTAAATCATCGCTGCTACGGGTTTTACTGCGTGAAGAGAGCGTTGATAGTGGCAATGTCTTTGTCTTGGGTGAGAATCTGCGGGAGCTAACCCAAAGAACCATCCCAGCTTTCAGAAGAAAGCTGGGAGTGGTGTTTCAGGATTTCAGGCTGCTTCCAAACAAGAGCGTTTATTCAAATGTGGCTTATGCGCTGCAGGTGATTGGAAAGTCCAGGGCATACATCGAAACTTCGGTGCCAGAGGTTTTGCGCCTAGTTGGATTGGAAGATAAATCAGCATCACTGCCCAGCGCTCTCTCCGGTGGTGAGCAGCAGAGAGTTGCAATTGCGAGAGCGCTGGTGAATAAGCCAGAGCTGCTTTTGGCAGATGAGCCAACTGGCAACTTAGATCCAGATAACAGCAATGAAATTATGCGGCTTTTAGAAAAGATCAATCTGGCTGGCACCACCGTGGTGATGGCCACCCACGATCGCGGCATTGTTGATCGAATGCAGAAGAGAGTGGTTGAGATTAGATCTGGCCAGGTGGTCAGGGATGCTCAGACTGCTTCCTATAAAGAGATTCCATCTGATGCCATTCCCAGAATTGAGGGCTAAGTGAGTCCTTCATTTATTCTGCGGGAGATTTGGGATGGCCTAAGGGGCAATCTCTCAATGTTTTTCTCAATTGTCTTGGTGACCTTTGTTTCACTGAGCTTTGTTGCAACGGCAGCGCTGCTGCAGGTGCAGATTGGGAATCTGAAGAACTTTTGGTATGACAAGGCACAGTTGGTGGTCTATCTCTGCAACGAGTACTCGCCAGACAGTGAATGCCCAACCGGCAGCATTACTGAAAATGAACAAAATGCAGTGGCTGCTCAGCTCAAGAGCGATGCACTCAAGCCTTACATCGATGCTTATTACTTTGAAGATCAGCAGCAGGCATATGATCGTTTGCTCTCTGAAAATGCAGATCTTCCAGCCGCACAGTTTTTGTCTGCGGAGCAGCTCAACAGTGCTTACTGGGTCTCTTTGGTAAATCCAGAGAAAGCGAGCTTGGTGGTTGAAGCATTTGCTGATCAGCCGGGAGTTGCGCAGGTGCAGGACCAGCGTGCCTACTTCGATCCGATAATTGGTCTGCTCAATACCGGCACGCTGGTGGCAGGTGCGGTGGCAGCGGTGATGCTGTTTAGTGCGGCGCTACTAACCACCACCACAATTCGGCTTAGTGCATTTTCTAGAAGACGCGAGCTTGCCATCATGCGATTGGTTGGTGCCTCCAGTTTTTCTATTCAGCTGCCCTTTATTTTGGAGGGGTTGTTTGCAGCTTTACTGGGTGGAGCGGCAGCGATCGTGGTGGTTGGTTTAGCGGTTGAGCTATACATCACCCCAGCCAGCAGTCAGTTTGCTTTTGTGAATCTGGTGGGGCTATCTGATGTGTTATTGATTGCTCCCTTTGTTTTGGTGGTTGGTGCTATCCTCGCTGTCTTGGCGTCGGGAATTTCCACCTATCGCCACATTAGGAACTAGAGGACAACATGCCACGCGAGCGAGGGCAGAAGCTGGTCGCTAGCAATAAGCGGGCCAGATATGACTACTTCATAGAAGATGTCTATGAGGCTGGCATTGTCCTATCTGGCACAGAGGTGAAGTCTCTCAGGGAGGGCAAGGCCTCCTTGAATGATTCCTATGCGGTAGTTGATGGGGGAGAAGTTTGGCTGGAAAATGCATTTATCCCTGAGTTCAGCCAAGGATCTTGGACTAACCATGCAACCCGTAGGCGCAGAAAGCTGCTGCTAGGGAAAAAGGAGATTGCCAAGTTGGCGGGGGCTTCCAGGGAGTCTGGCTACACATTGGTTCCGATATCCCTTTATTTCAAGGACGGTTATGCCAAGGTCGAGCTTGGTTTGGGCAGGGGTAAGAAGTCCTATGACAAGCGAGAAACCCTAAAACAAAAGGATGCCGCTAGGGAAATGGACCGGGCTAGGTCCCGGGAGCGGGAATAGTCACAAAAGAATAAATTTTCAGCAAAATTGGGTATTGCGTAGCATAATTCTCCACCCTTATTATTGAGACTTGCTTCCCTAACCCATTGCCACGCGATATATAGCGGTCGTTTGGCGCGATGCATATTTTGGCTCGCATTTGGTTTTGGTTGCTTCTGCTAACCACTCACTTACCTAGGGGTATTTACTTTGGCCGCTGCGAAAAACGCTAAATCAAAAAATTCAGCAAACACCCGCTCCACCCAACGTCCAACCTTCGCAAAGCACACAGACCCAGTTGAGATTCCAGATCTGCTATCACTGCAGACTGAATCCTTCGACTGGTTAATTGGTGCACCTGCCTGGCGAGCAATCGCTGGCAAGAGTGCGAAGACAGGACTTGACGAAGTCTTCGAAGAGCTAAGCCCAATCGAAGATTCCAACAACGCATCACAAGATGCGAAGATGGGTCTTAGCTTCTCTGATCCAACACTCTTTGATCCGCCTTACACTCCAGAGGAGTGCAAGGAAAAGGGTAAGAGCTATACCCAACCTCT
>CAYXWU010000070.1:0-5570 GCA_964468885.1 uncultured Aquiluna sp. | reverse complement strand
CCCAGATCCTTTGGATCCACATCCAGGTCAAGTTCTTTCACCTTGGCCTGAACCTGAGCACTCAGCCAGCTCGCACGCTCTGTTAACCAGCTGCCAAGTTTCTCACCGGCATTGCCAAGAACGTCTGACAGGTCTTCTTCCGCTTCAGCATCAAAGCCGAGCGAGAGGAAATTGATTAGCCAGTCCTCGACGTCCTCGAGTGGCTCGGGGGTGACAGAGTAAAAACGCTTTTGACCATCTTCACGAGCAGAAACTAATTTGGCATCGCGCAAAATCTTCAGATGCTTGGAAACTGCTGGTTGACCCAGCTTGGTCTGCTTTACCAGGTCATTGACCTGTAGCTCACTACCAGCAACCTGGGCTGCGAGTAGGGCTTCTAGAATCTTGCGTCTAGTTGGATCTGCAATTACTTCAAAGATGTCTGCCATGTAATAAGCCTAACCCTTAGAGCTGGCAATTTCATGTGCTCTTTTTACGGCTGCTTCTAAAGCAGCATCAAAAATCTTGGTTAGATCTGCCTCTTCCAACGTTGCGATGATTCGCTCCGTGGTACCGCCAGGAGATGTCACATTCTTCCTGAGTTCAGCTGGCTCCGCACCACCACTTGCCAGAAGTTCAGCCGAACCAATCAGGGTTGAGCGAACTAACTTGGCTGCCTGGTCCGGCGTGAAGCCGTTCTTGATCGCAACCTCTTCCCACTTCTCGACTATGAACATAAGCCAGGCGGGACCAGAGCCAGATATCGCACTCAAGGCATTGATTTGATCTTCGCGGACTTCAACCACTTCGCCAACAGTCTCAAACAAATCAATTGCTGCCTTGACTGCATCAGTTGATGCGGTATCTGCACCAACCAAACCAGTAACTCCCTTTCCTACCAAGGCAGGAGTGTTGGGCATGGTTCGAATCAAGTTTTTGTGTTGCGGAAGCTTCTCTGCCATGGTTTTGAGTTCAATTCCGGCTGCCATTGAGATGATGATTGCTTCTGTATCGACTTCTGAGCGGATTTCAGTGAGAACATCGGCAATCTGATATGGCTTTACACCAAGCACAACTATTTGGGCATCGGAAGAAAGAAGTTGATTGGCATCTTTGGAGGTCTCGATAGACAGAGCACTTATGCCCTGCTCTCGCAACTTCAAAGCACTTGCTTCAGACTTAGTAGTCGCAGAAATTAGCTTCTTCTCATAGCCGCTGGCGAGTAGCCCCTGCAGGACAGCAGAGCCCATCGAGCCTGTACCCAGAAAACAAATCTTCAGCTTCTCCACGTATGAATCCTAGATTGGAAGTAGCGGGGCGATCAGTGGATATCCAAGAAAGACTGCGGTGTTCATCGTGGTATGGGCAATAACCAGCGGAGCTACTCGCTTGACTCTAAAAAATAGATAGGCGAAGACCAGCCCCATGATGAAGTTTCCTAAGAATGCCGAGAAGCCTTGATAGAGGTGGTAGCTGGCCCTAAAAACACTAGACAGTAAAACAACCGCAATGACGGTAATTTCGGGTCGGATCAGCTGCAGCTTTTTCGCAAAAAAAGCAACAGCAATTACCTCTTCTTGAAGACCTGCCCGCAGTGCAGACAAGAACAAGATCAATGGCGTCCACCAGTAATCGCCCAGTGTGCTCGGGATTATTTTGGCAGTCAGTCCGACTTGGACCGCCCAGACGTATAGAGCAATGCCGGGAATCCCAATCAAAATAGGCAGTCCTAGTCCCCAAGCAAAATCTTTAGCTTTAGGAATTAGGCCGATAGAAATGCGATCCAGTGACAAGAAATAAAGCGCCAACAAAACTGGCACCAAACTCAGCGTCAGACCTGCAAGCTGGGAGATGAAGTCAAGCCAGGGAACTTCGGCAAGTGGTCGGTTGATGGTTGCAGTTGAACCCGCTAAGCCCTCTTCACTGGTTAGTTTTCGCAGAAGACTCAGAACTGAGTAAATGGCACTAGCGCCTAGCGAAACCATTAGGACGAGCCAGAACTCTTGAGAATGCTTTCTCAGATTTCCTCCTCGGCCGATGCGATGAGTTTATTTAGCTGAAGCTACTAATTCAAAACAAAGCGTTTTTCTTCAGACAGAACGCCGCTGACTTCAACTCTGATTTTGTAAGTCGCCCCGGCTGCGGGAACTGCGTCATTGCCCTCTAAGCCACAACCATTTTCAGAAGAGTAAGACTTCTCCCACTCACTGGCAATCGCCTCAAGAGTTTGATTTGCCTGCAGAGAAACCAAGGTGTCTTGCAGTCCTTCACGGTTGCAGTCTTTAGAGGACCAAATGGTTTCGTCTCCCGAAGAGATTGTGTAGAAAGTAACTCTTGGCCCAACGTTGAACTTACATTCGATGGTTCCCTTGTTGGTGATTTGATACCAAAGGGCAGGCATTGTGCCAGCGTCGAAATTATTCAGAATTTCTCGAGACTGCGTCCCGTCCGCATTGGTCTCGTTGATTTTGCCAACCATCACTTCAATTGCAACTACACCTGGTGCGCAATCTGGCAGATTTGCAACATCGGACGATACTTCGTTGCTGTCGATGACATCCGACGCTGATTGACCGCTAAAGAGTTGAGGAATTCCCCAAATCACACTGACTAAAAGCGCAAGGACTACGACTGCGAGAGCTCGGCGGCGTCTGAAGATCTGTTGCTCTGTTGGCACACAGATAATCTAGCTAGAGCTTTTTCAACATCCTGGTGTTGCCTAGCGTGTTCTGCTTAACTCTGGCCAAATCCAAGAATTCCGCCACACCCTCATCATGAGATCTAACCAATTCAGCATAAGTTGCCGCATCTACCGGAACATCTGAAATTTCCTCAAACCCGTGTGAGGCAAAGAAGCCCGTCTCAAATGTCAGGCAGAAAACTCGGTGAATGCCCAACACTCGAGCACGCTCAAGCAACTCTCGAAGAAGCGCGGCTCCAACTCCCCTGCGCTGCGCAGATTCAGAAACTGCCAAAGTTCTTACCTCGGCAAGGTCTTCCCACATCACATGTAGTGCGCCAAATCCAACAACTTCTCCGTCAAGCTCAGCCACAACAAACTCTTGAATTGATTCGTAGAGTTCAACTAGCTCTTTGCCAAGCAAAACGCGCTTTTCTACGAGCGGATTCGCGATTTGGCGAATCTTTGCAACATCTGATGTGTTGGCAGAGCGAACGGAAAGCATCCGCTAATTATTGCCTCACTTGCGCTTGATTGCTACCAGCACTTCATTGCGCCTCAGAACAGGCGGCGTCCAAGGGCCGTTATAGCGGGCGTATTGGATTTCCCCAACAGCTTCATAACCGGCTTTATCGAGTTCTGCCAAAAGCATCTGCGCTTTGCTTTCAAATAAGCGATCCGATGCGGAGCCATTGAATCGCTTGGCAGCCATCAAGCCACCGCTCATCCGCTGCACGCTCATTCCCGATCGCAAAGGTTTTGGTGCATCGACTAGGTCATGTGGCATCACAAATGAAACATCAAAGCCACTGCTCGATTTTTTCTGCAAGACCGGTGCAGTCATGGCGATTTGTTGACGCGCTTCATTTTCACCGCCGATGTAGCCGGCGAGATAGCCAAATGCGCTGTAGCTGGCAGAGCCCATTGATCCCGGCATCGGCTTCGTTACAAGAGTGTGCGGTTCGTAGTCTCTAACCTCGAATCCACGATGAGATTCGATTACCTTGTAGCGTTGAATCTCAGCCAAGGGTTAGCTGACCACCTCTTGCTCGCGAGTCTTGGCATCGAACACAAACTTGCCGTCAACGAAGTCGACCTTGATGTCTTGAGCACTCTGAATGGTTCCGGTCAGAATGCGCTCAGAAATCTCATCCTCGATTTCGCGCTGCACAGTTCGACGAAGTGGTCTTGCTCCCAGTGAGGGCTCATAACCGAGCTCGATCAAACGGTCTTTGGCAGCGGTAGTCAGAACCAGCTTCAATTCGCGCTCGTCTAGACGCAGCTGCAGACGCTTGATAAATAGATCAACAATCTGCATGAGCTCTTCACGAGTGAGCTGTGGGAAGACGATGGTTTCGTCAACACGGTTTAGGAACTCCGGTTTGAAGTTCTTCTTTAGCTCCTCGTTGACTCTTGACTTCATCTGGTCGTAGTCGTTCTTGCTGTCACCTTCCAGGGTGAAACCAAGCGCTCCGCGAGAAATCTCACGAGTACCGAGGTTGGTAGTCATGATGATGATTGTGTTCTTGAAATCAACCACTCTGCCCTGACCATCGGTTAGGCGGCCCTCTTCGAGAATTTGCAGAAGCGAGTTGAAGATGTCGGGGTGAGCCTTCTCAATCTCATCAAACAGAACAACTGAGAATGGCTTGCGGCGAACCTTTTCGGTTAGCTGTCCACCCTCGTCGTATCCAACGAATCCCGGAGGAGCTCCGAACAAACGAGAGACGGTGTGCTTCTCGCTGTATTCGCTCATGTCCAAAGAAATCAGTGCGTCCTCGTCATCGAACAAAAACTCAGCAAGCGCCTTGGCGAGCTCGGTCTTTCCCACACCAGTTGGGCCGGCAAAGATAAATGATCCCGATGGTCGCTTTGGATCTTTCAGACCTGCACGCTGACGACGAATTGACTTAGAGAGTGCAGCAATGGCAGCCTCTTGACCAATCACGCGCTTGTGCAGCTCTTGCTCCATGAACACCAGCTTCGCGCCTTCTTCTTCACTGAGCTTGAAGACTGGAATACCAGTAGCTTGGGCCAAAACCTCCGCAATTAAACCTTCGTCAACAATTCCAACTTCTTTGACGTTGCCCTCACGGAATTGCTTTTCAAGCTTCATCTTTTCTGCAGTGAGCTTCTTTTCTTCATCGCGCTTGGCAGCTGCCAATTCAAAGTCTTGATCAGCAATCGCCTGTTCCTTGGCCGCCTTGACTGCAGCAACCTTGTCTTCCATTTCTCTCAGCTCTGGTGGCGAGGATAAGAAGGACAGGCGCATTCTTGCTCCGGCCTCATCAATTAGATCGATTGCCTTGTCTGGCAGGAAGCGATCGGTCACATAGCGATCACTCATGGCGACTGCGGCAACAATTGCACCGTCAGTAATGGACACCTTGTGGTGAGCTTCGTAGCGATCACGAAGACCCTTCAAGATATTGATAGCCATCGCAGGGGTTGGCTCAGCCACCTGCACTGACTGGAATCTGCGAACAAGTGCGGCATCTTTTTCAAAGTGCTTGCGGTACTCATCCAGTGTGGTTGCACCAATTGTTTGAAGTTCACCTCGCGCCAGCATCGGCTTCAGAATTGATGCTGCGTCAATGGCACCCTCAGCAGCACCAGCTCCAACCAGGGTGTGAATTTCATCAATGAAGGTGATGATGTCGCCACGGGTGCGAATCTCTTTGGTCACCTTCTTTAGTCGCTCCTCAAAATCTCCGCGGTAGCGAGATCCTGCAATCAGAGATCCCATGTCCAATGTGTAGAGCTGCTTGCCGCGCAGAGTCTCGGGAACGTTGCCAGAAACAATTGCTTGAGCAAGACCTTCAACCACTGCAGTCTTACCAACACCTGGTTCACCAATCAAAATTGGGTTGTTCTTGGTGCGGCGAGAAAGAATCTGCATGACTCTTTCAAT
>CAYXWU010000069.1:0-5638 GCA_964468885.1 uncultured Aquiluna sp. | reverse complement strand
CACCATCGCCACCAATCCAATTCGCTCGGGATTGGCAAAGTGTTCATTGATTGACCGCCCCAGGCTGGCAATGCCCGCAGGATTATGAGCTCCATCAAGAACAATCAAAGGTTGCTTACTGACAACTTGCAAGCGACCCGGGCTAACAGCATCAGCTAGGGCAACTCGGAGATACTCGTCGGCAATTGCGCGTCCACCCAAGAACTGCTCGACTGCGGCAATTGCTGTAGCGGCATTCTCGGCTTGGTGAGAGCCGATGATCGGCATCCACAAACTTGGGTACTGCCCAGCTGTGCCAGAAACAGAAAACCTAGTTCCAAATCCTTCGGGTGCAGAATCAAGTAGCTCAAACTCAGCGCCTGAGAAAAAGTGCTCACCATTCGATCGAGCCTTCAGCACCTCTGCCACGGAAGGTTTCTGGGGGCTTGAAACAACAATCGACTTTTCCTTGATGATCCCCGATTTGGTAGTTGCTATCTCTTCAACTGTGTTGCCTAATTGCTTGGTGTGGTCAAGATCGATTGCTGTAAAGACTGCGACATCTGCGTTTGCCACATTGGTTGAGTCCCACTCTCCGCCGATTCCAACTTCCAAAACCAAGACGTCAATCGGCGCATCAGCGAAAATCTGAAAGGCAATTGCAGTCATCGCCTCAAAAAATGTCAATGGTTGTTCGCCCATGGCCTGCAGCTTCTGGTCGACCAGTTCAAGAATGGGCTTAGTCTCTGAATACGTTTCCAAGAATCTTTCATCTTCAATAGGCTCCCCGTCTAGGGAAATGCGTTCATTGAAGCGAACTAGATGAGGTGACGTGAGTCGACCAGTCTTCAAGCCAAGCTCCCGCAAAACACGCTCAATAATTCTTGCGGTTGAGGTTTTTCCATTTGTGCCAGTTATGTGAATGACTGGGTAATTGAATTGTGGATTACCCAAAACCTCACACGCAATTCGGGTCGGCTCCAATCTCGGGCGCATTTGGTGCTCTGGTTTTCTCGAATACAGCTCAACTAGTGCCTGCTGCATTGAAATTGCGGTCACTGCTTCACTAACTCAATCTGAATGAGTCCGTCCTCACCAATCGACAAGGATCCTTCGCCGGTCGAGATATCTAGTTTGGTCGCCAAGGTTTCTTCAGAGATTAACTGAGAGTGCTTTTGCAGAGCGGAAATGGACTTCGAATCGGCTCTAAGCGTGAGGTGAATTCGGTCAGAGACATCAAGGCCGGCATCTTTTCTGGCTTGCTGAATGTGGCGAATCGCATCCCTGGCAGCACCTTCTTGCTCCAGCTCCTGAGTCACAGCGAGGTTTAGAAGCACAAAGCCAGTCGAAGTAACGCCTGCTGCAGTCGTTTCAGAAGAAGTAGCTTGAAGGGCGATTTCATACTCACCTTCAAAGAGCGGGGTGTCTCCTACGACTACGTTTCCGCCATCTAATTTCCAGTTGCCAGCCTTGGCTTTCTGAATCACTTCCTGAACGGCTTTCCCAAGGCGAGGTCCCAGTGCCCTGGCATTCACGCTCAGGGTCTTGGACAAACCAAACTGTTTTGCTACCTCGGCGCTTGCCTGCACAACAGAAACCTTCTTGACATTTAGTTCATCAGCAATCAGGTCAGAGTAGTGAGCTAGAGAGTCGGATTGTTCGACCGCGATTGTTAGCTCACTCAGTGGCAAGCGCACTCGCAAACCAGCCGCTTTGCGCAAAGACAGAGCAACTGATGCGGCCTCGCGAATGGCATCCATGTCACGAACCAGTTCTTTGTCTAGCGGGAATTCTTCAGCCTCCGGCCAAGACTCAAGGTGAACCGATCTGCCACCAGTTAGTCCCCGCCACATTTCTTCGCTAATGATTGGCAGGAGCGGAGCAACCACACGCAAGGTTGCCTCTAGGACTGTGTAAAGCGTGTCAAAAGCATCTTTGTCTCCGGCCCAGAATCGATCTCGAGAACGTCTGATGTACCAATTAGTTAGGACTTCAGCAAACTCACGCACCTTGGCCGAAGCTTGATAGCTATCAAATTGATCCAGGTCTTTTTGAACAGCAACAATCAACTCATGAGTCTTGGCAAGTATGTAGCGGTCAAGTAAATCTTGCGACCCGTAACTTGGGCTGGCTTGGTAACTGGATGCGTTGGCATAAAGCGAGAAGAAGTAGTAACTATTCCATAGCGGAAGAAGCGCCTGTCTTACTGCTTCGCGAATTCCCTGCTCTGTGACCGAAAGGTTTCCGCCCCGCAAGATTGTTGACGACATTAGGAACCAACGCATTGCATCCGAGCCATCGCGATCAAAAACCTCGTTGACGTCTGGGTAATTGCGAAGTGACTTTGACATCTTCTGGCCGTCATTGCCTAAAACAATGCCGTGACTGATTGCGTTCTTGAATGCTGGTCTATCAAACAGGGCCGTTGATAGGACATGCAGCGTGTAGAACCAACCCCTGGTCTGTCCAACGTACTCAACGATGAAATCACCGGGGAAGTGAGTATCAAACCATTCTTGATTTTCAAATGGGTAGTGAACCTGGGCAAACGGCATGGAGCCTGACTCGAACCAGCAATCCAATACTTCCGGCACGCGGCGCATCATGGACTTGCCAGTTGGGTCATCTGGGTTGGGCCGAACCAGCTCGTCAATCACTGGTCTGTGGAAGTCACTTGGAACTACTCCGAAGTCTTTTTCTAGTTCAGCGAGTGAACCGTAGACATCAATGCGCGGATAGTTGGGGTCATCTGATTTCCAGACTGGAATTGGAGCTCCCCAGAAGCGATTGCGAGAAATCGCCCAGTCGCGAACGTTTTCAAGCCACTTGCCGAAACTGCCATTTTTGGTGTGTTCTGGCACCCAGTTAATCTGCTGATTAAGTTCAAGCATGCGATCGCGCAACTTTGTCGTCTCAACAAACCAAGAAGAGACTGCTTTATAAATCAAAGGATTCTTGCAGCGATAGCAATGTGGGTACGAGTGGTCGTAGGAAGCCTGTCTGAAAAGACGACCTGCAGCCTTTAGGTCTTGAGTAATTGGCTTGTTTGCATCGAAAACGTGTTGGCCCTCATAAGGCGCAATCACGGAGTTGAATTGGCCACGCTCATTGATGGAAACATATGTTGGAATTCCAGCTGCACTGCACAGCAACTGGTCATCCTCACCATAAGCAGGAGCCTGGTGAACAATGCCGGTTCCCTCATCGGCCGTCACGTACTCCCCAACCAAGACTTGCCAAGCATTGTCAACTTCAAATTTGGTGGAGTCAGAGTAGAAATCAAAAATTCTGTTGTAGCGAATGCCGGCTAGTTCCTTGCCAAGCACTTTCTTGGTGATGGCAGCTTGAGCATTTTCCAAAGTGTCAAAGCCCAACTCTCTTAAATAACTGCCAACTGCAGATGCGGCCAACAGATATCGCTGATTGCCAAGAGTGCTATTTGGAGCATCAACAATTACATATTCAATTTCTGGTCCAACAGCAAGAGCAAAGTTTGTCGGAAGAGTCCAGGGAGTTGTGGTCCAGGCCAAAATGTTTACGCCGGCATACTCCCCACTCTCAATTGGAAATGTGACCGTGACAGATTGATCTTGCCTTGGTCGATAAACCTCATCGTCCATGCGCAGTTCATGATTAGAAAGCGGAGTTTCACATCGCCAGCAATAAGCGAGGACTTTGAATCCCTCATAAATCAAACCTTTTTTATATAGTTCCTTGAACGCCCAAATCACACTTTCGGTGTAGTTCTGATCAAGAGTCTTATAGTCGTTGTCAAAATCAACCCAGCGAGCTTGCCTAGTCACATAGCTACGCCAGTCTTGGGTGTACTTCAATACCGAGGTTTTGCAAAACTCATTGAACTTGGCAACGCCATACTTTTCAATTTCGGGTCTTCCCGATATGCCAAGCAGTCGCTCCGCCTCAACCTCCGCTGGCAGACCATGAGTGTCCCAGCCGAATCTGCGTTCGACTCGCCTTCCGCGCATTGTTTGATAGCGCGGAACTAGATCCTTGGTGTAGCCAGTGAGTAGGTGGCCGTAATGAGGAAGTCCATTAGCAAACGGTGGGCCGTCATAGAAAACAAACTCTTCTGCCCCGGTTTCAGCGCGCTGGTCGATAGAGCGCTGAAAAGTGCCATCTTTTTCCCAGTAAGCCAACACTTCTTTCTCAATAACTGGAAAGCTAGGCGATGGATTGGCAGCGCTATCGGGGCCTTTGTGTTTGGGGTACATCACGACTTTCGAACCTGGGCAGACTAACAATGTTAATCTAGTCACCATCACTATGCCGAGGTCTGCATGAGAAGAACCAAGCCTGAGCCAAGCAGGGCCGCCCAGGTGCCTGAAAAAGCGTCCGTCGATGGACTCGAGGGTAAATGGGTGCCACGCTGGGAAGAATCGGGTGTTTACCGTTTCGACGAAACCGCCACCCGTGAGCAGATCTATTCGATCGACACACCTCCCCCGACGGCATCCGGTTCGCTTCACGTAGGTCACGTCTTCAGCTACACCCACACCGATGTGGTAGCTCGTTTTCAACGAATGATTGGCAAAGAAGTCTTCTACCCCATGGGTTGGGATGACAACGGACTTCCAACCGAAAGAAGAGTTCAGAACTATTACGGGGTTCGCTGCGATCCCACTCTCCCCTACCAAAAAGACTTCACACCTCCGCAGACCGGCGGTGACAACAAGAGCAGCAAAGCCAGCGATCAGCTGCCTATTTCAAGACAGAACTTCATTGAACTTTGCGAAAAACTAACTGAAGAAGATGAGAAGGCCTTTGAAAATCTTTGGCGCAATCTTGGTCTGAGTGTCGACTGGGCTCAGACCTATCGAACTATTTCAAAGAACGCCCAATTCGTTTCACAAAAGGCATTCCTCAATAATCTTCGCCGCGGCGAAGCTTACCTATCTCTCGCTCCAACCCTTTGGGATGTTACTTTCCGAACTGCGGTTGCGCAGGCGGAACTTGAAGATCGCGAAATGCCAGGTTCATATCACAGGGTTGGCTTTGATGGGCCCGACGGAAAAATTTATATTGAGACAACTAGACCCGAATTGATTCCCGCTTGCGTTGCACTTGTTGCACATCCTGATGATGAGAGATACCAAAAGTATTTCGGCAAGACAGCCAAGACGCCGTTGTTTGGGGTTGAGGTGCCAATTGTTTCTCATCGCCTGGCTCAGATTGACAAGGGGTCCGGTATCGCGATGATCTGTACGTTTGGTGACGTTACAGACGTGGTTTGGTGGAGAGAGTTGAAGCTTCCGACAAGACCAATTATTGGTTTTGATGGTCGCATTTTGGCGGAAGGACCAGCAGAGGTTTTGGCTGGTCCAGGTAAAAATCTCTACCAAGAGCTAATTGGAAAAACGGTCTTTAGTGCCAAGGAACTGATTGTTAAAGCCCTGGTTGAATCTGGCGACATGGTTGGTGAACCAAGGCCAATCTCCCACCCAGTGAAATTCTTTGAAAAGGGAGATAAGCCACTCGAGATTGTTTCGACGCGACAGTGGTACATCAAAAATGGTGGCAGCGATGAGGCTCTTTCCAAGAAGCTCGTTGACCTAGGAAGGCAGATGGAGTTCCATCCTTCATTTATGCGTGTTCGCCTAGAGGATTGGATTAATGGACTTAACGGCGACTGGCTAATTTC
>CAYXWU010000068.1:0-5672 GCA_964468885.1 uncultured Aquiluna sp. | reverse complement strand
TACGGAAGAGCTCAACTTGATGGCTATGAACAAGCGATTGTTGTTCGCGTCGATGCCATGAACCACCCAAGGGCAGGAGAGAAGATTCACCTGCACGCTGATAAAGACGCCCTCCACCTCTTTGATGTGGAAAGTGGAGAGCGCCTAAATTAATTGATGGCTCCTAGCCTCTCTATTACAGCTGCCACGGCAGAACCAGCACTTCTGGATCTGCCGTGGCATTTGCCGTTGGAAGACTGGCCCAAAGAAACCATTGCTGCTCTTCCCAAGGGTCTTTCTCGGCACACCGTTAGGTTTGCTCACTTAGGCGAGCACGTAATCGCAATCAAGGAAACGCTGCTGGATTTGGCAAAGCGTGAGTATGAAATGCTTCGCAAGCTGGAAAAGCTGGATGTACCGTGCGTTGAGCCATTTGCCATCATCGCTAACCGAAAAGACTTAGCGGGCAATGATCTTCCCGCAGTACTCATCACTCGTCACCTTAAGTTCTCGCTTCCCTATCGTGCAATGTGGTCACAAGGACTAAGGGAACAAACTGCTAAAAGATTGGTTGATGCACTTTCACTTCTGCTAGTGAGGCTTCACCTGGCCGGCTTTTTCTGGGGTGATGTCTCACTCTCAAACACTTTGTTTAGGCGTGATGCTGGGAGATTTGCCGCCTATCTAGTTGATGCCGAAACTGGTCAGCTCTATGAGGGAAGACTCTCTAATGGTCAGCGGGAAAACGATTTGGAAATTGCCAGAGTAAATATTGCTGGTGAGCTAATGGATTTGATTGCCTCTGGCAAGGGCATTGACATCGACCCTGCACTGGTTAGCCAGCGAATCGTCGATAAGTATCGTGAGCTTTGGAAAGAACTAACAGCTGTTGAAGTAATCGATGCTTCCGAGCGTTGGCGCATCGCTAAACGGGTTCAGCGCCTAAATGAACTGGGCTTTGACATTGAAGAGCTTTCGATGACTCAAGATCAAGATGGTCAAACAGTAAAGATTCAGCCCAAGGTTGTGGATGCTGGGCACCATGCCCGAAGACTTCTTCTGCTCACAGGTCTAGATGTCGAAGAAAACCAAGCAAGAAGACTTCTCAATGACATTGACCAATACCGCCTCAATAACGCTCGACCAGGAGCAGATGAGGAAGTGATGGCTCATGAGTGGCAGTCCAATGTCTACGAGCCGGTAATTAGCGCAATCCCGCAAGAGCTCACCGGCAAACTCGAACCCGCTGAAATTTTCCATGAGGTTCTAGAGCACAGACTCAAAAAATCAGAACAAGCTGGCCAGGATATTTCCTTAGAGGACGCGGTGCGAACCTACGTATCAGAGGTCCTAGCTAATCGCCGCGACGAAGCTTCTTATCTAGCGACAGGATCGACTACAGAGGCCATTTCCTTGCCTGATCCAGTACCTACAGGATTGATTGTGGCGGAAGATGAAGAAGAGGGCGACTGGCGCGACAAGGTTTAGCGAGAGCTAGAAATTTTATAAAGGGCAACCGATACCGCAATACCCGCATTCAAAGACTCGGTTTTTCCGCCAATCGGAATACTGACAATCTGGTCGCAATTTTCGCTGACAAGCCGTGAAAGTCCTTTTCCTTCAGAGCCCACAATCAATAGCAGGGGTGAGTCAGAAAGCTTGAAATCAGGCAGACTCACTTCACCATCGCCATCCAACCCCACAACAAAAAGTCCTCTCTTTTTGTAATCAGCAATTACTTGATTGAGATTTGCCACCATCGCAATTGGCATTCGAGCAGCTGCTCCAGCTGAAGTTTTCCAAGCACTCGCAGTTACACCAACGCTTCGTCGTTGCGGAAGAACAATTCCATGCGCACCAAAAGCAGCAGCAGACCTGATGATGGCTCCAAGGTTCCTTGGATCCGTTATGCCATCGAGAGCGACCAGCAGTGGGCTGGCAGATTGAGAAAGTGCTCTGTCTAGAAGTTCCGAACTTGCGATGTATTTGAATTCAGGAACCTGCAGAGCAACACCCTGGTGTACTACGTCTCCCCCACACATCCGGTCTATTTCTGATCTAGTTACTTCTCCAACCGGAATTCCGCGGTTGTTAGCCAGTGCAATCGCTTCACGAACTCGATCGTCCAGGTCTACCTTTTGAGAAATGAAAAGAGCGGTTGCAGGTATTTTTGCTCGAAGTGCCTCAACTACTGAGTTGCGGCCCCAGACAACTTCATGAGCTGATGATTTTTTAGTGCGAGTCGTGGTTTGTCTACGAGGTTTGGTGGTCTGAGCCTGCTTGGCTTTTTTAGCCTTGTAAGCCTTGTGGTATGGACGATCTTCGGCTTTTGGAGTCGGCCCTTTGCCACGAAGTGCTTTGCGCCCGTGGCCACCAGTTCCCTTGGCGGGTTTTTTCTTTGCGGCCATTAGCTAACGCTCCAATGAGTTCCTGCTGGGCCGTCAGATAACTCGATGCCACTTGCTTCAAGTTGGTCTCGAATTGAATCAGCCAACTCAAAATTCTTTTCTTTGCGAGCCTGTTCTCGCTGGTCAATCAGTGTTCTAACCAAGTGATCCAGAGCCTGGTGCTCATCGCTAACAGCGCTGGGCCACTGACTTGGAGCTAGACCCAGTACCGCAAGCATCTGCTGAACCTCTGCTCGATGTTGGGAAGCTTCTCGCCACTGCTGTTCATCTAGTTCTTTATTACCTGCCGTCACTGCCTCATGAATCACAGCGAGCGCCGCTGGGATGTTCAAGTCATCGTTCATCTCATCGACGAAGGTCTCAGGTAGCGTCACATTGGAATCTAGCTCAGCAAACTGAGTTTGCTTGAGTTCACGCTCGGATCGCTTCAGAAATGCATGCAGCCTCTCCAAAGCAGCTTCAGCCTCAGCCAAGACAGACGGTTGGTAGTCCAAAACAGAGCGGTAGTGAGCGCTGGCAAGGTAGTAACGAACAGCAGCGGGAGAGGCAAGCTTAAACAAATCAGAACTAGAAACAGTGTTTCCAATCGATTTGGACATCTTTTGGCCACCAACATTCACCAAGCCGTTGTGAAGCCAGTAGTTGGCGAATTTATCGCCAGCAGCCTTGGATTGAGCGAGTTCGTTTTCGTGGTGAGGGAAACGAAGATCTAATCCGCCACCGTGAATGTCAAAGTTTGAGCCCAGGTAATGAGTGGCCATAGCTGAGCATTCGATGTGCCAGCCGGGTCTGCCTTTACCAAAAGGTGAGGGCCAACTTGCACTTTCTGGTTCACCGCTCTTGCTTGCTTTCCAAAGGGCGAAATCAGTTTGGGCTTTTTTGCCTGGGTGCAGCTCTTCCGATTCAACATCTGACAAGTCTTGATTGGTTAGCTCGCCATAGCTTGGCCAACTTGCGGTGTCGAAATAAACATCAGGCGTGCCTGGTGCTTGGTAGGCACGACCGCTATTGATTAGTTTTTGAATCAAATCAATCATTTGCGGAATGTGTCCGGTAGCTCGGGGTTCAAGCTTTGGTGCTGAAAGACCTAGGCGTTGATAATCCTTACTAAAAAGCTGCTCATTTTTGTAGGCGACTTCCCACCACTGCAGCTTTTGCTCTTTTGCTTTTTCTAAGACCTTGTCGTCGATGTCGGTCACATTTCTGATCAGAGTGACTCTCATTCCTTGCGCGCTGAGCCAGCGAGAGAGAAGGTCATAGACCAGAGCTGAGCGAAGGTGGCCAATGTGAGGTTCAGATTGGACAGTTGGTCCACAAACGTAAATTCCAACCTCACCCGGGGTGATGGGTTTAAATTCACGCAGTTCACCCGCATGGGTGTCGAACAACTTCATGGAAAGAGCCTAGCTTTGGGTTCTAACCAAGGCGGTTGCCACCGCGGCAATGCCGCGTGAATCGGCCAGGAAGCCCAGGCCATCGGTAGTGGTTGCCAACACTGAAACTGGCGCCCCGACCACCTCTGTCAGGTGGTGCTCGAGTTCTGCACGCCTTGGGGCAATCTTTGGTTTCTCAGCAATCACCTGCACCGCAACGTTCACCGGAACGAAGCCACTTCTTTCAAGAAGGATCAGCGTCTCGGTGATGAACCGTTCGCCGGAAGCTCCTGCATATTCATTTCGGTCTGTTCCAAAGTTAGAGCCAATGTCACCGAGGTTAGCTGCTGATAGGAGAGCATCGACGATTGCGTGCGCTACGGAGTCACCATCTGAATGACCTACGAGTCGGTGCAACTCGGGCCATTCCAGGCAGCCAAGCATGAGGGTTCCCTCTTCGCCAAAGTGGTGAGCGTCGGCTCCAATACCACTCCTTACATCGGCAAAAATCGCACGAGCTCTTTCTAAATCAGAAGGGTATGTGATCTTGAATGCGTGTTCGTGGCCATCGACTATGGCTGTGCGGATGCCAAGAGACTCTAAAAGACCCGCTTCGTCGGTAAAAGTAGAGGTCGCTTTTTCAAAACTTTCGCGCAGTGTTTTTACTCGAAAACCTTGCGGTGTTTGCACCATACGAAGCTTGGAGCGATCAAGCGTGTGATCTACCCAACTCTCTGACACCTCTTTGATGGTGTCCGCAGGATTGATTGCTGGAACGACGCTCTCCGCATATTCAAGAGCTGCGGTAACACGCTCAAACACTTCTTTTGGTGTGAAAGCTCTTGCTGCATCATGCACCAAAACGAAATCTGTGGTGACTTCGGCCATTCCGTTGGCTACTGAGTCCTGTCGAGTTTCGCCACCAACAACAACCTTGAAGTCGTCAAAAAATTTTGCAGTCAGACGAGTAAATTCACCAAGCAATTCAGCTGGCGCAACAACTACTAGTTGATCTGGATTAAATTCTGAAATGTGCAAAAGCGAGAGCTCTAGTAGAGATTTACCCGCAACTGTTGTTGCTGCTTTTGGCTGTCCGGCACCGAGTCTTGTCCCTTTACCGGCGGCAACTAATACCACCGCAACTGACATGAGCTAGCTGGCCAATACCTTGTCTAGTTCAGCAGATGCCTTTTCCTCATCAACCTTGCGAGCAAGTGCGAGCTCCGAAATCAAAATCTGACGAGCCTTCGCCAGCATTCGCTTCTCTCCAGCAGAAAGACCGCGATCTTGGTCACGTCGCCATAGGTCTCTAACAACTTCGGACACCTTTACAACATCTCCGCTGGCTAGCTTCTCAAGATTTGCCTTATAGCGTCTTGACCAGTTCGTTGGCTCTTCCACGAATTCAGCTCGCAAAACATCAAAAACCTGCTTGACGCCTTTTTTGTCGATAACATCACGAACACCAACCATCTCAACGTTGGCGGCAGGCACCTGGATGATTAGGTCGCCCTGAGCAACCTTTAGCTTCAGGTACTTCTGCTTTACCCCGCGAATCTTCTTTTCAGAGACTTCAATAATCTCTGCTGCTCCGTGGTGGGGATAAACGACAGTTTCGCCAACTTCAAACTTCATAGAATTCTTTCGGCTCCAAATCCCCAATTTTACCACAGGGCAGGCGCGCTTCCTAGGGTAAACTGGGGGTGTTAGGGCCCGGAGGACCGTTGAAAACCAAGAAAATCATTGCAGCCATCGCTGCTGTCATCACCATTTTTGCTTTGGCTGGTTGCTCACTCAATCGTGAGGTCGCCTCATTGGACCCATACTCGCCAAGTGATGGAGTCCAGGTTGATCTGCCAGAACTGAAGGCTCGCAATGTTTTGTTTGTTTCGGACGCTGACGGAAATTCAGT
>CAYXWU010000067.1:0-5674 GCA_964468885.1 uncultured Aquiluna sp. | reverse complement strand
TTTCTGCCATCAAAGAAGACAACCTCATCACCTTTTTCAGCAACAAGGGCATTAACTTCTGCTGGCTTCAGGTGCTTGCCGCCATTTACAACACCAGACTTTTCAACCTTGATTTCATCAGGAGTTGTGAAAGCAACCAATTCTTTTCTGACTTTCACGCTCAATCTTGGGAAGTCGTTGCCGGTTCCCTCTGACCATTTGAAGTCTGTTTTGCCAAAGCCTGGGTATTCACGAGTGGCACGAACGTACTTCTTCAGGTTCTCCATCTCGCCACCCAATGTGCCATTGATGCCGTGCTTCGAAATCAGCACGCGACCCTTCAGATTCAGTGACTCGGCCAGCGTCTTCTGCCAAAGCATGACGGCCTTGGGGTCGGCTACTGGCGCAAAGGCGTAGTAGAGGATGATTTTGTTTAGTGGCACGGGCCAAGTTTAGCCACCAAGCAATTGCCTAGACTAGGGCCATGGCAATGAACCCTGGGCTTGATAAAGCCGCGATAAATCAATCAATTAGACCCCAAGACGACCTGTTCCGGCATGTGAACGGAACCTGGCTGGATGCTACTGACATCCCAGAAGACAAGGCGGTTTATGGCTCCTTCCATATGCTGGCCGATGACTCAGAACTTGCAGTCAAGGACATTCTGGAAGAGGCAGCTAATAACCCCAAGCCTGGCGTGAGCCAACAGATTGGCGATCTCTATGCCAGCTTTCTAGATGAGAAGAGAATCGAAGCGCTCGGGGCTGAGCCGCTCAAAGAAGATTTAGCAAAAGTCGAAGCAGTTAAATCTGTTTCAGAACTATTCAAACTAATTGGTGAGTTTGAAAGAGTTTTGCTTGGTGGCTTCTGGGGATCTTACGTTGATAACGATCCAGGAAATCCAGAGCGCTATCTTGTTCACTTCTATCAGGGTGGTTTGGGACTGCCAGATCGCGACTACTACTTCGATGAGAAGTATGAAGAGATTAGAAGAGAATATGTCCCTCACCTGACTCGCATGCTTGCTCTTGCCGGCTATAGCGACGCCGAGCAGAGAGCAAAGAGTGTGTATGAGTTTGAACACAAGCTTGCATCTCATCACTGGAACAGAGTTGACAGCAGAGATGCCGAGAAGACCTACAACCTAAAGTCGCTAACTGAACTAAAGACGCTTGCACCAAAGCTCCACTGGGATGATTACATCAGCGGGATCAACTTCTCAAAGAAACTTTTTGATGAATCGGTAGTGATGATGCCGTCCTTCTTTGAAGGCCTTTCTTCATTAGCAACAGAAGAAAATCTTGAAGCAATGAAGAACGCACTGATTGTTGACGTCATCCAAAGCTATGCCCCTTATCTATCAGATGCTTTTGTGTCAGAAAGATTTGATTTCTACGGCAAGAAGCTAACTGGCCAACCGGTAAATCGTCCGCGTTGGAAGAGAGCAGTAACAATTGTTGAAGGCTCACTAGGTGAAGCAGTTGGACAAATTTACGTAGACAAACACTTCCCGCCGCAATCAAAAGAGCGAATGGATGAACTGGTCGGATACCTAGTCAAGGCCTACGAGCAGAGCATCAAAGCACTTCCCTGGATGACTGATGAGACTAAAGAAAAAGCACTTATCAAGCTAAAAAAGTTCACACCAAAGATTGGTTATCCGGTGAAGTGGAAGGACTACAGCTCAATCAAGATCACCAGAGATGACCTGATTCAGAACGTAAAGAACGTTTCTCGCTGGTCATTTGATTACAACGCCAACAAGATCGGCTCCCCAATTGATCGCGATGAGTGGCACATGACTCCACAAACCGTTAACGCGTATTACAACCCAGGCCTGAATGAGATTGTCTTCCCAGCGGCTATTTTGCAGCCTCCGTTCTTCTCTCCCGACGCCGATGACGCCATCAACTTTGGTGGAATTGGCGCTGTCATTGGCCATGAAATCGGCCACGGCTTCGATGATCAAGGTTCAAAGTATGACGGCGACGGCAAGTTAGTTTCATGGTGGACAGAAGATGACCGCAAGGCTTTCGAAGAGCGAACCAAGAGTCTGATTGACCAATATTCCGCCCTCTCACCGGAGCAGCTTGATGACAAATACAAGGTCAATGGCGAACTCACAATTGGTGAAAACATCGGTGACCTTGGTGGTCTTGGAATCGCCTGGAAGGCATACCTACTTTCTCTTGACGGTAAAGAACCACCTGTGATTGATGGCCTAACTGCAGCTCAGAGATTTGTTATGAGTTGGGCACAATGCTGGAGAACCAAGCATCGCGATGAGATTCTGATTCAGCGCCTTGCCACCGACCCACACTCACCACCTGAATTCAGAGCAAATCAGATTGTGAAGAACCTAGATGTTTTCCACCACGCTTTTGGGGTAAAGCCTGGCGATGGAATGTGGATGGAAGAAAAAGAGCGAGTGGTGATCTGGTGAAGCTCTGGTTTCGCATCCTCTACGTTCTAATCTCCTGGCGATCAAGACCAAAAGTTCGAATCGATGAAGTTTCAAAGATAAATCTGCGGGTGTGGCCAACCGATCTTGACATCTACAACCACATGAACAACGGCATCTTTTTAACCTTGATGGATATCGGGAGATTTGATCAAGGTTTACGTTCTGGTTTTTGGCAAGAGTGGAACAAGAAGGGCTGGTTCCCAATCGTGGTCAACTCAACCATCAGCTACCGCAAAGCACTTTTGCCATGGCAGAAGTTCACTATCGAAACCAAAGTGATTGGTTGGGATGACGTCGCCTACTTCATTGAGCAGAGATTCGTCCGGGACGGTGAAATCTATGCCCGGGCAATCATGCGTGGAAGATTCCTAAAGAAGTCTTGGGGCACCCTCACACCACAAGAAGTGATGGAAGGCTCGGGAGGTTGGCCAGGGGAGCGACCACAACTTCCGGTTTGGGTTGAGCAGTGGGCGAGAGAGTGTCAGCTACCAAAAGGTAAAGAACCAGCACCAAGTAATTGGGACTAGCAAACGCTAATGCTTAGTGGGCAGAAAGTTGCACTTGCAACTAAGCATGGCAAGGAGAAAGTTTTCTCCAGCCTGTTTAGTGAAATTAAATGTGAAATAGTTCTTGTCCCCTTCGATACGGACCTCTTTGGAACTTTTTCTGGTGAAGTAGCGAGAGAAAAATCACCCAAAGCCACCGCCTTAGCAAAAGCTCACGCAGCAGCTGAAACTGCCAACACTAATTTTGCAGTGGCCAGTGAGGGATCGATTGGTCCGCATCCGCAACTTCCTCTAATCACCGCAGACATTGAGTGGGTTGCTTTTGTGGATAAATCACGTGGAATAGAGCTAACAGAGCACTTTGTTTCGACTGAAATAGTGGCAGTGCAGGAAACCTGGTCCGAATCTCTTGACGTTCAAAAATTAGCTGAAAAGGCGAATCTGCCAATTCATTCGCTGATTGCCCGAGCTAGAACAGATCAAGATTTCTGGTCGAGAAAAGGCATCAAGACAATAGATGAGCTAAACCAAGCGGTAGCTGATTTTCAGCTACTTGGCTGGGACACTGAACTGATATTCGAAAGTGATTTTCGAGCGATGGAGTCTCCAACTCGAATGAAGAATATTGAGCTTGCTACCAGCAAGCTAGTGAGTCGGCTCTCGACCCTGTGTCCTGAGTGCCAGATGTATGGCTTCGGCGTTCTTGGTTATGAATTTGGCTTACCCTGTCTAGTCTGTGGCGAGTCAGTCCCAGATGTCATTAGGGCTGAGCGGCTTGGCTGTTTAGTGTGTAGTGCGGAGTTGATTAGGCCAAGAGAAGTCACTGCAGTTGAGCCAAGTCGCTGCTATAACTGCAATCCTTAGAATCTCAGAAAGATAGTTAGGCACCCATGGGGTCAATTCAAGAAGCAGCAGCTGCTTTAAAGCTTGGCCAACTTGTCGCTTTCCCAACTGAGACTGTTTACGGCCTTGGAGCTGATGCAGAGAATTCCGAAGCTGTGGCCAAGATTTATGCGGTCAAACAGAGACCAACTGATCACCCGCTAATTGTTCACATCGCGAACAAAGAAGTTGCTAAAGAGTGGGCAGTAGAAATTCCGCAGTACGCTCTTGAACTCGCTGACGCTTTCTGGCCCGGTCCGATGACTCTAATACTGAAAAGAAGCAGCCTCGCAAAAGATTTCATAACTGGCGGACAAATGTCTGTTGGTCTAAGAGTCCCAAATCATCCTGTGGCACTTGAGCTACTGAATTGTTTTTCTGAACTTGGTGGTAAGGGCGTGGCGGCGCCAAGTGCAAATTTATTTGGACAAGTTTCTCCAACTTCTGCAGACGCTGTGCAGTCAGAACTTGGTTCAAGGCTTAGTGACGGCGACTTGATCTTGGAGGGGGGTAGCTCAGAGGTCGGAATTGAGTCCACCATTATTGATTGCACGCAGTCTCGACCACGAATTCTGCGGCCGGGCGCAATTAGTGCTGAACAAGTTATGAACACTGTAAAGATGTCAATGCTCGACTCTGGAGAAAAAATTCGAGTTAGTGGTGCAATGGAAAGTCACTATGCACCACGCGCCAAGGTAGTTTTGAACGCTGAAGCTAAGCCTGGCGATGGGCTAATAGCTTTGAGTCATATCGCAACACCGCCGCAAGTAACAAGACTTGCCTCGCCTACTACGGATGAGGAATACGCCAAGCAACTTTATGCAGCGCTACGAAAAGCGGATCAACTAGGACTTCAGAAAGTCGTGGCGATAACCCCAACGGGTGATGGAATTGCGCTAGCGATTAGAGATCGCCTCGCAAAAGCAAGTAGCTAATTACTTCCTATACCAACGGCAAGCAGCGATTGCATCCTCAATTGGATTCAATAGCAAATCTTGCGTTTCGGGATGCTTCTCCATGTAACGCACTGTGTAGGAACAAACCGGCACAACCTTCTCTTTGCCGCGTTGGCGGATGTCGGCCAGCGACTCTCTGAGCAAAATGGCCGCCAGGTTCTTTCCCTGGTGCGCAGGCTCGACCTCGGTATGGACAAGGTGAATCTCACCGGGCCTGAGCTCATAATCCATGAGACCTATCCGCTCATTGTCCAAAAAGATTTCATAGCGGTGATTCTCAATGTCGTGCACAACATTTGTACTCATGCTGTTAATCTTCCCTTCGTGAGCGAATCTAAAGTCTTTCTAGCTGACAATCTAGCAATTTTGAAATCGCTAGGGGATAGCTCAGTTGACCTTATCTATATTGATCCGCCCTTCAATACAGGCAGAGTTCAGGAGAGAAAGACTAGAAAGTCAGAGCAGTCGGTAAGTGGCACTGCTGGCTTCGGGGGGAAGCAATACCAGCAAATTGTTTCAAGCATCATGTCTTATGACGATGCTTTCACTGACTACTGGGAATTTCTTCTGCCACGTCTCGAAGAGGCAAAAAGAATCCTCAAGGAAACCGGAACCCTCTATCTTCACCTCGATTACCGCGAAGCACACTACGCCAAGGTCATGCTGGATGGCCTGTTCGGCAGGGAAAACTTTCTGAACGAAATCATTTGGGCCTATGACTACGGCGGCAAAAGCAAAAGTAATTGGCCGAGCAAGCACGACACCATCTTGGTTTATGTGAAAGATCCGAAAAAGTATTACTTCGATTCTGAGTCTGTTGATCGAGAGCCATACATGGCACCGGGACTTGTAACACCGGAAAAAGCAGAAAGAGGAAAACTCCCAAC
>CAYXWU010000066.1:4071-5686 GCA_964468885.1 uncultured Aquiluna sp. | reverse complement strand
TCTTCGCAGCCTTTACCGCAGGCTTCAGCGCCGCCTTGACTGGCGCAGATTTAGCCTTGGCAGTTTCCAGCGCTGGCTTTGCTGGTTTTACTGATGCGATGAGATTCCTCTTCCGGGCAGTACATAAACCCTTGTCAAGTACCCAAAAGGGACCTGAAAGGGTTTTGTGGGGTAATTATGCCACCTAAATGGCCTGCCCGATAACTAAAAGGCAGAAATCGACCTAATTATTCCTTGTCGCCATCAAGGTTGCGGCGCAGGGTGGCTAAGTATTTCTCCAGCTCATCCGCTAGTTGGTCCGCTGAAGGGGGTTGGGCGGTTGGTTTGCCGAGCGGGGCGCGTGCTGGAGCTGTCTCCCCCGAGGCATAACCTTGCTCGAGAGTGGCAATCAGCTTTTGCAGCTCAGGGTTGTCACTGACTTGGGTGTTTACCTTTTTATCAAAAGCATTTGCTCGATCGCGAAGTTCGTCTGAAGGAAAAACTAATCCGGTGGCGGCCGTGATTAGTTCAAGACCACTCAGCGCTGCCTTGGGAACTTCATTGTCGGCCAGGTAGTGCGGAACTAGCAACACAAACCCTGCTACTGCGAATCCAACTTCAACCAATCGATACTCGAGCAGGTGAACAATGTTTCCAGGAACTTGCGTTTGGGGTTTCCATTCGGAAAATCTTTCAATCATGTCTGATCGATTACCTGACACGGTTATGCCAGTCGCCCTGGTGTGCGGAATTGGAAATGGAATTGCATGTACCCAGGTGAATGAACTGATTTGGTAGCGCTCGGCAATTTCAACTACAGACCTGGAAAAGGCTTCCCACTTCATATCCGGCTCATATCCTTCAAGCAGCAAGAATGGCTGATCGGCCTCGTCACGCATCAGATAAATTGCCAAGCTGGCTGGCTCGTAAGAATCAATGTGATCTTTCTCGAAATAAAGCACAGGGCGTCTGGAACGGTAATCGAGTAAAGCATCGTTATCGAAACGGATTAGTACCTCGTTATCCAGATTGGCAAACAAATGCTCGGAAAGCTGTTGGACGGTAGAGCCGGAGTCGCTGAAGCCGGTTAGTAGGCAAATCATTGGCAGCCCAGTTAGCTGCTCACTCTGCTCATACTCTCGATATAACTGGCTCATCTTTTGATACTAACCCACCCCCTACACTTATTAGTTATGCACCAGGTTTCCCTGATAACAACTCTTCCAACCGATCCATACCAGCTGGCCATTCCCTATCCCTCCGAGCAGGCGTTAGCTAAATATGCTCCTGATCTATCAGCGGGTCAGTTAGCGCTTTATAAAGCAGAAGCAAAGTTAGGTTCAATTGCCCGCGTTCCGATGGGCAATGGCGTAGGGCTTGTTATCGGTGGAGAACTTTCGCTTATTGACTTTGTTGCTGCAGCAGTTCGCAGCGCTACCCATGCCGCGCCGCTTGTAATTGATCTAAGAGGACAGCAGCAGAGCGTTTTGGCAGCAGCCGAGGCAGCGCTTTTGGCAAGCAAGACTCCCACCGCTTACAAATCTGAAAGCAAAGATGAGTCAATCGGCGTCCAGCTACTTGTCGATGAAGTGATTTCAATCGAACCGGCAATCCAAGTTGCAGCCGAAGTCATTCG
>CAYXWU010000066.1:0-3971 GCA_964468885.1 uncultured Aquiluna sp. | reverse complement strand
GTAAATGTGACAACGGTTTTGTGCCTGGCTGAAAACATGCCATCTGGATCTGCCACCAGACCTGGCGATGTGGTGAAAATCAGAAACGGTAAGACGGTCGAGGTCCTAAACACCGACGCCGAGGGTCGCCTAGTTCTAGCTGATGGTCTCTCATATCTATCCGAGCTCAAACCTGATCACATTGTCGATGTCGCAACTTTGACTGGAGCTGCCACTATCGCACTCGGTAAACGCCACACTGGCCTGATGGGGCAAGGTGCGGCAATAGAAGAGGTAAAGCGAGCTGCTGAAGCAGCTAACGAATTGGTTTGGCACATGCCGCTAGCGCAGGAACTAAAGGAAACCTTGAATAGCGATTTAGCAGATATGACAAATGTGAAGATCGGTAATAAGGCCGGTGGGATGTTGGTTGGCGGTTTGTTCCTGCAGGAGTTTGTGGCCAAAGATGCCTCCTGGGCGCACCTAGACATCGCATCCGCTGCCAACAACGAGGGCTCCCCCTACTCGGTCTATCCAGCTGGGGCGACCGGAGTGATGATTAGAACACTGGTCGAACTGGCTAAAAATCTCGCTAACTAGCAGGTAGTAGACTTCATAGCTGTTTCAACAAGATGGAGCCGATGTGGCCGAACACAATTTTGACCTCGTAATCCTTGGAGCTGGTTCCGGCGGTTACTCAGCCGCACTCCGCGCCGCACAGCTAGGCATGAGCGTTGCATTGATCGAAAAAGACAAACTGGGTGGCACCTGCCTTCACCGTGGATGTATTCCAACCAAGGCTCTACTCCACTCGGCTGAAGTAGCTGACACCACGCGCGAGGCCGCTAACTTCGGAATTCAAGCAACTTTGCAGGGAATCGATATGACTGCAGTAAATAAGTATCGAGACTCCATCATCGACAAGCTTTACAAAGGCCTAACTGGACTAGTTGGCGGAAAGTCAATCACTTATGTAACTGGAGAAGGCAAGCTCACTGGACCAAAGACAGTTTCGGTTGGAGCTGACAACTACACCGGTAAGAATGTTCTGCTCGCTACCGGATCTGTAACCAAAACTCTTGGAATTGAAATTGGCGGCAGGGTTATTACCTCCGATCAAGCACTGCTGATGGACTTCGTCCCAAGAAGAGTTGCAGTGTTGGGCGGCGGTGTAATTGGTGTTGAGTTCGCATCCATTTGGCGCAGCTTTGGAGCTGAAGTTGTGATCGTTGAAGGACTAGACCGTCTTGTTCCAAATGAAGATCCGGCAATCAGCAAGGCTCTTGAGCGTGCCTATAGAAAGCGTGGAATTGAAACCAAGCTTGGCAGCAAGTTCAAGACCGTTACGCAAACCCCGACCTCGGTCGAGGTTGAGCTTGAAAGCGGAGAGAAAGTCTCAGCTGACATTCTGCTTGTGGCAGTCGGCCGCGGTCCAAATGCAACTGGTTTTGGTTTTGAACAGCAAGGCATCCAAATGGATCGCGGTTGGGTTCTAACTAACGATCGCCTCCAGACCAACCTGCCTGGTGTTTATGCAGTTGGTGACATCGTGCCAGGCTTGCAGCTTGCCCACCGCGGATTTATGCAGGGAATTTTCGTTGCAGAGGAGATTGCAGGTCTGAAGCCTAAGAAGGTTGACGAAATGGGAATTCCACGAGTCACCTACTGTGAGCCAGAAATCGCTTCGATTGGTCTCACCGAAGCACAGGCTAAAGAGAAGTATGGCAACGATGTTTCTATTTATGAATACAACTTGGCTGGAAATGGCAAGAGCAACATCTTGGGAACTGCTGGTGTGATCAAGTTGATTCGAAAGAACAACGGCCCAGTAGTCGGTTTCCATATGATCGGATCCAGAGCGGGTGAACAAATTGGTGAAGCTCAGCTAATCGTCAACTGGGAGGCTTACCCAGAAGACGTAGCACCACTAGTTCACGCACACCCAACCATGAACGAAGCAATTGGCGAGGCACACCTTGCACTCGCTGGAAAACCCCTTCACGCACACGCATAAAGACAGGTAAAGAAGATGGCAGATGTAGTTCTCCCAGCACTGGGTGAATCCGTAACCGAGGGAACTGTTACCCGCTGGCTCAAGAAGGTTGGCGACACCGTTGCTGTCGATGAACCACTGGTTGAGATTTCAACAGACAAGGTTGACACCGAGATTCCAAGCCCGGTTGCTGGTGTAGTCCAGCAGATCATGGTGAAGGAAGATGAGACTGTTGCAGTTGGTGCAGTGCTTGCCGTTGTCGGCGATGGTGCCGCGGCACCAGCAGCTCCTGCCGCTCCTGCAGCTCCAGTGGCTGCTCCGGTTGCACCACCAGCTCCGCCAGTTGCTGCACCTGTAATTCCTGCTCCAATTCCAGCAGCGCCTGTTGCAGCGCCGGTAGTTCCGGCACCTGTTCAGTCAGCGCCTGCACCAGTCGCGGCTGCTCCTGTAGTCACTCCCCCGGCACCAGCAGCTCCTGCTGCCAATGAGTCGGACCCGAACTACGTAACTCCAATAGTTCGCAAGTTGGCATCCGAAATGGGTGTGAACTTGTCATCCGTTCGCGGCACCGGTGTTGGTGGCCGTATCCGTAAGGAGGATGTACTAGCTGCCGGAAGTGGCAAGGCCCCGGTTGCCGCTGCTCCAGTGGCGTCAAGTGCGCTACGTGGAACCAGAGAATCAATGTCTCGTCTGCGTAAGGTTTTGGCTGAGCGAGCTGTTGCTTCAATGCAGCAAACTGCACAGCTCACTTCGGTCGTTGAGGTTGACGTGACTGGCATCGCACAATTGCGCGAGCGAATCAAGAATGACTTCTTGGCAAAGACCGGTAACAAGCTCAGCTTCATGCCTTTCTTCACTCTCGCTGCCGCCGAGGCGCTGAGGGCTCACCCGAAGATTAACTCTTCCGCAGAGGGTGACCAGATTGTTTACCACGATGGTGAAAACATTTCCTTCGCGGTCGATACAGATCGAGGTCTACTTACCCCTGTGATTCGTGACACTGCAAGTCTTTCTATCGCACAGCTGGCTGCTGCGATTGCAGATCTTGCCAATAGAACGCGAAGCAACCAACTCAAGCCAGATGAGCTGTCCGGTGGAACATTCACTGTTACCAACACTGGTTCCCGTGGAGCACTATTTGATACCCCGGTTGTCTTCTTGCCACAATCAGCAATTCTGGGAACTGGAATCGTGACTAAGCGACCAGCAGTTGTTTTGGACGCTGATGGCAATGAAGCTATTGCAATCCGTTCAATGGTTTACCTAGCACTGAGCTATGACCACAGAATCATCGATGGTGCTGATGCAGCTCGCTATCTGAGTGATGTAAAGGCACGTCTTGAGGAAGCAAGGTTCGAAGCAAACATTGGCATCTAACTCATTTAGGCTGACTTTAGAGATTAGTCATGCCTAAATTCGAAAAAGTTGCATTCAATCCCAACTTTCTGGCATACGCGGAGGGGTTTGCTTTGCAGCAGAAAGTTCACGCCGAAGTTGTTGCTGGCAAAAGAGAAGACACTGTGTTGTTGCTGGAGCATAAGAGCGTCTACACCGCTGGGAAGCGAACCGAAGCGAGTGAGCTACCAGATGATGGCTCTGATTTTGTAGAGACTAATCGAGGCGGAAAAATAACTTGGCATGGCCCAGGTCAGCTCGTTGGCTACCCAATCATGCACCTACCTAAGCCGATCGACGTTGTCGCCTACGTTCGCTACCTGGAGCAGACTCTGATAGATGTGATTGCAGAATTCGGGATTGCCGGGATTAGAGTTCCGGGCCGAACTGGCGTTTGGGTGGAGACTCCCACAGGAGCCGAGAAGGTTGCTGCTATCGGCATTCGAGTTTCCGAAAAGGTCACAATGCACGGTTTTGCCCTCAACTGCAATAATTCACTGGAGCCATTTGAGCACATTGTTGCCTGTGGGATTGCCGATGCCAAGGCCACCACCCTAAGTGTTCTAGCATCTAGGGAGATAACTCCGCTCGATGCAGCTAGCCT
>CAYXWU010000065.1:2415-5737 GCA_964468885.1 uncultured Aquiluna sp. | reverse complement strand
TGGCGAAGTGCCTCAAAAGAAAACTACAAGAATTTCAAGAGTGAGAAACCTGAAATAGACATCTCCTTCGAAGACTGGAAGAAGATTGTCTATGGGTTTAATAAAATGTTCACTGAGCACATGCTTGAGACAGGAGAGAAGCTGAAGCTTCCAAATGGCTTAGGAGAGTTTGCAGTGAATAAAAAGAAGAGAGTGAGAGTTACAGTGGTTGATGGTAAAGAGTATATCAACTTACCAATCGACTGGCAAAAAACTAGAGAGAAAGGAAAATACATCTACAACTTTAACTACCATACAGAAGGATATTTCTTTGGATGGAAGTGGTTTAGAAGATCATGCAGATTTAAGTTTTCTAGTTTCTGGAAGTTTAAACCAACAAGAGAAAACTCCAGATTGATTAGTAAATACATCAAGTCTGATGAGAAGTATCAACACATTTATGCAACATGGAATCTTAATTAAAGATGAGCTATTACTATAAATTTAACTTCGTAAGTCCAGATCCAATCTACGCAACTGTTAAGGAAGAGCTTAAGAGCTACTTTGACACAGGTGCTGTAGACGATTTGTTATTCCCCACCTATCTAGACAAGTGTCTTAGAAAGTTGGGAAGAGCTACATACGTGATAGCTGAGACAGCTCTTGTTGTTGATAACTTTGAAGCAAGACTCCCAGACAATTTTTATGCTGTTAGAGAAGCATGGATGTGCACTGTCATCAATGGTTTTCCATATCAGACAGCTAATTCATTCTATTCTCAAGCATCTACACAAACCACCATACAAGTTAGTCCTATCACTACAGACTGCTCTATTGCAAGTCCTTGCTGTGGTAATGTAGGATGTGATGGCTCTTGCATGCCTGAGTTCATGCAAACTGTCTACAAGACAAATAACGAGGTGGCAATGACCTATCAGAGACAATATCTCTTGAAGCCAGGAAACATTTCTGCAAGAGGTCATTGTGATGTAAACTATGCAGAGAATTGGGAAATGTATGGACAAGGAGTTGTTCCAATAAATAATTTTACACCAGGCTCATCCACCTATGACTCATTCGATATTAGAGACAACAAGTTCGTTACGAATTTCAGAAATGGTGTTGTCCATCTCATTTTCTATGCTCAAGATTACGACAGTCTTGGAAACCAGCTTATTCCTGACAATTATCGTATTAGAGAATATCTAGAACACTTCATCAAATACAAAGTGTTTGAGATGCTTGTTAATCAAACCAATGATGAAACATTCAATCAGCTTCAGCAAAAACTTGTATATTACAAAAGTCTTTCTGACGAAGCATTCATCATGGCAGACATTGAGATTAAGAAACAAGATGTCTGGACTAAGCAGCGTAGAGTGAGACAACAATTGAATAAATTTGGTATGTACGAGCTTCCTAACAGAACAAATCGTTGGGGACGAAGAAGAAATAATTAATACCTATGGCTGAGCAAGGAGAAGGTAACGTTAAACAGGAGTATAATAATGCTACTACAGGACTGAACTTAGATCAGTCTCTGAATCAGATTCAGAAAGGTAGACTAACTTATGCTCTTAACGCTGCTGTTGAAAACTTTGATTCCAATTCTGTAAACTATCAGAACGAACCTGGTAACGAATTGTGTATTCGTTTCCCTGAAGGTTTTGTGCTTATAGGTGAACACTTTATTATAGAAAAGAACAAGCATATATTCTTCATCACTAATCCTTCTACAGGTGATAGTCAGATAGGATATATGGATAATAACGATTGTGAATATCGTGTTCTTGTCAATGCTCCTTGCCTAAACTTTAATATCAACTATCCCATCCATAAGATTGTACACAGAATTGCAAATTGCAATACAGAAATCTATTGGACAGATGGTTACAATCCTAGAAGATATCTAGACATTGATGACATTCCTAAAGTTCTCAAATCTGGGAGTGCGTTGTGTAGCCCTGTGTATACAGACGATCTTGATTGTAATCAACTCAAGCTTCAGCCCAACTTTAACATTCCTGAATTAACGATTGTTGATGTTATCAGTGGAGGTAATCTACTTGCTGGTACATATCAGTTTGCTGTACAGTATTCTGATCCATCTGGTAATCCATTCACTTCATACTACTCAGTTACCAACCCTACACCTATTGCTGATGAGTTTGTAACAACTCCTAACTTCAACTATCCTGTAGGAAAGTCAATTGTTGTTAATGTTGATAACCTTGATGTATCTGGACAGTTTGAGTATTTCAATCTAGCTGTAATTAAAACCATCAATGGTATAACATCTGTTGATTTGGTTGGTACATACTTTATTGATAACAACAATCAACAAATCACTTACACAGGTCAGTTTACAATCAACCTTGTAATACAAGACATATTTGAGAAGTTTCCATTCTACGAGATTGCTCAAGACTTAACAGCTGTGCAAGATGTTCTTGTATGGGATCAGCTTACATCTATTGATAGAATCAATTATCAACAAGTTGCTAACCATATTACTTTGCAATGGGAAACTTGGAGAATCCCTCCAACAGAAAACTACGCAAACGAAATAAACGCAACGAATCTTAGAGGATACCTTCGTGATGAAGTGTATGCTTTTGAGATTGTATTCTTATTAAAGAACGGAAAACAAACAGATGGATTCCATATTCCAGGAAGAGCAATTACACCATTTGAACAATTGCTTCCAAGAATCCCTGACACAGACCCAGACTTCATAGGCAACCCTGACCCAATAACACATGATTCACCGTATTGGAAGATTTATAACACAGCATCTGTCGGAGGATTCTCTCCAGAATATTCTAGTAATGATGCTTACAAAGGACCATATCAATTTGGTCAATTTGCCTATTGGGAATCTGTTGAAGAATACCCATGCAACACAGACGTGTGGGGAAACCTCGCAGGACAAAAAATCAGACACCACAAGTTCCCAGATGTAAACATTTCTCCAATATACGAGAGTAAACAATTCTCAACATCACAAGCAATGGTGATGGGAAATGATGCTGTGTTCCCTATTGGTGTAAAGATTGATCCTTCTCAAATCTTAAATCTTATACAAGTATCAAATCTTACAGATGATCAGAAAGCTGACATTGTAGGGTTTAAGATTGTACGTGGTGATAGAAGTGTTAATAAGTCTATTGTTGCTAAGGGAATGCTTAGAAACGTTGGTGAGTATAGTAGAGAAGAACAATCATTCTATTTCCCCAACTACCCATACAACGATCTTAACGAAGATCCATTCCTAACAACAACTAACAATGCTTACCAGAGCGAGTGTGAACCATTTGATGTTTACATCACTAGCCTTGGTACA
>CAYXWU010000065.1:0-2315 GCA_964468885.1 uncultured Aquiluna sp. | reverse complement strand
AACCATTTGATGTTTACATCACTAGCCTTGGTACAAGTCCAATTGATGGTTCTCCACTAGCTCGAGTGCAGTATTATTCTTGCGAGAACAATAGAATTGTCTACAAGGACTACACTTCCATACAGGATGATGTAATTTGTGCTGTTGGTAGACCAACAATTATTATTGGTGGAGGGGAAGTTGGGAACGCTAATTATGATGTATATACATTAGACAGTCCGTTTGGCGCAACATTTACAGCATCTTACGATGATAGATTCTTAGGCCCAACAACACTTAGTGTTGGTGATACAGAAGACACTGTTGAGGTGGTAGCTGGTACAGCAGTGATATGTACAGCAAGCTGTGCAGATGCTCAAATACGTTTAATAAGAGAAGTGAGATCTGATGCAGATTGTGGTGGCACAACTTTGCTAGATGGCTTCACTGACGAGAATAGATACAGACAAATCTTCAACTCTCCAGAAACATCATTTGGTCAACCATTCCTAGCAGACATTCTCAAGCTTGAGAGTGTAATGTTTGGTACTGGTAAGGCTCACTTTGTTGAGGTGAAGGACAATGCTAAATATAGATTGCTCTCTGAGGCTGCCCAGAAGGCTGCTCTTGATAGTTCTGCAAAGCTTGGTGCTATTACTAGTCCATTCAGTGCGACAGCTATGTTCACTGCATATCAGTCTTATTTAACTATTTATATCAATGGCATTACTAGAAAGAATTATGCTTACTCTTTTAACTCTATTGCTGATTACAACTATGGCGTAGGGGTTCCTGATAATCAAGGAATCAAACAAAGAGAACTTGACTTAGCAAGATATTTGATTCCTGGTGTTCAGTCTGTAGGAGATGATCTTCCTATCAACAACTGGAATAGAGAGAGCTCTGTGTTTATGAAAACAAACATAGACACTACAGCTCTCCCTTTTCCTAACCAGAGTCCTAACATGCTTTCTGGAATTACCAGCATTGTTTCAGACAGATCAAGATTCACTATTTCAGAAATAGGAAACTGCTCAACACCAGCTAAAGAAGAACCGATACAGGTTGTTTCATATTATGCATCATTGAAGAACTCAGTTGTTAATCAGTGGGGACAAATCTATTCATATGAAACAATTGATACAGGTTATCAATACATAATTAACTCACCTAACCCAACCACTACAGTGTTTGGTGGTGATACATTCATTAGCAGATTCGCATTCAAGACAAAGCTTCCATTCTTTATTGACAATAGAGTGAATGCTCCTGATGATAGCGATATCTTCTATGATGAGATAGGTAACGTTGCCTATCCTAGATACTGGCACTCTGCGAGATCTATTCTCGAGAACTACAGCATTCCTGGACAAGGAGTGATGGCAAACATCATTTCTTACAAGGCACATAACTTCGATTGTCCTAATGAAGTGGGAACAGATGTGATTGTATCTACATCCACCACTACCACCACTAGTACAACATTCCCTCCAGGTGGTTCTGGTGGGGTGACACCAAGTTCAACAGTCACATACTATGATGGCTACTTCTATTTGTTTGCCTATGGTATTCCAAACTTCTATTGTGAAAGCTCTTACAATCTAGATTTAAGACAAGCATTCAACAATAGAGAAGGAGACTTCTGGCCACATGTTAGTACAGACATTCCAGATGACTGGGTGCAGGAAAGTTTTGTGCCTATTGCACAGGACAACACCTACTATTACAATACAACATTCTCAAAGCAAAATAGAGAGAATACATTCACTCACTTACCTCCTGACTGGGAAAGTAAACTATGTTTTACAAACTATCCATTCAGAGCCATCTATTCTGATGCTCAAAATATCGATGCTGATAATAGAGTGAACAACTGGCTCATCTACAGAGCTATTTCTTATTTTGATTTCCCACAGAACTATGGAAATCTTGTAGCTCTTGATGGTATTCAGAACAGAGCTATTCTTGCAAGATTTGAGAACAAGAGTTTGTTGTACAATAATCTATTGACTATTGACACAAGCAACCCTCAAGCTGCTTATGTAGGTAATCCTCTATTGTTCAGAGGAGCACCTCCTATTGACTTTGCAGAAACTGATCTTGGATATGTAGGAAGTCAGCATAAGATGTTGTTGAAGATTCCTCAAGGTCAAATCACTGTAGATGCTAAACGTGGACAAGTGTTCTTGATACAGGGAACACAAGTGAATGACTTATCTGGATTTGGATCAGGAATGAACAGATTCTTTGTTGAGCATCTACCATTCATGATCTATAAGAGTTTCCCAGAAGTGAACATTGATAACCACTTCAAAGGAATAGGACTTCATGGTGTC
>CAYXWU010000064.1:0-5768 GCA_964468885.1 uncultured Aquiluna sp. | reverse complement strand
CGAGGTAGTCTCCCCTGCGCTCCTTGGCGATAACGGTTGAGTAAGCCTGACCAGTGGTCACGTTGGCCGCTGCCGTGAGATTGATATCTAGAAAGCGTTCGTAGTGCCCGATATCCAGGTCTGTTTCGGCGCCGTCATCCGTCACAAACACTTCGCCGTGTTGGAAGGGGTTCATGGTGCCAGGATCCACATTTAGATAGGGGTCCAGTTTCTGCATAACAACGGACAAACCACGTGCTCTTAGCAGATTTCCAAGGGAGGCGGCGGTGAGGCCTTTGCCTAATGAGGAGGCGACGCCTCCGGTTACGAACACATGTCGAACAATTCCAGAGCTAACCGCCATGGAACTTCAATCTATCATCATTTGACCTGGGGATGGGTCACGACATGATATTAGCTTCGCAGTTGCAGTAGTTCTTTGGCATGAGACAGCGCAATTTCGGAATCGGAGTTGCCAGAGAGCATCCTGGCTAATTCCTGTTCACGCTCGATTTGACTCAGCACACTCACGCTGGAGGCTGAAACGCCACCAGTAGAATCCTTGAAAATCCGTATCTGGTGGTCAGCAAACGCCGCTACTTGTGGCAGGTGGGTTACAACAATGACCTGAGTTGATTTGGCAAGTTCTCGAAGTCTCCTGCCGAGCTCGACAGCCGCTCCGCCGCCCACCCCAGCATCAACTTCATCGAAAATCATGGTTGGCAGAGGCGATTTACCAGCCAACACCAGCTCAATGGCCAACATGATTCGGCTGAGCTCTCCTCCCGATGCTCCTTTAGCAAGTGGTCTTGGCTCTGACCCTGAGCGATTAGCCAGCAAAAACTCCACTCGGTCTGCCCCACTGGCTTCAAATTCAGCTAGTTCCCCAATTGAAATCTCTAGCTGGGCATCTCCCATTGCCAGCTGAGAAAGCTCAGCACTAACTCGCTTGGAAAGTTCCTTAGCTGCCTTCTTACGTGCCTGCGATAAGTCTTTGGCTGCCGCTGCCAACTGCGACTCTATTGCAGCCAACTGCATCTCTAGCTTCTCGATTTGCTCATCAGAGCTATCAAGATCCAATAGCTGCGACTGCAAGGATGGCAACTGCTCAGCCAGCTCATCTATGGAGAAACCATATTTGCGCTCGAGTGCTACTAGTTCCGCTTTTCGACGCTGCAGTTGATCCAAAGTTTGTGGGTCAGCGTCTAGGTCAGACAAAAAAGTAGACAGCTGAAGCGCAATTTCATTTATCAACCCAGTAGCCTCAGCTGCCAGGTCAGCAATTTCTCTAAGCTTGCTGTCCGAGGAGCTTTCTAAAATTCGCTTCGCTCGACCAATCTGACTTCTGGCATCCAGCTCTTCGCCGGCCAAGAGTTCGTGAGCTTCAGATGCGGCCAGGCGCAGGCCCTCGACGTTACCAAGGCGAGTCAACTGCTCGGAAATCGTCACAAGTTCACCGAGTTTTGGTTCGAGTCTTTCTAAATCGGCAATCTGTTCCTTAAGCTTTGAGATCTTGAATGAGTCTTGTTCCGCAGATGTTCTCATGCGCGCCAATCTCTGCTCGAGCTCCCTAAACTGACCGTAAAACAGGCTATAGCTATTGAAAGCAGCAGCTAGTTTCTCGCCACCAAATTGGTCCAAGGCTTCACGTTGCTTGGCAATTGACTTCAGTCGAATCTGTTCGGATTGCCCATGAACGGTGACGAGTTCTTGAGCGACAGCATTCAAAGTGGAAATGGGAACCGATGTTCCGCCAATGGCTGCTCGAGATCGACCATCTGTTGAGACAGTTCGATTAATTAGTATTTCCCCGCCACTTACCTCTGCTCCAAGTTCAGCTAGCTTTGCTTGGAGTTGGGTATCGGAAGAGATGATTCGGCCCTCAACAAGAAGTTGTTTTTCACCGCTTCTCACCACAGAAGAATCTGCTCGCTCCCCCAGAAGTAATCCAAGTCCGGTTAGCAACATTGTCTTCCCAGCACCCGTTTCACCCGTTATCGCTGTGAATCCAGGCTGCAGCTCTAGTTGAGCGGCGCTAATCACTCCGAGCGAGCGAATAGATAGTGTTTCGATCAATCATCGCTCCCCGGTCCGCGCCAACCAGAAACGGGAAGATTGAACTTTCTAACTAGTCGATCGGCAAATGGTTCATCACTAAGGGTCACCATTTCAACCGACTGCGAGCCACGGGTAATTTCAACTCTCGCCCCGGGTGAAAGTTCAACCGTTCTTCGACCGTCACAGGACATTACTCCCCCACCGTGGGATCGCTGAAGCACTTCGATTGCCACAGAAGAGTCATTGTCAATAACAAAAGGCCTCGAGAAGAGTGCATGGGCGCTAATTGGGACCACTACGAATGCATCAACATTCGGCCAAACCACCGGACCACCAGCACTGAACGCGTAGGCAGTTGATCCAGTAGCCGTAGAAACCAGTACCCCATCGCAGCCAAAGCTTGAAAGTGGTCGCTGCTCAACTTCAAGCACGACCTCCAGCATTCGCTCCCGAGCACTTTTTTCAACTGCCACTTCATTTAGTGCCCAGCTGCTAAAGACTTCATTACCCTCTTGCACAACTGAAACATTAAGAGTTGTGCGCTCTCGAACTGAAAACTTTCCCGCTAAAACTTTCTCCAAAACATCATCTAGCTCATCCTTTTCAGCCTCAGCCATAAATCCAACGTGACCTAGGTTTACTCCAAGAATCGGCGCAGGCTTTTGGCGCAGCACTTCGGCTGCTCGAAGAATTGAACCATCGCCACCGAGCACAATCGCCATGTCAACTTGTTCGCCGTTGTAAACAGTCATTCCATCTGATGAACTCACCAGGGATTTAATTCTGGTCAAGTCATCGGAAGGGACATAACAGGTCACGTTTTTTGTGGACAGAAAGTCACAAACCGCCATGGCCGTCGAGGCAGCGCTCTTATCAACGGCACTGCTAATTATCAGTACGTTTTTCAATCTGCCTCACTTTTCTGCTACCAGATTAGCTAGAAAACAGATGCCTAAGCCTTGTCCTCCACAGCTAATCCAGCTCGGCAAGCAGCGACTTCAGGTCTATGGGCTCCCCAGCTCGGCAGTGGGCAAGGAATTCGACATTCCCCTTACCGCCAGTCATTGGAGACTGGGCAAGAGAAAGCAGCCTGAAGCCAGCCTCTGAAAGCCCCTCTAAAGCCTGCTTGAGTCCGTATCGTCGACGCTCTGGGTCAGTAACAACTCCTTGCGAATTCAGATCACTTCGCTGCAATTCAAATTGAGGTTTTATCAAGAAAACAAAATCAGCATTTGGTGCGCAATTGAGAATCTGCCTAGCCACCAGTTTGAGCGAAATGAAACTGAGATCAACCACCACGAGTTGAATCTGCAGAGGCGGAATTGGCAGCGACATTGGATCAAAGTCGCGGATGTTTACGCCAGATAACTCAATAATTCGAGGATCGTGCTTTAACTCCGCTGAAAGCTGGTCGGTGCCAACATCCAACGCAATAACTTTCTCGGCTCCTCTTTCAAGTAATACCTGTGTAAATCCACCGGTCGAAGCCCCAACATCAAGACAGAAGGTGGGCACCTTGATTTCAAAATGTGAAAGTGCAAACAGCAACTTATGAGCGCTGCGAGCGACATAGCTTTCCTGTTTCACAACTAGGCGGTCAGCATCGCTCACCTCAACTGAAGCTTTGCTTACAACCTGTCCATTGATAGTGACTTGACCATCGACAATTAATCGGGCCGCTTGATTCCTTGACCTAACAAGCCCTCGCTCAACCAATGCGAGGTCTAATCTCACTGGTTTAGAAGATTTTCTAATTCGGTAATGAGTGCGCTTAGAGCAGCAACTTGCTCTGACGTGTCCAGATTGTCAATCTCGGACAACCTTCCTTCAAAGTTCTCCACGCTAACTCACTAACTCTGCCGCGACTTGCAGTCCATAAATTGGCCTGCCACTACTCCAGACTAAGTTAGTTGCGGCTCTAATTGTGTCAATGGAAGCAGGGTTTCCCCCCGCCAGTAGTAACTTATCCCCAACAATCGCAACTTCGCTGTCTCCAAATCTGCAACTTTCTTTGCCTGTTTGAGCACTTGGATACTCCTCAAAAAGTCCTCTCAAGTCTTGAACTATGAAAGTGGGGCGTTCATCGGATCTTGCACCCAGCAACTCTTTCCTGCCAGCAATTCCAGTTAGGACGCACGCCGAGGATAGACCAGCGCCAAATGCTCCCTTGATGTCAGTGTCAAGCCTGTCGCCAACTACTAGTGGATTAGAGATTTCTAGCTGCTTGAGTGCAGCATCGAAAATCGGACGGAAGGGCTTTCCTGCAAATTCTGGAAGTATCCCAACTGCGGTGTGAACAGCGCCAACTAACGTGCCGTTGCCTGGCGCAATTCCATTTTCCAAAGGAAGCGTCCAGTCCTGATTGGTTGCAATCCAAATAGCTCCGGCTTGAATAGCAAACGCGGCTTCGGCCAGTTGTGACCAGCCAACTTGAGGGCTAAACCCTTGCAACACGGCTACGGGATGATCACTGGCAGAATCAACGACTTCAAATCCCTGTTTGGCGACTTCAGTTCGCAGCCCTTCGCCGCCAACTACCAGAACCTTGCCACCAGAGAGTTTGCTGGCCAAAAGCTTTGCGGCAGCTTCAGCAGATCCAATGATTTCTCTGGGTGAAACGGTAATTCCGAAATCACTGAGCTGCTGAGCGATTTGCTCAGGCGTTCTGGATGCATTGTTGGTGATGTAGCCAACTTTCTTCCCAAGCTCCTTGGCTTTTTGAATTGATTCGACTGCACCGGCAATGGAATTTCTTCCTCGGTATACAACGCCATCGAGATCCAGCAGAAGCGAATCAAAATTATCAATCAGCATTATTTCTCTTCTTGCAAACTGACTGTTTCTTCTTCGGTCTCACTCATGGCCTGCTCTGCTTGATCGGCAAGTTTTTCCCAAGGGCTGCCATCTTGACCAAGCTCTCGCAGAATTTCTGCATAAGAGCGGAACAGCAGTGGCGACTGCTCAAAAACGTTCTTTGGGCTAAGTTCTGGGATTTCAAGTTCTTGCTTGGCAAGTTCAATCTGGCCTAAGTCCAACCTGGCGCCACTGAGAGCAATAGCAAGATTTATGCGAACGCCCACCGGCAATTTGCTGCGATCAATTTCAGCTGCTTGAGCAAGTGCTTTTTCAGCCCTCCCTAAACCGCGCTCAGAGTCAACAATTAGTGGCAGCTGATCATTGGAACCGGAGATTCTGCGATGCGTTAGTAACTCCCTTAGTGCCAGAGCGTATTCACCTATGGTGTACGCGGTAACGCCAAGGGTCTCCCTTACCACAGCGATTCGGCCTGCCTTCTTGGCAGCGGCTAGAGCGTGACGATGAGCAAGTTTCGGATCTTGATCAATCAAGAGAGCAACCATTTGCAGGTGACGCGCAACCATTTCTTGGTTCTCCGCACTGAGGGTCTTTAGTTGCGCTCTGACACTGATATGTAAATCCTCAGCGCTGACCTCATCGGGGATGGTTGGGAAATCAAATTTTTCTCGCTGGGCCTGATCAGGCCTTGGCTTGGGTTTGTCAGAACGAAATGGCTTGCGATCGCGATCAAATGGCTTTCGCTCTTGCGGCTTTCCGTGCGAGAATTTCTGGTCGCGCGCACCTGGTCGCCCGCTTCCCGCCTTGCGCGGTGGTCGTCTATCCATCATGTTTCAGTCCTTAAAGAGAAATGGCCACCCTATTCGGGTGGCCATTTCTAAAGTAAGTCCGGCGGTGTCCTACTCTCCCACAGGGTC
>CAYXWU010000063.1:0-5802 GCA_964468885.1 uncultured Aquiluna sp. | reverse complement strand
CACTGCCTGGTTTCATTTGTGAAACGTCTTTGGCGGTAATTAGTTTTGGAGCAGGTTTTCCTGGAATCAAAGCGGTCGTAATGATGATGTCAACGTCTTTTGCTTGCTCGGTGTATATCTCAGCAGCTCGCTTGTTGTAGGCAGCACTGGTTTCTTTCGCATATCCATCACTTGACTGCATCTTCTCTGCAATCTCAACCGCCAGGTATTCGCCACCAATTGATTTCACTTGATCAGCTACTTCAGGTCTTGGATCTGTGGCCCTAACAATCGCACCCAAACTTGATGCAGCACCAATTGCGGCTAAACCTGCCACACCAGCACCCGCCACCAACACCTTGGCTGGTGGAACTTTTCCTGCTGCTGTTACTTGGCCCGTGAAAAAGCGACCAAATTCATTTGCTGCCTCAACTACCGCTCGATAGCCAGCAATGTTTGCCATGGAGCTAAGCACATCCATTGACTGCGCCCTTGAAATTCTTGGAACTGAATCCATCGCAAGTGCGGTAACGCCTTTTTTGGCAAGGGACTTAAGTAACTTGGGCTTGAAAGCTGGGCTCAGCAGGCCAACCAAAATAGCGCCCTTGCGCATGCGATTGATTTCGGTATCGGTTGGGGCATTGACTTTGAGAACAACGTCTGCCTTCCAGGCCGCCACGCCTGTCACGATCTTGGCTCCAGCCTTCACATAGGCGCTATCCGGAAATGAGGCTAGATCGCCCGCCCCCTTTTGAACGACTACTTTGTAGCCAAGAGCAACTATCTTCTTGACTGTTTCCGGGGTTGCTGCAACGCGGGATTCCCCCGCCTGCTCAGCAACAACGCCTACTAATGACATGCCAGCTCCAATTCGACCCTGGGGATTGACTGCGAATTCTTCCTAAACGCTACCGCTTATTGGGCAAAGCTGGGGGCTTAGTTGGCCCGTTCTAATAGGTATCCGGCTGGGTTTCGCATCAACATCTCAAAGGGGAGCTCGGCTGCCCCGACCATCAGAAGGTTTGACCCGAGGCCAGCTGGTCTGACCACTACGCGTTCGGCCGATGCCCCCACGGCATTTGCCTTCATGCGCTCAATTAACCTGCCGGAGTCAAAGTTGAACAAGGATGTGAGGAATCCACCCAGCACAACAGCTTGCGGATTGAAGATGGTGACAAAGTTACTCAGACCATCCGCCAAGTGATCTATTTGTTTATAGATTACATCCCTAGCTGCGGCCGACTTTACTGTCTGAATTTCTCGATCAAGTTCTTCATCAGTTGCACCGAACAATTTGAAAAGCTCAAGCAAATCATCTCTTCGCACTAATGCTTCCAGGGTTCCTTCGAATCCTGAATAGTCCCTCTGACTTGAGGAAGAAATTCGAACGTGACCAAGCTCCCCACCATAACCGGATGTTCCGCGTAGTTGCTTACCATCGACGATTGCTCCGCCACCAATACCACCGGATCCTGCGAACAAAAACACAACATCTGAAAACCCTTTAGCGCTGCCAAAGTTGCGTTCCGCCATACAACCAATTGATGCATCGTTATCCAGATAGACAGGAAGTCTGGTTAGCTGACTCAGTTCAGGACCAAACGCAGCTTCCACCCATCCCAGCTGTGGTGCGTAGCGAATAACTCCATCGGAAACTCTTACCTGGCCTGGAACCGCAACGCCCACACCAGCAACGCGATACTTCGAATCTAGTTCGGCAGATATTTTGGAAATTAGTTTCGCTGCCGTTAGCTCGGAGTCTCTTGGCTTTGGGGAATTTGGCATTAGGACTCGCTCTTTGGCAATCACTCTTCCGCTCAAAGTGACAGCGCCAACAGTTGTCGCATCAACCTCCGGGTGCACAGCAAATGCAACGACGTTGTCGGAGGCAGAAACCATCAAGCTCGGTCTTCCAACCCCAGAGGAAACCAAAGCCTCTGTCTCAAATGCCAAACCTCTGTCCTCGAGCTCAGCCACTAGGTCAGAAATGGTGGAGCGGTTTAGTCCGGTAGCCGCAGTTAGTTGGGATCGGGAAATCGTGCCAGAGAGGCGGACCAGGCGCAGCACGGTGGAAAGGTTGTGCTGGCGCACATCCTCTCGGTTCTGCCCCTTCGGTGCTGGGGACTGCAGACCTGAATCCATGGTCCCTTTCGACTGATTTGGTAGTAAAAACCTACTTGTTGGCATAAACAACAAATAGATAACGTTGCCTATTTGTTATCGAAAGGCCGCCCAATTAATTTGACCTAATTTGTTGCCTAGGGAAACATACTCTCAGGCTCAGTCATGGGCTGATTTGGGGGATCCCCAAATACTCAATCAATGGAAGGGATGTACATGAAGAAGTCTTCATTGTTCTCCATTTCGGCTCTTGCTGCTATTTCAGCCCTAACCCTTGCTGGTTGTGCTGCTGATGCAGGCGAGTCGGAAAACGCGGGATCAACCCGTGCCTGTGTGATTCTGCCAGATGCCGACAGCGGAACTCGCTGGGAGCCAGGTGACAGACCTGCTCTCGAGAAGGCTCTAACCGAAGCTGGTTACGAAGCTGACATTCAGAATGCACAATCAGACACCGCTAAGTATGCAACTATCGCCGACCAGCAGCTGTCAAAGGGCTGTGGTGTGATGCTACTTGTTGACTACCAGGGTGCAGCAGTTTCTGTAACTGAGAAGGCTCAGGCGCAGGGTATTCCTGTTATTGCTTACGACCGTCCAATCGCTGGCGCTGACTACTACCTATCATTCGACAACGAGCGCGTTGGAGCGTTCCAGGGTCAGATGATTCTTGATGGTCTAGCTGCTGCTGGTAAGGATGTAACCACCGCAAGCATTATTTACTCCTCCGGTGACCCAGCAGACGGTAACGCTGCAATGTTCCTAAACGGAGCTCTTTCTGTTTTGGATGCAGCTGGTGCAAAGGCTGCTTTCACCATGGAGGGAACTTGGGATGGAACTAAGGCTGGAACTCTATTCGAGCAGGCCTTCACTGCAGTCTCCGGCAAGGTTGACGCAGTTCTAGCTCCAAACGACAACAACGCAGCTTCCATCATTGCGATCTTGGACAAGAACGGACTAAAGGTTCCAGTTTCTGGTCAAGATGCATCTGTTGCTGGTCTACAGAACGTTCTGCTAGGCAAGCAGTGGGCAACCGTTTGGAAGCCATTCACCATTCAGGCTGAGGCTGGTGCCAAGATGGCAATCACCATTCTGAGCGGTGGAACTCCAGAGACCAACAAGACTCTGGAAGATGGAACACCATTCCTAGCTCTAGACCCAATCGTGGTTGGCCCAGAGCAGGTTAAGGACGTAGTAGCCGCTGGCGATGCATCAGCTGCTGACCTCTGTGTCGGCGATGTTGCAGCCGCTTGTGAGAAGTACGGCGTCAAGTAAAGATGATTTGGTGTGCGCCGGTCCTTTCGCTGGCGCACACCTTTTCTTCTTCTATAGTCTTTTAGAAATAAGTAGAAAACGGGTGGGCAATGACGCAACCAGTTATTGAACTAAAGAATGTGGTCAAAAGCTTTGGCCCGGTAGATGTATTAAAGGGTGTTGACCTTGTTGCCTATGCTGGAAAGGTCACAGCACTGGTTGGCGACAACGGTGCTGGAAAGTCCACCTTGATCAAGGGATTGGCTGGCGTTCAGCCCTATGACAGCGGAACAGTCCTCTTTGACGGCCAGCCAGTAGACATTCAAAACCCACGCGAGGCGGCAGCCCTCGGCATCGAGGTTGTTTATCAAGATCTCGCACTTTGTGAAAACTTAGACATTGTTCAAAACATGTTCCTGGGCCGGGAAGAGACCCTGCAGGGAACTCTCGATGAACCTTCCATGGAAATGCAAGCAACCAAGGCTCTGCAGAGTCTTTCGGTTAGAACTGTGAAGTCTGTTAGGCAAAAGGTTTCCTCCCTTTCTGGTGGTCAGCGCCAGACAGTAGCGATTGCTCGCTCTGTACTTAGAAATTCCAAGCTAGTTATTTTGGATGAGCCAACTGCTGCTTTGGGTGTTGCTCAAACTGAGCAGGTTCTAAACCTGGTTAGGCGCCTTGCTGACTCCGGGGTCGCGGTAATCATTATTAGCCACAACCTGCAAGACGTGTTTAAAGTTTGTGATGACATTGCTGTTTTGTATCTGGGAAGAATGGTCACTCAGATCGACGCAGATAAGACAAACCAGAACGATGTGGTGGGGTACATCACGGGCACCAAGGGGGTTGCGGAGTAATCATGGCAAATTCAAATTTTGAAAACGGACTAAATCTCGCCCCCACCCAAATTTCCTCCGGTCACGAGGGCAACTTGCGAGAGCAGTTCACTGCCTACATTGCCAGACTGAAGAATGGTGAAATGGGTGCCTTGCCTGCAGTGGCAGCGCTACTGGTGCTAACAGCACTGTTCTCAACCCTCAGCCCTTTCTTTCTCACCAAGCTTAACTTTGCAAACCTCTTTATTCAGGCCGCCCAGCTAACGACACTTGCGGTAGCGCTGGTGTTTGTAATCTTGCTTGCCGAAATTGATTTGTCCGCAGGTGTTGCTGCAGGTGTTGCGATGGATATCTTCTATCTCGCCACATTTGCAGGCGTGAATTGGATACCGGCTCTTGGAATGTCACTTTTGTTTGGCGCAACCATTGGCCTTATTTTGGGTTTCTTTGTTGCAAAGGTCGGAGTACCGTCCTTCGTTATCACCTTGGCGTTTTATCTGGCGCTACAGGGTGTTGCTTTGATTCTGCTGGGTGATGGTGGTCTCTTCAGAGTTGACGTGCCCGAAGTGAAATCAATCATGAACGAGAACCTGCCAATTCTTGGCGGCTGGCTGCTGCTGCTAGTGGTGCTGGGAATCATGCTTGGAATGGGTCTCTACGATCGCGCTCGCAGAACCCGCAAGGGATTGGTAAACAAGCCACTTTCACTCCTTCTAATCAAGGTTGGATTCATGGCTGTTATTGGGGCCGGCGTTGTTTACGTGTTGAACCTCGACCGAAGCGCATCGGTCAAGCCGATTTACGGTGTTCCGATTGTGATTCCAATTGTCCTAGCAATCATTTTTATTGGAACCTTCATTTTGGACAGAACCACTTTTGGTCGTCACCTCTACGCGGTAGGTGGCAATCCGGAAGCAGCAAGAAGAGCTGGTATCAAGGTTTCAAGAATCCGTATTTCGGCATTTGTGATTACTTCAGTTCTCGCTGTGATTGCGGGTCTTTTCCATGTCAGCCGAATTGGTGTCGTTGAGGCAGCAGCTGGCCGCACCATCGTGCTCAGTGGTGTGGCAGCTGCAGTTGTGGGTGGAGTGAGCTTGTTCGGAGGTCGTGGTCGCTTGGCTCACGCTGCACTAGGTGCAATGGTGATTGCAATCATCGACAACGGCTTAGGACTACTCGGTCTATCCGCAGGTATCAGCTTCCTGGTAACTGGCTCAGTGCTTGCCTTGGCAGCAACTATTGATGCTGTTTCACGCAAGCGTGGCGGTAACCTTCGGGTCTAGGAGCTAGCTGCCAACAATCGCGGGGATGATCGCTCCGGAAAATACCTGCCAAGCCAGGATTGACTTCGCTACCAAGCTGAGGGTGATATAGGTTGCCTCGCCGTATAGATAGTTTCTCCATGGACCAATCTTCTTGTACTGAAATGCCTGGTTGAAGGCAAATGTGTTAAAGAAGATAAACAGCGCAACGATGATTCCGTAAACGAAGCCTGGAATCTCTGCCGCTGACTCACTGCCCGGCTGAATCGTGTAGACGATGATGATTAGCCAGGGAACGATTCCCGTCATGCTTCCCATGATGAATGGAAGGCCCTTGCCGTTGCCTGGAGTCTCATACT
>CAYXWU010000062.1:3949-5881 GCA_964468885.1 uncultured Aquiluna sp. | reverse complement strand
GAGAAGCCACTTCCGCAGTGGAGTGAGTTTCTGGCGATGCAGCGCCAGGCTGCCTAAGTGGCCCCGAGAAGAATCGAACTTCCGCACACGGTTTAGGAAACCGCTGCTCTATCCACTGAGCTACGAGGCCTAGCGCTAATACTTTACGCCAGAGGGTTCATCCAGTTGCCTGTGCTCGGGCAAGGCTACCCAGCCTTTGGCCCCATCACTTTTAGGCTTTGGGCGTGGATGAATCCAAATACGAAAGCTGGCAATTACAGCTAGCCGAAATCGGCGGCACTAATCCACTTCTGCAATTTGAGCTTTCCACTCTCGGGCACCTTGATCTCTTCCGCGCTCACCCATCGGGTCTTGCTCAGCTCAGCACCGCTAAGAGCGCAAACCTCTCCAGTTTGGTGAGAGAGGAAATCGCCTTATCAAGAGCTCAAACCGCCACCAAGAAAATCAAGCGCAAGGCAGACCGCATCGAGGATAATTTCGGAATTCCGGCGGCCTATGTGGCAGCCGGTTTGCTGCGCTACCAAGGCAGGGGCCTACCCATCCTGCTCTGGCGAACCCACATCCTTCGTCACGGCACAGATTTTGAACTGAGACTGGCAAACCTTCCCGAGATCAATCCGGCAGTAGCAGAGATTGTCAGAAAGTATCGAGCAGATTTCCGAGAGAGCGATCTGCTGGCAATCTGCGCGGGTCAGTCTGACCTTTTGCCAGTGGGAGTCATGTCACTGCTTGCTGAATACCTGGGGGACTCAGGCAGTGAGTTAGAAAAACTATTAGTTCTTGGTAACTTCGTCCCGGATCTGGTTCGACTGCAGCTCCAGCCAATCGATCTAGCATCCGGCATCGCAGGCTTTCTACTGCAGAAAAGACCATTAGGAATTCAACCTTCTGTGACGCCGCTGACTTTAGTTCAGAACGCAGATGCCTCTCAGGTGGCGGTGTTAGAAAAAGCGGCAAGCGGGAAATCGTTTGCTGTGCAGACGCTTCCGGGCTGTGGCTATTTGCAAACGGTCGTGAACCTTCTTGCCAACCTAGCGCTCGATGGAAAGAGAGCACTGGTGGTTGCGCCTAGAAGGCAAACCCTGGATGAGCTATCGGAGCGCTTGAGCCAGGCGGGACTAGCGGGCCTTGCCATTCGGGAAAGCGATAGTTGGGGCGATACCGTTGCCGCTATTTCCAGAAATGAAAAAGCAGTAGCAGGAGATTTGATTTCTGCCAGAGCCCGGTCTCAGCAAGTGGCAAAAGAGGCGAACCAATACTTCACAGCAATAAACGAACCAGACAACGTGCTAGGTATCAGCTTGATGGATTGCATCACCAAACTGGCAGAGCTAGCAGCCAGTAGCCAACCGCCCACCAATTCAGCTCGCATCAAGCAGGAACTACTGCCCAAGATCAAGAACGTTATTGATCCACTGCTGGCCCAGGCCCACGAGGCAGGCCTGTTTAGTTTTCAACCCAGGACCAATCCTTGGTTTGGCGCTCGCTTTTCAAATCAAGCGGAGATTGACAAGGCGCTGGCAGCAGCTCGTTCACTGGCTGGTGAAAACTGGCGGGTCGTCAGTTACCAGATCTCCAAATACCTGACTGACCTGGATCTAACTAAGTGTGAAAACGTTGAGCAGTGGTCAGAGCAACTGAGGCTGCTACTGGGAATTCGCTACACCCTCGATCGCTTCCTTCCAAGCATCTTTGAACATCCCCTTAGCGAGCTCATCGCCGCTACAGCCCCCAGAGGGGTCTCATCCGATCTCAGTGGAGCTCAGCGTAGACGCTATAAGAAGCTTGCAAAAGAATTTATTCGACCTGGCTCTTCAGTTCCGAATCTGCACCAGTCACTTGTAGCGGCGAAGGAGCAGCGAGAGGCTTGGGAGCGTTACAACCAAACCGGTGCTCCGCCAACCGTCCCACTTGGGCTTGCTGATGTTCAAA
>CAYXWU010000062.1:0-3849 GCA_964468885.1 uncultured Aquiluna sp. | reverse complement strand
TACAACCAAACCGGTGCTCCGCCAACCGTCCCACTTGGGCTTGCTGATGTTCAAAACAAATTTGAATCGGTAATCGAGGTACTCAAACTGCTTCAGCAGCACCTCGACCCCAACCCCGATCTGCCCCTGTTGACCAGATTGCCACTGGCCGAGCTCGGGCAAAAACTTGAACTACTCGCTTCCAATACTGAACTACTGAACAGGCTGGAGGAGCGCAGACCCATCAGCGAGAAACTCGAATCGCTGGGATTGAACAATTTCATCCGCGAGGTGAGCGAGTCATCGCCAAGCTTGGATCAGGTGAGAAGGGAATTTGAGCTCTCCTTCTGGCAGTCAGCGCTGGAAGCAATTGTCGTCAGAAGCCCAGAATTACTTGAGTATTCTGCCGAGAAGCTGGCGCTGTTGGAACTCAACTTTGAGCAAGCAGGAAATGAACTAATTGAGCAAGGTGTTATCAGCACTCAGCACGCACTTGCCGAGCGCTGGAAGCAGGCAATCGCCCGCCACCCAGCGAGTGCCGACAAACTGCGGGCCCAACTGCGTACCCGGGTGCTGACCCTGCGTGACGCCGCCAACGCAGGTTCCGAACTTTGGCGAGTGCTCGCAAGTGCGCTAGCCATCTCCCCCTACCGGATTGGCCAGCTTGCCAAGTCCGAGAGTTTTGACACGCTTTTGATTCTGGATGCTGCATCCTCCGGGGTTGCCGAAGTACTGCCGGCACTCTCGCTGGCCGAGCAGGTAATCGCCTTTGGTGATCCTGTCATTGCAGCGCCTGAAAATTTTGAGACCGTTTCCCGCACTGCCAGTGAAAAAGAACCTGCTCTCCGAGACAGTGCCTATGACCTGGTGGCAAGTGAGTTCGAGACTCTCTCGATCAATCGCAACTGGCGGACCAGCGGTCAGGTTTTGGGCAAGTATTTGAACCAGGCTTTCTATAACAATCAGCTGGTGCTGGAGCCAACCCCAGCCATGCTCTTTGGCGAGCACAACTTTGAACATTTTGAGATTAAGGAAAACTCAACGGCTACCTCTGCCGATGGCTCGGCGGAGTCACTAACGGCTGAGGTTGAGCAGGTGGTGCAGCTGGTTTTATCACATGCCCGCTGGACTCCAGATGAATCTCTGATTGTGGTTAGTGCATCGAAGCTTCACGCTGATCGGATTGAGGAGCGGGTAGCTCAAGAGGTTGCCAAGCAACCGGAGCTGGCAGAGTTTTTTGACGCCCATGGCCGGGAGCGGTTTGAGTGCGTCAGCATGAGCGAGCTCACTCACCGATTAGCCGATCGAGTCATATTTAGCGTGGGATTTGGAAGAAATAGCGAGGGAAGAATCTCTGGCAGCCTGGGGGATTTCAACTCACCCAGCGCCGCCCGCTGGATGGTCAACCAGATTGTCTCTGCTCGCAAGCGGATGACCGCCGTCTCCTGCTACAACTTCGAGGACTTTGCTGGCATGTCCCTGCCGGAGAATCAAAGGTGGCTTAAGGACCTGGTCGCCCCGAGCTTCTTGCAGGAAACTCCAGATGGCAAGCCAGACCCGCTGCTACAAGATTTGGCTAAGCGATTGGAAAAACTCGGCATCAAGGTAGTGCTCAACTTCGCCTCACGAATCGGCCTAGCTGCAAGCTATGGATCACAAGCCGTGGTGGTCGATGCCGACTGGTCACTGGTTGGTGAAAATCTCGATGAGCGACTTCGACTAAGGCCGGGTCTACTTCGGGCAATGGGCTGGCAATACCTCAGGGTTCACGCCTTTGAAATCTTCGCCCGCCCGCAGGAGGTTGCGAACCGAATTGCTGTGAAGCTCGGAATCAACCTGCAGGGCAAACCAGAGAAGTTGTTTGATGAGCTAGCCAGTGAAGATAAACCAGAAAGCTGGGGTGATGGCGATAACTCAAACGATGATCGCCTCAGAGACGACAAACCCCCACACTGGGGCTAATCTCCTGAGCTATCTGATTTTGGAGCTGAGTCGGTTCGATAAAAACCGCTGCCCTTGAATGTGACTCCCAGTTTGCCAAACAGTTTTCTGAGTTCACCCTCACACTTAGGACAGGTAGTTAGGGGTTGGTCTTGGAAGGACTGCTGAGCCTCAAAAGAGTGGTCGCAGTTTTTGCAGACGTAAGAGTAGGTAGGCATTGAGCTTCAAAGTCTAATCAAAAACAATTGTTCTTTTCGGGGTGATGACCCCGTCGACTCTTCGGTCGTGGCTTTCAGTGGGGATGCTTTGAAGAACCTCTTCATCAAAAACTACGGCGTAACAAGCACCTTGATAATTTGCTAAGAAGCGGTCATAAAAACCCTTGCCCTTGCCAAGTCGATTACCTTGCCCATCAATGGCCAGGGCAGGCACCAAGACCAAATCAATTGAGTCGACTCTTTGACCCAATGGTTCTGGGATTCCGAACTGGCCCGGCTGCACTGGACCCCTGGCAAATTCCAAGCTGTCTGCCACAACCTTTGGGAAGACCACATGGAAGTTATTGGCTGCCAACTCATTGAACTCGGTCACATCAGGTTCAGCTGGCAGAGGTTGATAGCTAGCGATGGTGGTTGGTTGCAATTTTTCAATTAGCTGACTGAGCTGCTGGGTGAGTCCAACCGAGGAGTGCGGACGAAGCGATTGCAGTTTCTTCCGCAATGCTTCCTTGGAGATTTCCATAGCGTAATCTTGCCAGCGTGCAGGCATTCGCGGCTCTAAGTTTTGGCAAAGTAAAACTGCGTCCGCTCGCTCGGCGAGACTGGCGAATCCTTCAACAATTACTTGAGGCTGATCGGCAGTGGCTGAAGCCCTGGGAAGCTTCGACTCCCGGGATTCGATATCCCGTCAATGCCAGATCGATGGTCTCAAACCTGCTTTATCACCAGAGAAAACAAACAGGCCTAGCGTTCGTGATCCTCTATGAGAGGAGAGTGGTGGGTCAGCTGAATGTGGCAAACATCCTGCATGGCTCGGTCTCGTCCGCCACCATTGGCTACTGGATTGCCAAGGATTATGCGGGCAGAAACATCACTCCCTACGCGGTTGCGCTGGCTATTGACTACCTCTTTGATGCCCTTGCCCTGCACCGAGTCGAGATAGATATTCGACCCGAGAACGCTCCGAGCATTCGCGTGGTGGAGAAACTTGGACTTCGAAAAGAAGGTCTCAAGGAGAGGTTTATACATATCGATGGAGCGTGGCGAGATCATTTTGTCTTCGCAATCACCCGTGAAGAACGTTCCGACACGATGCTAAATCGCCTAGCAAACACGCAACTCAAATAGCCAGTTTTGCCCTTATTTGACAATAGTTTTGAGGCATGAATTCTCCGGTGGGAATGGGTGGGGTCCTCCTAGTGATCGCTGCCGTGGTTTGGCTCATGGTCTTTGTGCCAGGTTGGGCCAAGCGAGGCGAAATTGTTGCCGCCGCGAAGAATGTAAATGAGCAAATTAAAGCTGAGCGAAAGTTGCAGCAGAGCTCACCACAATTTCGACTCAATCGTCTGGTTATGACCCAGCGACTCTTTTCAGTTTTGTTTTTACTTCTCCTCATAGCCGGAGTGACGACCGGCCTACTAGCTGGAGCAAATTCCAGCCCGTGGATTTTGTCGATTACCCTGAGCGCATTTTCTGTACTCAGTTTGTTAGTAGCTCGCGCAGCTGCTCGACAAGCTGGGCAGGTCGCTCACAATATCTATTCGGCGCGACAGCAGGTGCGCTCCTCGGCCTCAAATGCTATAAAAAAGGCCGTAAATACAAAGGAGTGGACACCTATTTCGATACCGGATCCGTTGAGCAAGAAGCATTCTGAATCTGCTCCGGACGTCGCCGAGGTAATCGATATATCAAAACCTAGACGAATGATGAC
>CAYXWU010000061.1:0-5945 GCA_964468885.1 uncultured Aquiluna sp. | reverse complement strand
AAAGCTTTTCCTGGCTCGAGAAGGCTTCTTGAAATTGCGCACAGCTTGGAAGAGCTAAAAACAATTTGTCGCTGCGGTAAAAAAGCGATGTTCAACGGACGAATGGTGAATGGACGCTTCGTTTTCTCAGGTGAGCAAGTTGCAATCGATGGTGACAAGGTGACCTATGAGTCTCTTTGTCCAGCCTGCTACCTCGCAAAGAAGCCGAACTAACTGATTGAAGCGAGCTTCTGCGTTTTAGTTCTTGCTCGCCATTTATAAAGCTCAAACCAAATTGGCGCAGGTAATGCGCAAAGAATTATCATTCCTATTTCTATTGGCTGCAACGCGGCTAAGTTAAAAGCGCTACGAATAATCTCAACAGAGAAAATCAGAATCATTACGGCTATTCCTGCGGAAAAAATAATCAAAGCAACCTTATTTGGACGCCGGCTCACCAGCTCAATAAGACCGGCGGTGCTGGAGCGGTTGGTAAGCATGAGAAGCAAATTACCCAGAAGAATAGTTCCAAAGGTTACAGATCTAACCCTCTCGTCAGAAAAGCCGAAGCCCAAGGCAACTAAAAAACTGCTTAGGGCACCAAAGAAAAGAATGGTCCCTTGGACGAGTGCCAAACGAAATATCTTGGCTGTAATCATTCGTTCTGTTTTGGGTCGTGGCTTGGCACGCATTTGATTCTTCGAGGCAGGCTCAGATTCGTATGCCAAAGATGCCGACGGATCAATGATGATTTCCAGAATGGCAATCTGAATTGGCAACAAAACTAGTGGCCAGACTGGTGAGGCAATTGGCACCAGCGCCATACCAAATATTGGTATGTGAATAGCTATGACATAGCTGGCTGCCTTTCGAAGGTTGGCAAATATTCGTCTGCCAGCCCTCACGCCTTCCGTGATGGAAAGGAAACTGTCATCAGCAATCACCAAGTCGGCAGCCTCTCGCGCCACTTCGGACCCACGCTTCCCCATTGCCAGACCGACATTGGCCCGCTTGAGAGCAGGCGCATCATTTACTCCGTCCCCAGTCATCGCCACAATCTCCCCTTGCGCCTGAAGGGCCTGAACAATCAGTAACTTTTGTTGTGGTTTTACTCGACTGAAGATGTTTTGAGTTTTAACCAACGCTGATAGCTGCTCCGGGGAAAGCTTCTCAAGGTCATCTCCATTTATTGTTCCCCCGCCAGGTAGTAAGCCGATTTCTTTGCCGATGGCCTCAGCGGTTTGCGGGTAATCCCCAGTAATCAAAATCGTGCGTATGCCAGCGGTCTCTAATTCAGTAATCGCTGATGCAACGCCACTGCGGACTGGATCTTTCATTGCGGCAAGACCAACAAATTCAAAATTCCATTCCTCGAAACTGCTCTCCGTTAGAGCAGATTCCGAGACATTTGCCCTGGCGACGCCCAAGATACGAAGACCTGCCTTCGCACTTGTGTCTAGTTCTGCCAGTAAGTGCGAGCTTTGTTCGACGCTTAGGCGGCAGATGTCGATAACTTTTTCCGGGGCTCCCTTCATAGCGGCAATCAGCTCACCGGAAGATTGGCGCCAAATCTGGCAAAAAGCCAGATTTTCGCTCGAAAGTGGAAATTCCCTCACGAGAGTCATGGACTCACCTGCTTGGCCTTTTGTCAAAAAAGCTTTATCTACTGGGTCGAATGAGCCAGGAATTGAAGCGAGGGATCCATAAAAAATGACTTCAGGATCCTCAGTTATCAATGTCATTTCGTTCATAGTTATGGTGCCTGTTTTATCTACACACAAAACCGTCACCTGGCCTAGCATCTCGATAGCAGGATTGCGTCTGACAATGACTTTTGACTTTGCCATCCTCCATGCACCTAATCCAAGAAAGATGGTTAGGACAATTGGTAGCTCCTCTGGCAAAAGGGCCATGGCCGCAGCAACTCCGGCCAACATTCCAACTAGCCACTCCCCCCGAGTTAGCGCATAGACCAAAGTGACTGTGGCTGACGTGATTATGGCAATTGTGGCCACTACGCGAACTATCTTGTCCACTTCCTCTTGCAATAGAGTTCGTTTCTCCACGCTGGTGAGAAGTGTTCCGATTTGACCAATTTGGCTGGAAATACCAACTGACTTAACCTTTGCAGTAGAGTGCCCTCGGACGACCAGTGTTCCTGCCAGAGCAAGTTCCCCACTAGATTTCTCAACCGCTACCGACTCCCCAGTAAGTATGGATTCATCAAGCTGCAGATAGCTCTCTTCCACAAGAACACAATCAGCTGGGACTCTGTCTCCTTCCTTTAGTAGAAGGAGATCATCGACTACCACCTCGTCGCTTGGCAGCTGGACGATTTGACCATTTCGATAAATTGTCGCTCTTGGCGCTGAGAGCACTTTTAGAGCCGAGAGAGCCTTGTCCGTTCTCCGGACCTGGAAGAGGGAAATTGAGATGACAAACAAGACGCTCACCATGAGAGCACTTGCTTCAATCGCATCTCCCAGTAAGGCACTGATTAGTGCTGCTGCAACCAACAGTGCCATCATTGGCTCGCGAATAACGCTAAGCAGTTGTCTAGGCAGGCGCTTGCTTTTGTCCTCTGGAAGTCGGTTAGACCCGAATTGCCGTCGTTTATCTAATACTTCAGCGTCCGACAGCCCAAGCAGTTGCATTTCTTAAGACTAGGCGAGCTAACCAGCTAACTAAAGCAGATTAGGTATCTTTTGCTCTGCTGCGAGGTTTGCCCTTCTAAATACCAAAGTAACCGCAGTTGAGATCAGCACAATAAACAGCGAATAAAGTGCTGGTACCAACAGGATTGAGTCCACGTCGGGATTATCAATGTAAACAGCCACGATAACCGCAATGGCTAAAGGCCCATTGTTGATCCCAGTTTCAAGTGCAATGGTTCTTGCATTCGCGGGATGAAGGCGCAAAAGCTTTGAGATGTAGTAGGCGACAGTTATGCCGGTCAAGCCAAGGCCAATAGCAACCATGTAGGTCGGCCACTCGGTGGTGAGAAGTAGTTGCCAGTTTCTCGGGACCCAGATAGCAATCAGGAATGGAATGAACAAAAGACCAAATAGTCCACCCATTAGTTCCAAAACGGCACCAATGTTTGCGCTGAATCGTCGCACAAGCATTCCAAGTGCTACCGGAATAATCAATCCGACAATGACCGTAGCTAGCTCGATGAATTCAATTCTTAGCGACTCATCAAGGCCTAGCAGTCTTGAGTAAACAAACAACATAGCTGGAGTCATGATAAAGGCCCACAGAGTCGAGTTGACAGTCATCATCACGCTGAGAGCAAGGTTGCCCTTAGAGAAGTAAGTGAACAAGTTGGAAGTAGTTCCAGCAGGCACGCTACCCATAATCAATGCACCAAGAGCGATAAGAATCACATCTCCAGTTGTTGAGAAGGGAAACAGCACAGTAACAATCAGGACGTAAGCAGTCAGTGGCATGATGCCGAACTGCGTCAACCATCCAATTATTAGTCCCCAAGGTCGGCGAAGTGCCAGCCCAAAGTCTTTCGGAGTAAGGCCAGCTCCGAGTCCGAACATGATGATCAAAATGAAAATTCGGAGCAAAGTTTGCTCAAACTCGTTAACAACCGTTGCTTGACTGACAGCTTCCTCGGTCAAAATTCTAAGAGTGTTCATGGTTATGCTCCTTTGCTAGCGCTTGAGCTGTTTGACTTCATAGCTTGATCTCTCAGTTCACGACGAAGGATCTTGCCAATTGGACTCTTTGGAAGTTCATCAATAAATATGACGTCTTGTGGGATTTTGTACGCTGCAAGTGCGTTTCGGCAGTGCGCAATAATCTCATCACGTGAAGGAGGTGGAACCACTGCCTTCACGTAAGCCTGAACTCGCTCGCCGGTCTTCTCATCGGGCACTCCGATTACTCCAACTTCTAGTACCCCTGGTACAGCCGCAATCTGTTCCTCAATTTCATTTGGATAAACATTGAACCCGCTCACCAAGATCATGTCCTTCTTTCGGTCCACAATCGTGAAGAAGCCATCTGAATCCATTTGAGCAATGTCACCGGTGTATAACCAGCCATCCTTCAGTGTCTTGGCCGTTTCCTCTGGTCGCTGCCAGTAGCCGAGCATGATTTGCGGTCCGCGGGCAATGATCTCTCCAGCTTCGCCGATCGCAACCTCTTTACCGTTTTCATCAACACACTTCACTTCAGTAGAAGGAATTGGAATTCCGATACTTCCATCTTTAGCCAACCCAGTCAGCAAGTTGAAGGTAAGTACTGGTGAGGATTCGGTCAGACCATATCCTTCGACAATCGGAGTACCAGTCAGCTTCCTCCAACGCTCCGCTACTGATGCCTGCAACGCCATTCCTCCAGCAGCGGAAGCCCGCAAATGCTTTGGTGGAGAATCTTGGAACCAGCGCTCATTTAGAAGGGCGTTGAACAAAGTGTTCACACCACTGAGCCAAGTCACTTTGTAGTTGTCAAATGCACGTTGCAAGTTGCTGGGTGGACGAGGCGATGGAATAAGAATGTTTCTGGCTCCATTGTGGAAGAAGCCGAGCAAATTCACCGTGAAGGCAAAAATGTGATAAAGCGGAAGGGCCGTTAGCACAATTTCCTTACCAGCTCGCATGCCATCTCCACAGTGAGCAATCATCTGCAAAGTGTTTGCTACTAGATTGCCGTGGCTCAACATGGCGCCCTTTGAAACACCGGTGGTTCCGCCGGTGTACTGCAGAGCAGCGACGCTCTCGTTGGTTACACCCTTGAGATATCCTGCAGCTCGCTCCTTAGAGTGCTTTGCCTTTCCTAGTTCCAAGGCTTTGGCAAATCTGATGTGCTCAACTTCAATCTTTGGAAGAGTTCTGCTCCAGAATTTCTGAACAAGTCGAATTACTCCCCCAACAATGCTTGGGAAGTATTCCGAAATTTTTACAACAACTACATTCTTGATGTTGGTTTTACCAAGGACCTCCGGCAGGCGGTCGGCAAACATGTCGATAACAACCAGTGTCGTGGCTCCAGAGTCACTGAACTGATGAATCATTTCGGTCGCGGTGTATAGAGGATTCGTGTTCACTAGAACGCAACCAGCTTTGAATACTCCGAATGCGACAACCGGGTAGCTCAGGCAGTTAGGCATCTGAACTGCCACTCGATCACCCGCCGAGAGCTTGAGCTCTTCTCGTAAGTAGCTGGCAAATTGATCTGAAAGCTCATCCACCTGGCGATAGGTCAAGGAGCCATTCATTCCATTTGGCATCACCTGCGTGAATGCGACTTTCTTGTCGTAAGTCTCGACGGCCGAGCGCAGAAGCTCAGGAAGATTTGAGAATGAAATAGCCGGTAATTGCTTTGGAACATCGCTTGGATAGTGAACTAGCCACGGAGAATTGGTCATCTTTGCTCTTTCCCTGGTAGCCAGCTTGGCAAAGATGCCGGCGCTGGACTCTTTGGGGTACAGCATAACCCGATGTTCCCTCAAGGCCCTTGCTGGCCCTTAGTTTGAGGCTTGGAGCCTAGTTAGCTAGACACCGAAGATAGATAATCAGCAAGGGAGGCCATGTTTTCATCTGAGGCGGGCACAACCCACCTAGCCCACTTTTCGTTCTTGAATTCCAGAACTAGGACTGGATTTCTCTTGTAAATGACGCAGAAGTCCTTGCCACGACGGTGGCGCATCGTTCCAAGCATTATTAGGTAAGGAAATCCGGTTCCAGGTGCTCGAATACCCCGAAGTACCTTGGTCGTCCAAGGATTGCTCTCCAGCGAGACGGATACAAGGTTTGAGAGATTGGCTTTCGGTGGCAATCCAAACGCTCCAACAATCTCAATTGGCCGCAACTTATAACCAATTGCGTCACCTGAAATTGTGATCATGAATCTAACCTCCCTAACAGTGGGGCGTGCGGGACTTGAACCCGCGACCGACGGATTATGAGTCCGCTGCTCTAACCGGCTGAGCTAACGCCCCTGGTGGGATAAGC
>CAYXWU010000060.1:0-5957 GCA_964468885.1 uncultured Aquiluna sp. | reverse complement strand
TCCCCTCCGTCTGCCCAATCAAAGAGCTGATACCCGTTTTGCTGCACGCATCCGCCAAACGCGTTACCGCTGCAGTGGTGGTCGGAATTAGGCTCGTACTATAAGCGCCGACTTCCGACTGCGCGCCGTATAAGTAAAAATTTCCGCTTGTACCCGTAGTGTCGAAAATCCAGCTTAAGTTTACTTGGCCAGCGCCATAGGCTTGGCTGTGCGTGCAACGGTACCACCCGTTACCATAGCTTGTAATAGTTCCCGTTCCGCTTGTTACTGTTCCAGTCGAAAGGTTAAATGTTGTAGACGTTCCAAAGTAAAAAGCTTCGCGAATGCGAAAAACGCTTTGCGTCCCAGCTTTTGCAAAAACTGAATAAGTAATGGTATTAGAACCAGTAGAAACAGCTGATGCGTTTAAAAAATTACTTGAACCGGTAGCCGTGTACATGTCCGCGTTGCTTGTGCCGTCCGGCGAAATTGCGTTATTCGCGGTTATTGTCGCATTATTTGCATACCAGTAACTAGCTTCGTCAAAGGCTGAACTATACAAAGTTAAATTTTGGCGCTGGGGTTCCAAAAGGAGCTTCGGGCAAGTTGACCCAAGGTAATCCAAACGCGGTACGTTACTGCTCACGGTTTCAATGAGTCCGGCGCTGTTTACGCGGGTGGCCGTGCTGGCGCGGCTAAATGTTAGCTGGCCGTCGGTCGTTAACGGCTTTTGGGCGTAGACCTTGCTAGCTTTGTAGCCCGAAGGGACTACCACCAGGCTGGCTAAATCGTAAAAGGGCGTACTCATAATAGGTTCGCAATGGCGTTAATTGTACACTCGCGCGCTTCCGCTGTTCCGCTGTCTGCCAGTACGTAGGCTTCGTAGCTGTCCCAAATCGGGGCGGCGTAGTTTCCACCAGTAAAGATAGTTATAAATTGTGCCGTGTTCATAGGGTGCAGGTGTTGGTTTCGACGGTTCCGCCGTCGGCTATTACATACGTGTAGTATTGCAGGTTTTTAGGCAGTTCGTAGCTTATCATTTGCCGTCGGGTTCTAGGTCGCCATCAATGAAAGCGCGGTAGGTTACTCGCGTGCTGCGCTCGCTCATTACAAGGTTCAGCGGTTTGTAGTCCACCGCTTCCCAGGTAAAGGTGTGGTTGTACGATATATTGCCGTCTAGCTCAATTTCGTAATACTGTTGTGGCTGGTACGCTTTGCGTGCTATTTGGTCCGCCACTAGCTGTCCTATTTCGTTACGGCTCGCGTCCCAAACGGCGTTACTTAATCCGTTACCGGTTGGCGGCAATGAAGCAAAGTACCTAATTGACCCAGGCAAAACCGTGAACAAACCGCTAACGGGTTGCTGGCGTATGTCGCCCAGGCTTGTGTTTAGGTCCACAGTAACACCGTTTACCCGCTTGCTATTGTCGGCAATGTAGGTAATGTACTGCGGCGCTCCCGCCTTGTACTCAAATATAGCCGTAGCCGTTGGCGTAAGGGTACCTATTTCCGTGCCGGAAATTTGCACAGCGTCAACGGTAAAGTAAAACGGTTCGCTACCCAAAGCCGGCAAGTCATCTAGTTTGTAGTTGTTTACCGTCAAATCCTCGGTAAATAGTCCAGGGTCCGGGTTTGGGTTTTCTGCCGTAAACTTTTTATTAAACTTCACCGTACTTGGCGTGGTGGTCCATGTCGTCCCGTTCCACCAAAAGCCGTCGTATTGAAACGTTAGTACCCAGTCAACGGTTACCATGGCGGGGTTAAAAAAAGCCGGTAGGCTGTACGTAATGCGCAAGTTCCCGTTGTAGTCTATTTCGGTGGTTCCGTCGCTTACGGGGTTGCCTATTTGCTTATTATCGTAAGCCAGGTAGTTACCTGGGAAATACCAAATAAACGGGCTGCCGCTGTAAGGGTGGGTTAGGCGTGCTTCGGCAATAGCCGGGCGGTACATTTCCACGCCGTCGCTGTACACTACCTCGTTTTGCGTGTAGGTTGGCGGGGTAATTCGGGTTATAAGATTGCCTAGGTAGTTGTACAAATTGTACCAGGCAGGCGTTTTAATGTGACAGCTGCGAAACACTAGGCTGCCTTTGTCTTGGAATAGGTGCAGGTTGAAAGTTGTGCAAATATCCGCTAGCACTTGGCGGCAGCTGCGCGCCTCTACCTCGTCAAAAATTAACCCGTTGCGTGTGGTGCCGGTAGCGAAAAGTCCGCCCTGGTTTGTAAACCCGCTTATGCTGTTCGTTGGCTGGTAATGCTGTCCCACAAAAAAGCCGTCGGTAAAAACCTCGTTTAGCTTACATGCGGTCAGTATTTCGCCTATAATGCTGGTATGGTTTTTTACCACGTTAGCCGTGAAAAAATCCGCTTTGCGCTCCAAGGTTTGGAACCCGTCGGTAAATACCATTTTAACGAAGCGCTGGCCGTTTATTAACTCTATTTGGCAAAGGTCCGGCACGAGTAAACCACGGTACACAAGTCCCAAGCCCTCGCGCATTTCTATAATGTAGCGGCCCTCGGCATCGCTTAAGATCGTGCGGTAGTCGCCAATATTTAAACCGCCAAAGACGTTAAGGGTTAGCTGGCTAGGCACAAGTCCGGGCAGTATGGTGTCCTGCGCCTGGTAATTTATTTCCCAGTCGCCAACGGTAAACACTAGCCCAGGTGCGGGGCTAAAAGGCTGGTCTACCGCATAAAGCGCAAAGTTGTACCGCGCCGTTGTAGCCGTTTGTAATAACGTCTTAACCACCGCCCGAACGTGTAAAGTTTCGGCTGGCGCGGTTGGTGCCTAGCTGCAAGTCGCTACCGCTTACCGTTGCCTTCAAATTAAACATACCGCCCTCGCCGAAGAAATTGCCTAGGCCCATGCCCTGCGAAATACCCGCAAAGGCTACGTTTAGCGGCGTGCCGGTAATGGCGCTGAATAGCACCGAAAGGGCCGCGGTAGTCGCTAGGGCCGCTGCCATTTGCTGCACGTAGTTGCGTATGGCGTTGCCTATTTCGTCAAAAAAGTCTGTACCTCGGGTCATGGCTGCCGTAAAGGCTCCCGACAAAATGCTGCCAAACTCCGCCCCAAACATAGCCGCGGCCTGCATTTGCTGCTGCATGGATTCGAGCTGGTCCTTTGCGCCTTTAATCATGCGCCCGAACTCGTCAAAAGCGGGTATGCCTGCGGTACGTAGTACCTGGTCCATGTAAACGATGCTATTAGCTACCGGCTTTAGCCCCTTGTCATTTAGCTTAATAGCTTCCTCGGTTGGTACTACAAATACCTTTTTAGCTGGTTCGGTCAGCTTTTTAATGCTCGACTGGAGCGCGTCAATTTGCGCGCGAAGCTCTTTAAATCGTGCGCTGCCTACCTGCACGTTTTCTAGCTCGTCATTAAACAAAGCCAGCTGCGCGCGCATATTGGCTAACGTATTCTCGCTAAAGTTGCCAAAGTTTAAAGCTGGTGGACCTGCCGGGCGGTTTGGTTCGGTGGCTCCAGGTGAAACGGCGCTAACTGCGTTCGCCATTTCCCGCATACGCAGTACACTCTGCTCGGTAATTATACCGTTCATTTCTAGCACAATGTCGCGCATGCCGAAAAGGCCGCCCTTCATGTAGTGAAAAAACTTATCGAAAATATCGAAAGTTTGCAGCGCTGTGGCCTGCAATTCGGTACCTACCGCGGCCTTAAAGTTTTGGAACCTTACGTTTAATTGCTGGATTCGGTCGCTAGCGGTTGTAGCGCCCTCGCCCATAAGTTGCAGCTGTTCCGTTGCAATTTCACCCACCGCGCGGCTTACCTCGCCCACGCTCGCGGCTTCAACGCTTACGCCGTTGAGCTTGCTGCGTAGTTGCGTCGCCGAAATACCTAGGTTATCAAGGATTAGCGGCGACTTGCGGCCAATACCCGTTACAATGGATTCTACAAGGTAGTCAACCTCTTGCCCCGTTTCCTGGGCGCGGCGTTTGGCAAACTGGAGTAGGTTACCCATTTCGCCAATACCAATACCAAAGGTGCCCGCCTTTGTGGCCTGCTTCATTAACTCCAGGTCCGTAAGTAAACCGTTTGTAGCCTTACGTAGCTGTTGTAGGTTCGCTTCACCGCCAAAACGTGCAAAGCCCTGACTTACCTTTTGCAGCTCGTCGCCTAGGCGCATCGCGTCTTGAGCAAAAGCTACGACTGCACCACCCGCAAAGGCTGCACCTATGGCGCCGCCCAGGTTATTAAAAAGCTTGCTGGTTTCTTTTAGCTTGGCGTCTACCTGCTGAATACCACGGCGAAACTCGCTAGGGTCTAGCCCTAGTATTACCTTACTGGTTACGTCGTTCGCCATAGCTCCTTAATAATGCCCGTAGGCTGCTTTCTTTTTTCTCGTCTTCAAATTTAAGTAGGTCCGTTTCCGTAACTACTTTCTTTGTGCTTTTCCCGCTTATGTTTACGATTACTGCGGCTAGCCAACGGGACCGGCGCCACTCGTCTTTTTCTCGCTCTACGCCATGTTTTACCACGGCTTCGAGCTGGTCTTTGGTTAACGTCTTCGCTTCGCTGGGCGCAAGGCCCAAACGTCCCACCAGCTGACCCAGTACGTCTACTGGGCCGCCGGCTGGGAAAAAGGGCCGTTAAGCCGCTGGGTAAGTTCGGAAATATCCCAGGCCCCTGCCATGTGTTTAAACTCGTCGAAGCTAATACGGTCTTTGTCGGACCAAAACTCCTGCGCGTAAACCATGGCTAGCATATCTGCTAGGCCAAGTGTTCCCATGTCGGTAACGGTTTTCCCGGTTACCTCTTCAAATAAAAGCGCTGCCCCCAGCGTAAACTTTTTCCCTTCCATCGCTTTTAATTATTAAGTTGTTACTACAAAAGCTCCAGTTCCGTTAAGCGTAAAGCTAACGGTTCCGTTGTCTTTGTCCGGTGCAGACGCAGAAAGCTGCGTAAGAATCGCGTCGCCTTGTAGTTTGGTTTCCCCAGCTACTGGAGTATCGGTACCAGCTACTACTTGAGTAATCATAACTTTAACCAAGTCGCCTACGCGTGAGTAAAGTTCGTCTACGTTCCATTTAGTAGCGTCGTCGTCGCCCCAGTTAGTCGTACCGCTGATACTCCAGGTCTTGGCGCTAGTTACGTAAGTGCGAAACACTGCGACGTCTTTAGACGTGGTTTCACGCGTTTCGGCATTTAGCTCAAAGCTGCATTCGGTTTCGGACGCAAAGGCTTTGTAGACCAGTCCGCCGTCTGTGCTTAAAAATAGGCGGATTTGTCCGCCGCTGATATTGCTCATGTCAATAATTGATTAAGAAAGTAAAATCCGCGGCAAGTATTACCGCTTCGTCGTCTTCATTGTAGAACATTTGTAGCCCTTCCATGTAGGCAAGGGTAAAAGTAGTTTCGGCTGCTACGCCTAGGGTTTCTGCCGCGCAGTCTTCGCCTTCAATGCTTCCGCTGTCGCTGTTGACGTAATCCACGTACATAGGAATTACGCGCGGGTAGTGCTGTAAGTTGTGGCGAATTTGAGAAAGCTGCGCCTGGGCTTGGTCCGCGTCGGCATAGTGCATAAATAGCGTAGCGGCTACGCGCTCGGCTTTGTACTGGTCTTTGGTTTCGCTAACCTCTAAACCGTTTACCTGCAATACTATAAAATCCTCGGCCACGCCCTGCGGGGCTGCGTAGGCGTAAACTGGCGTACTCGTTGACGCGCTTACGGCTTCGTGGATGTATTGCAAGTAGTTCAACGCAAGTGGTCTTTTATTCGCTTTTGTACAAAGTTAGTAATTTTTTGCGCTGCCTTTTCAGGTACTCCGCTGCCGTCTACCGCTTTATCTATAAACTCTTTCGCCTGGAATCCTTTTTTTGTTCCACCGAAAAGCTGCCAGGGTGCGTAATATGCCCCTCGCTTACGCTTTGAGCGCAGGCCGACCACTACGTAAGCCTTGACTGTACCCTTGTTAGCAAAGGCGCCAATACTTTGGTAAAGGTTCATAAATGCGCCCTT
>CAYXWU010000059.1:0-6114 GCA_964468885.1 uncultured Aquiluna sp. | reverse complement strand
CAAGCAAACTTTTCTTTCGCTCAGCCGTTGAGAGGCTGCCTGTAACTAGTCTGATGCCGAGTTCTCTCGAAAGCTCAGGGCCGATAGTTTTGGTAATCGATTGATAGTGCTGTTCAGCCAATACTTCAGTCGGCGCCAGTAGAACCGATTGCTGTTTTTTGGCAAAGGCCAACATCACGGCTCGCAATGCGACCACGGTTTTTCCTGAACCAACCTCTCCTTGGAGCAGTCGGTGCATGGGGATGCCGCTTGCAAGATCAGATTCAATTTCACTATTCACCTGTAGCTGAGATGGGGTGAAGGAGAAATCTAAATGCTTTTCAAACTCCAAAGCTCTGCTTAGGTCGTCCAAAACAGCAGCTGCGTCGCTGGCATAAGAATTGCGCTTCTGAATCAGCCCTAGCTGGAGGAGCAGGGCTTCGTGAAACTTCAGACTCGCTATTGCCTGTTGGTAGTCGCTGTCCCTGAGTGGCTGGTGAATCTTTTGAATGGCCGAGGCAAGACTGATCAGCTTCTCTTTTTCAAGAATTTCGCTTGGGATTACCTCTTTGATTTGCGTTTGTGCAAGAACCTGACGGATTACCTTTTCTATCCGCCAGCTGGGAAGGGTTGAGGTTGCTGGGTAGACCGGGATCGGCAGTTCTGCCCAAGCTTTTGCTTCGGTATCTGAAATTTCATCGAAGAGTTCATAGTCCGGGTGCGCTAGCTGGAGCTTGCCAGAAAACAAACCAACTTTTCCACTGAAGAAGCCTCTGCGACCTTTGGTCAATTCATCTTTACGCCAAGCCTGGCCAAAGAAAGCCAGACTTAGAAGCGAGGTTCCATCTGAAATGGTTGCCTCAAGGATGTGACCGCCGCGACCTTTTATGTAGCGAGCTGAGACGGCGACTATTTCACCTACGACAGTCGCAATTTCCCCTACCGGCAAATCAGCAATCTTGGTGAGCTCACCCCTGCGCAGATAACGCCTTGGGTAATGCTGCAGCAGTTCGCCGCTGGTTTTGATGTCTAGTTGGCGCGCAAATGCCTTGGCTGTCTTTTCGCCAAGCATGTCTAGCTTCTCGCCTTTTTCTAGCATCTAACAATCTTGGAGCCTGGAGCGGACGGTTTTGACTAGGCTCACCTTGTGAGCAGGATAATTGCAGGTCTGGTGGGTTCTCTGAGACTTACCTCACCTGCCAAGGTCACAAGACCAACCTCTGATCGAGTAAAAGAGAGCCTATTTTCTTCACTGGAATCAATGGATGCGCTAGTTGGCACTCGCGTTCTAGACCTCTTTGCTGGCACCGCAGCCTTGGGCCTAGAAGCTATTTCCCGTGGCGCTAAAAACCTAGTTGCCGTTGAAAAATCAAAAGCAGCTGCAGATATCTGCCAGAAGAACATTGACTTAGTTCAGAACGCACTTGCCAAGCAGGACCTCCGACCAGAAATCCATCTAATAAATAAAGATGCCAAAGGCTTTTTGAAGTCAAATAAGTCTGAATTTGACCTTGTGCTAATTGATCCGCCCTATGAGATGACAAATGATGAGCTAGCTGAAACCTGTCAGCTGCTAATTGGCTCTCTCGCCCCTGGGGCACTTGTTGTGGTCGAACGAAGTAGCAGAGAGGTAATACCCGAGCTCGCGAATTTTTCACTACATAGCCAAAAAAGCTATGGAGATACTGCGGTTTATTTCTTTAGAGCGCGCGCTCAGTAGCGCCGGTGTAAACCTGCTGCGGACGACCAATTCGAGCACTGGTGTCTTCCATCATTTCGCGCCAGTGGGCAATCCAACCCGGTAGTCGACCAATTGCAAAAAGCGGAGTGAACATCTTGGCTGGGAATCCCATGGCTTTGTAGATGACACCAGTGTAGAAATCAACATTTGGATAAAGCTTGCGCTCAGCAAAGTAGTCATCGGCTAAAGCTGCCGCCTCCAGCTCTTTGGCGATATCAAGCAGTGGATCCTTCACTCCCAGCTCAGCTAGCACCTTGTCGGCAGTTGCCTTAACAATCTTTGCTCGTGGGTCAAATGACTTATAGACGCGGTGGCCAAATCCCATTAGGCGAATGCCATCTTCCTTGTTCTTTACGCGCTCTACGTATTTGCCCACGCCCTCGCCCGAGTCCTTAATGAACTTCAGCATCTCCAGAACTGCTTCATTGGCTCCACCGTGCAGTGGGCCAAAGAGTGCGTTGACCCCTGCCGAGACTGAAGCAAAGAGATTTGCGTGGGATGATCCCACCAATCTAACGGTTGAGGTTGAGCAGTTCTGTTCGTGGTCGGCGTGTAGAAGCAGCAGAGTGTCCAGCGCTTTGGTAACTACTGGGTTCTGAGTGTAGGCCTCAGCATAGGTACCAAAGGTCATGCGAAGGAAGTTTTCAACCATGCCTAGTGAGTTATCTGGATACATCAGCGCTTGGCCAAGTGAGGTTTTGTGTGCATAGGCTGCAACTACTGGCATTTTGGCTAGGAGGCGAATTGTTGATAGCTCGACCTGCTCAGGATCCTTAGGGTCTAGCGAGTCAGGATAGAAAGTTGAAAGGGCGGAAATAGATGCAGAGATAATCGCCATTGGGTGAGCGGAAGTGGGGAATGCGCGGAAGAAGTCCTTTAGATCTTCGTGCAAGAGGGTGTGGCGGCGCATCTTGCCATCAAACTCAGCCAGCTCACTATCACTGGGTAGGTTGCCATAGATAAGAAGGTAAGCAACTTCTAGGAATGACTTCTTCTCTGCCAGCTGCTCAATGGGATAGCCGCGATAGCGCAGGATTCCCTGCTCTCCATCTATATAGGTAATTGCACTCTTAGTGGAAGCGGTATTCACAAAACCTTGATCGAAGGTGGCGAGTCCGGTCTTTGCCATTAGGCCCGAGATGTCGATGCCGCTGTGGCCATCGGTAGCCTGCACAACCGGCAGTTCCGACTCATTTTCGCCAACTCGGATTACGACTTTTGGACTCTCAGGGGACAAACTTCCAACCTTCCTCGCAAGCCCCTAGCCTAGGGCAGATTTTCTCCAAGTCTAAATCTGTTCAGCTGTGCGTAACCAGCTCTTTTTAGAGCCAGTTATCGGCTGGCTAGGAGGGCATAGACTGACCCTGATGGACGAGAGCGAATTCGAAGACTACGACCGCGATGCGGAAGTTTCGCTCTATCGCGAGTATCGCGATGTAGTGAAGATGTTCCGGTATGTGGTTGAGACCGAGCGCCGCTTCTACCTGTGCAACGAGGTGGAGCTAAAGCGAATTGACACCGCCACTGATTTCTACTTCGAAATCAACATGCAAGACGTCTGGGTTTGGGATATCTACCGAACCGATCGCTTCGTTAAGCAGGTGAAGGTAATGACCTTCAAGGATGTCAACCTCGAAGAGATTGGCAAGCGAGACATTGAAATACCAGAAGAGTTAGCAGTGGGCGACAAGCCTTAGTTTTCCACAGCTTTTCTAAAGACAGCATTCTCTAAATCGGCCATCGCCAGCATTTTCTCCAAGGAGAGAAAATGCAGACTTCCATCGAACAAGAGCAAACCATTCTTTGGTCCTTGTTACATGAACCTGGTGATTCACTTGCCAGACACATATTTGATACTCGAGGCATCCAGGCTTTAGAAGACTTTAGGTCTGGCAGAGCCCTGGCTATCTGGTCCGAACTTATTGAAAGTTCTTATCACTCCCATCTTCGAGATCTAATTGAGCGAATAGCCCTTCGGCTACCTCACCGTGATGAAATTGCGGCCATTGAGCGAGCGATTAGATGGAATGCTCGACCAGTATTTGAACCAGATGCTCCAAATCTATTTAGAAGACTCAAAGACCTTCATCCACATGATCCGTACCTATTGTGGGTTGCAGGTGATATTTCATTTTTAGAAGACAATCCAGTTGCCATCGTCGGAACCAGAAATCCATCCCAGATAGGTATCGCCAATGCACGAAAAATGGTCGGCAAGCTTAAGCGACCAGTGATTTCCGGAGGAGCCAAAGGAATCGATGCAGCGGCGCATGAGAGGGCTTTGGAGCTCGGTCTTCCAACTGCTGCATTTATGGCTGGGGGATTGGACAGAGCATATCCCCAAACCAATTGGGAACTGTTTCATCGAATCGTTCAAAACGGTGGTGCGATGGTTAGTGAGCTGGCCTGCACCATGGCTCCCACCAGGTTTCGCTTTCTTCAAAGAAATCGTTTGATTGCCGCTGCGGCGACTGCAACTTTTGTGATTGAAGCAGGTTTCAGATCTGGGTCAAAAAATACTGCAGGCCACTCAAGGACTCTTGGTAGAAATACATATGCCCTAGCGGGACCAAAAGACTTTCCGCCAGCAGCTGGCTGTAATCACCTAATTGATTCAGGGTTTGCTGACCCGTTTCATCTAAGCGGTGCACCGAGCATCGATTTTGAGCAGAACAAACGCAGGATTGAGGATGCAATTTTGAATGGTGCTAGATCAATCGAGGAAATTGCCAGGGAATCTGGACTAAGCACGAAAGATGTAAAAGCATTTAGGAGAAGTAAGGCCTAATCTGGATTTGTGGAAAATTCTCTCTCGCTATTTATAGCCTCGCTGAAAGCGCGAGGTATGAGTGAGAACACCATGAAGGCTTATCGAACAGACCTTTCAGACCTACTTCAATTCCTAAGCGATAGCAAGCAAGAGCTGACTCTCGATGGACTGCGCGATTGGATGTGGCGCCAGTCCGAGGCTGGTGCCAGCAAGAGCACACTTGCCAGAAAGACATCAAGCGCTAAAGCTTTTACCGAATTTCTTTTTGAACGAGGTGAGATTGCCAGCGATCCAGGGCTCAAACTGCGAGCTCCGAAACTTGAGCGAACTCTGCCAAAGGTTGCCAGTGAAAAATCTCTTGCAGAAGTTTTTTCAAAGCTGAGTGAATTGGCTGAAGAGAATAGCCCTGCTTCACTGCGTGATATGTGTGCATTTGAACTTCTCTACGCCACCGGAATGCGAGTTAGTGAATTGGCAGGACTGAATCTTTCGGACATTGATTACTCGCGTCAGCTACTAAAAGTCACTGGTAAGGGCAATAAGCAAAGAATGTTGCCGTATGGCAATGCCGCTGCTAAAGCACTAAATGATTACGTGCGAGTGGCGAGGCCAAAGCTTGCAACTGACTCATCACCAGATGCCTTACTGCTAACTTCTCGCGGTAAACGAGTTGGAGTCAGACAGCTTTATGCATTGGTTGCAAACCTCCTTGCGCAAACAGCGACGGGCTCTGCCGGCCCACACACGCTACGCCATTCAGCTGCAACCCATCTACTTGATCATGGTGCAGATCTTCGAGCAGTCCAAGAGATTCTTGGTCACTCCTCGCTGGCTACCACTCAGATTTACACCCACGTCTCCGTGGAAAGACTTCGAGACGCCTTTGAGCAGGCTCACCCCAGGGCCTAGCTGATTAAGACACTCGGCCAAAGCTCGCCAACGAAAAGCAGCGGATTTAGATAGCCAATCTCATTGCGAACCGAAAAGTGCACACAGTTAGCGCAGTGCTCCTGATAATCAGGTTCTGCTGGACATGCCCAACCAAGCACCTCCTGCTCCCTGACAAAATCTCCTTCATTCCAGTCACTGCAGACGGGTTCAAAACTTGCTTTGTAACCAGTGAGCGAGTGGAGGGTTATTAGTTTGCGGTCCACAACTTTGCCAACGAAACTAACCACCCCATCAAAAGGTGCTCTTATTTCCTCACCGGGTTTCATTTCAAGATCGATTCCGCGATGGCCAGCGCCATACTCACTAGCTGGTAGCTGGTAGTCCCAGCTGTGACGAGAGTTGAAATCTGGAATTGGTGTCGCCCAAATCTCAGGCGGAGAAACAGGGCCCATAGCCAGCTGCAGAGAGTAGATAAATATTGCAATTAGTTTGATCATTCCAACACAATGCTCTAGAGCTGTAGGGCGCTAGTTAGTGCTTGAGATAGCGGTGGATAAACCCCGCTAGGGCTGTTATGCTTACAACACGTTCCGCTAGTCGGGACGAATTCGCGTAAGTCCAATAAATCCGTTAGCTCGGTCCCTTCGGGGTGCTGATGGATGGGCTTGCCAGGGGTGATAGCAACCGCTAACACCAAAAACTGAGCGGACACATTTGTGTCCAAAGGAGTGCC
>CAYXWU010000058.1:0-6207 GCA_964468885.1 uncultured Aquiluna sp. | reverse complement strand
GAGCTGCAGCCATACAGTCTTCGTCTTGATAAATTCAACGTTCTTTATGATTTGCAAAACCCAGCAAATCTTGGTCAACCAATCGATTTCATTGCTGATGTAACTCTCTCTGCTGGTGAAAGTTCCGTTTCCGGCGAAGTTCGAGTGAACCACCCGATGCCAGTGCCGGGGGCAAATGTCTATCTGACAGGCAATGGTTTTGCTCCAGTCGTGACGGTTCGAGACGGCGAGGGCAACATCGCATTCTCTGGACCAGTTGTCTACCTTCCCCAAGATGGCAACATGACCTCAATTGGTGTTATCAAAGTGCCAGATGCAAACCCCAGCCAAGTTGGAATGATTAGTTTTTTCTATCCGACAGTTGCTGAGCTCGAGTCTGGCGCTTACACATCTATTTACCCAGATCCAATCGACCCTCTTCTAACTTTCAATGTTTATACCGGTGATCTTGGATTGGATTCAGGCATCCCACGCAATGTTTATGCGCTGGATGTGACCGACATGGAATTGGTTGCCGGCAGAGATGGGCCAAATCCTCCACTTGAGCTGCGAGTGGGGGAAAGCGCTAGTCTGCCGAATGGCCTAGGTTCAGTCAGTTTTGATGGTTTACTTCGCTACGCGTCCCTTGACGTTGCATTCAATCCAGGCGGCATCTGGGTAATGGTGTTCTCCTTCGTGGCACTATTTGCAGTTGTGATTTCGCTGAGTGTTGTTCGTAGAAGGATTTGGGTCCGGGTTGATGGTGGGAGAATTGAATACGCAGGTCTCGCCAGAGGCGACGATGACCAACTTGAAAGCATTGTTTTAGAAATCAAGTCAGAGATAGAAGGTAAGAACGCATGAACGTCGTTTTGAATGAGCCACTTTCCCAAGTTTCTTTGCTATTTGTTTCGGCTGCAATGGGGCTCTTGGCGGTTGCTCTTCTTCTTTTCTCTTTCCAGCTTGCAAAACTTAAAGATGATGCGACAGAAACTCGATTCGAAAAGTTTGGATTCTGGGTTTTGGGAATAGCCACCGTTGTCTTGGGCGTGGGTGTGATGCTCAGAGGAATCGCAGCAAACCGTGTCCCTTGGGCAAACATGTACGAGTTTTCTATCTCCGGTGCCCTCACGATTCTGACTGTTTACTTAATTAGTCTTCGAGTCCGTGACGTTAGATATGTGGCGACTTTCATTACTGGCTTTACCCTAATCACGCTTTTTGCCGCAGTCAGCTTGTTCTACGTTGAAGTAAAAACACTAATGCCAGCACTGCAGAGTTACTGGCTAGTCATTCACGTAATGGTTGCAATTCTGGCAGTCGGCTTTTTCACTGTTGCTGCCGGCTTCCACATCTTCTATCTCATCAAGGATGCTGGTTGGGGCAAAGCAATAATGGATAAGTTCCCCGATCTGAAGCAGCTGGAGCGGATCGCCTATCGATTCAACATGGTTGGTTTCGTTTCCTGGAGTTTCACCTTGATTGCTGGTGCAATCTGGGCGGAGCGTGCCTGGCATCGCTACTGGGGTTGGGACACCAAGGAAGTTTGGACGTTCATCATTTGGGTGCTCTATGCAGGTTACTTACACGCCATGGCAACACGTGGTTGGGCCGGAAAGCGCGCTGCTTGGTTAGGCCTGATCGGTTTTGGTGCTGTGATATTTAACTTTGTTGTAGTCAATCTCTTCTTCAAGGGACTGCACGTTTACTCAGGGCTATAGAAGCTCTAAGCAACGATTGATTCGATCCAGCCACCACTGTTTGCGATCTTCCTTCACTGAATACTTTTCAATTAGTTCCTGGTCCGGTTCAACTTCGCGAACCTCCATGACACCGTTTTCTGGAAGCAGAGGACTAAGAGTCAAGTCAGCGGCTAGAAGGGCAGTAGTCGCAAGACCGCAGTCATAGTTGAGTTCGGGAAGCGATGCCGCTAAATGCAGTCCTTGGGAAATTCCGATTGAGCTTTCCAGGGCGGAACTTACAACTATTTCTAGACCACTGTCAGAAGCAATTTGTAGTGCTCTTTTGATTCCTCCAAGTGGCTGAACTTTGATAACTGCAATGTCAGCCGCTTCTTCTTCGGCTACTCGCAGTGGATCTTCAGCTTTTCGAATTGACTCATCCGCGGCAATCTTTAGCCGTATTTCTTTAGAAGCAAGCTCCCGCCTCAGTTGCTTCAGTTCGGGAATTGTTGCAACTGGCTGCTCAAAGTATTCGAGCCCTAACTCTGTTAACTGCCTTGCAAGAAACAGAGCAGACTCGACATCCAAAGCCCCGTTGGCATCAAGGCGAATTTTGACATCAGGAAAAAGTTCTCGAACTTTTCTTACTCTTTCTATGTCTTGAGAAAGTTCTTTTGTTTCAGCAACTTTGATTTTTACTGTTTCGAATTTTCCAAAGTGCTGCAAAGTGCTGGAAATGTCTTCAGGGGCAACGGCCGGCAGAGTTGCATTGACTTTGATGATTTTTCGATTGAGTTTGGGGAGCGGGTCATTAGCCCAACTCAGGGCTGCGCGGAGCCACTGACTTGCCTCCTGATCTGAGTATTCAAGGAAAGGCGAGAACTCAGCCCAACGCTGACCTCGAAAGATTGCCAGCTCTCTGGTTTGGATTTGTCTAAAACTGGTGCGCAGGGGTAGGGCCAAGATAGCTATATCCGTCAAATTTGCTTGCGCCACTTGATTAGTCTAGAAGCATGAAATTTCAGCCAGCCGCCCCTTTTGACTCTGCCCTTTGGGACGAAGTTCCTGGTTTTGGCGATCTGGCAGACATCAGCTATCACCGTCATAAATCCCTAGGGATTGTGCGAGTTGGTTTTTCAAGACCAGAGGTAAGAAACGCCTTCCGCCCGCAAACTGTCGATGAACTCTACCGAGCCCTTGATCATGCTCGAATGAGCTCTGACGTTGGGGTTGTTCTAATTACTGGCAATGGACCTTCACCAAAAGACGGCGTTTGGGCTTTCTGTTCTGGCGGAGACCAAAGAGTTCGCGGTGACAGCGGCTACGAATATGAGCCAGGATCAGCTGGAAGACTCCACATCCTTGAAGTCCAGAGACTGATTAGGTTCATGCCGAAGGTCGTCATTGCTTTGGTTTCCGGGTGGACGGCTGGCGGCGGTCACTCGCTGAATGTGGTGTGCGATCTCTCAGTTGCGTCCAAAGAGAATGCACGGTTCAAACAAACTGACGCCGATGTTGGATCCTTCGATGCTGGCTACGGCTCAGCTCTCTTAGCGCGTCAGGTTGGTCAGAAATTTGCTAGGGAAATCTTCTTCTTAGGCCAAGAATATGATGCACAACGCGCTTATGAAATTGGTGCTGTAAACAGAGTTGTGCCACATGCAGAACTGGAAACCACTGGTATCGAAATGGGTAAGCAGATTCTTGCTAAGTCTCCAACAGCAATCAGAATGCTGAAGTACGCCTTTAACCTGCCCGACGATGGTTTGGTGGGCCAGCAATTGTTTGCTGGCGAGGCAACCAGACTCGCTTACGGAACCGATGAGGCAAAAGAAGGACGCAACTCGTTTTTAGAAAAAAGAAGCCCTGACTGGTCAAGCTTCCCCTGGCACTTCTAAATGAAACCATTACGCGTTGTAAATAGTGCCGACACGTTCGCAGCGCTTGAGCTGATGGTTGATGTCTTAGACGGAAAAGTTGCAGGCTTTATTTCTGCGCAAGATCAACCCAGCGTTCCATCGGAAGTCGAGGATGAAGTCGCGCTAATTGTTGAAAGCTCTGGGTCGACTGGCAATCCCAAACAAATCAGGCTCTCTCTGGAGGCACTCAAGCATTCGGCTACTTCAAGTAGCAATCGCCTAGGTGGAGATGGCCAGTGGCTGCTCACTCTTCCAACTAATTTCATTGCTGGCGCTAACGTGCTAATTAGGTCAGTGATTTCTGATACTCAACCAATACTTCTAAACACCAGAGTCCCCTTCACCACTGAGGCTTTTGTTAGAGGGGCCTCATTGATGGAAGGTAGTCGGCGCTACACATCCTTAGTTCCAGCGCAACTAAGTCGCTTGGCAAAAGAGGCAGAAGCGGATGCTTTTGTTTTTTCAATGCTCAGAAAGTTCGACGCAATTCTTGTTGGGGGTCAGCTGCCGAATTGGTCTGAGGTTGAAGAGCTAAGAACTAAAGGCATCAACATTGTCGTCAGTTATGGCATGACTGAGACTTGCGGAGGCTGTATTTATGATGGCGTCCCTCTGTCAGGCGTGAGCTACGAGCTAGATGATGGCTTGATCTCAATTGCCGGACCAGTTCTCGCCTTGGGGGTTGGAGCAAAATTCCAGACAAATGATTTGGGTTTGGTTGTCGACGGAAAGCTGGAGGTGCTGGGAAGAGCTGATCGCGTAGTTATCTCAGGGGGTATCAAAGTATCGCTAGAGCGAGTGGAGCAAGCAGCCCTAAATATTCCAGGAGTTGAACAAGTATTAGCTGTGCCAGTTTTGTCTCAGTGGGGAGAATCAGTGGGAATCCTTTATCAAGGGAGCCCAGAAGTGAATTTTGAAAGTCTTGCTGAGCAAATATCGGTTGCTGCCAAACCAGCGAAGGTTCTAAGAGTTTCTAGTTTTCCAACCACGGCAACTGGAAAAGTCGATTTGCTGGAATCAGCGCGGCTCTTGGCGGATTAGTCTTTCCTGATGGGAATTAGAACCTGGATCACTGGTGCGCGAGTCAGAACTCTGCCGCTTGCAGTTGCACCAATTCTTTTAGGAAGCGCAACCGCGGCAACTATTGATCGATTTAATTTCTTGTTGAGTGTTTTAGCGCTTTTAGTTGCGCTACTTCTTCAGATTGCTGTGAACTATGCCAATGACTATTCGGATGGTATTCGTGGCACCGACGAGCATAGGGTTGGCCCCACCAGGATCACTGCAGGCGGACTAGCCAGACCAGCAGCCGTTAAGCGTGCAGCATTTATTAGTTTTGCGCTTGCCGCTGTTGCGGGACTTGTAATTGTTTTCATCACTCAGCAGTGGTGGCTTGTCGGTATTGGTCTGATTGCTATCACTGCGGCATGGTTTTATACCGGAGGCAAGCAGCCATACGGTTATCACGGACTTGGGGAACTAGCCGTTTTTGTCTTTTTTGGCCTCATCGCAACCATTGGCACCAACTACATTCAAACCTTAATCATTGATCCATTAGCAGTTTTGTTGGGCGGCACTTTTGGGCTCTATGCCTCTGCAGTGCTTCTGGTAAACAACATTCGAGATATTGAAACTGATACCAAAGCAGGTAAGCGAACACTGGCTGTCATGCTGGGTTACAAGCCAAGCAAGACGCTTTTCTTATTGATGATTTGGTTACCAGTTCTAATAAATCTGCTGCTGGTGCTGTTCTATCCCGCCACGCTACTGGGGCTACTTAATTTGCTTTTGCTTCTGCCAATAACTTTGATCATTATGGAAAGCCGTAGGTCGGGGGAGCTGATAACTGCCCTGAAACTAACCAGCTTGGCCGGGTTAGGCTTTGCCGCTTTGGTTAGCCTCGGGGTTTACCTGGTCAATTTCTTTTGATTCCAAAATGGCGTCTTCTACGCTGCCCTGCTCATCCAGGTATTTGCCTTGAGAGTCACGGCTTAGTTTCTTAGCCACTTGTTCGCTCAGAGCATCACGGTGGCGGTCAAGAACCAACAGCGAGAGCGCGAAGGAAATAGCGGCTGCAATAATTGCAGAGAAATATGGGTTGAAATCCAGTAGCAGGAGAATGAAAAACAGGCCAAAAAACATGCCCAATCGAATGAGCGTGTACATCAGCCAGGGGTTTTTCACCTCTCCAGTCTAAGAGTTAGTGAAGTGAACTAGGGTTGAAGATATGACAAGAGTGGCCATCGTTACCATCGGTTTCTGGCTGATATGGACTGTATTCACAACGGTCTTTGCGGCTAGTGCAAATAAACACGAAGTGAGATCCCTCCCTAAGTGGGTCTGGGTTATTTTGTGCTTGTTTGTACCTTTCTTTGGTGGACTTCTATATCTGATGGTTGGCCGACCACTTCGCCGCGGAGACAGTGGTGGTCTTGGCGGTCGCGGCAAGACAGTCGCACCAGATGACGACCCTAACTTCCTAAAGGACATCGGCAAGAAGCTTCGAAAGAAAGACGAAGACGACAAGAAGTGACTTCTCAGTCAATTGCTGCTCATGTGGTGGCAAGTTTGCATGCCAACGGGGTAACTGATTTTCTTTTGTCCCCAGGCTCAAGATCGCAAGCTCT
>CAYXWU010000057.1:0-6381 GCA_964468885.1 uncultured Aquiluna sp. | reverse complement strand
GGTGAAGATGCGTAACTGAGAACAATTGGCCTCGAACCGCCATAGCGAGTGAAGTCAGAGAAGTATGCATCTTCCCAACTCGATGCCACCTTCACACCGTTGTCGCGAAGATTGCGCCAGTATTCAAAGGTTTTCATGTCGGTATCAAACCCAGCGAAGGTAGTTGCAAGAAATGCAAGACCTGGGGAAGAGAACCTTGGGTTGGTGACAACGGTTAGTGATTTGTATTCAGGTTTGATTAGCTCTCGCCAGCTAGTCGGGGGAGTGAGATTGTTATCTTCAAACCACTTGATGTCATAGTTGAAACAAACATCTGAGTAATCAATCTCAACAAAGTCACCCGCAGCAATTCCTTCTTTTTCTGCCAGAGAGCGGAAGGTGTTATCGATACCAAACACCACGTCTGCAATTGGGGCGTTTTTGGTAATTGCAAGTTGGTTGGTTAGTGTTCCGGTGTCACCTAGCCGCACAATCTCCAACTGATAACCAGAAGAGCTTTCAAACTCAGCAATCAGCTCATCACTAATAGCAAATGAGTCATGGGTGGCAAGTCGAACTGTGTCACTTGTTGCTGGTGTGCAGCCAGTAAGTAATAAAAGTGTTGCTAGAGCAATTGCTTTTTTCAATTGCGTGCCTTTCTGTAGTTAGGCACGGGTGTCTCCCTTACGCTGGCATTACCCAGATCAGGTTCGACGGTCGAAGACGCTTTAGTCTTCCTCTCAGCCCGGTTAGCCGGACTCCCGTGTTGTTACTAACAACTAGTTTAGCTAGTGGGCCATTCCCGCTTGTTCGGCAACTTCTTGCGAAGCGCTCTTTTCCCTCAGCGGCACCTCTTTGATAAACCAGCTGATAACAAAGGCAATACCAATCAGAATCCCAGCCAGCAAGAAGACAGAGAGGGAAGAATCAACAAAGCCCATTCGGAATGGCAGGGTCAGTCTCTCATCCGCATCAATTAAGAATGAACTGTCTTCGGTCACGCTGCCAGCCGCAGCTGGTCCAGTTTGCAACACCTCAAGGATTCCCTGGTTGTTTGGGTCTTGCAGAACACCCGGATCATTTAGCGCATTGCTCATTCCGTTTGCCACTTCTGGTTTTTTGAAAGCCTCGGTGATTTTGTCGCCAACTTGGCTAAACAGCATCGACATAAAGACTGCAACACCCAAAGTTCCACCCATCTGGCGGAAGAAGGTGGCAGAGGAAGTCGCAACTCCGATGTCTTTTGCCTCAACTGCGTTTTGGGAGGCCACCATGGTGGTCTGCATCAGCTGACCCAATCCCAAACCAACCAGTACCATTCCAATCGCCACTACCCAAAGCGGAATGTCGGCTTCTAAGAACAAGACCATATAGAGGTAACCAAAGAACAAAGTGGCGGTGCCGGTGTTGAAGAAGAAACGGTACTTTCCAGTCTTGGCAGTAACTCTGCCAGCAGTTATGGTGGCGGTCATCATTCCAAACACCATTGGCAGCATCATGAAACCAGTCAGAGTTGGGCTGACCCCATAAACAACCTGAATGATCAGTGGAATCACAATCATTCCACCAAACATTCCAGCCCCAATTATGAATCCCATTACTTGAGTTCTGGCAAATGTTTGAGACTTGAAGATTGCCAAAGGAATCAATGCGCTTTCGCCCATTTTCTTTTCAATGAATATGAAAAGAACAATTCCAACTACACCGGTGACGCCCATGCCAATTGCTAATGGCGATGTCCAACCCCAGATTCTTCCCTGCTCCGCTAGTAGCAGCAGCGGAACGGTCGCCATGATGATGGCAGCCGCCCCCCACCAATCAATCTTTAGTTTTCTTGGTGTGTGAGGAACGTGCAGGAACGCAACCACCATCACAAGTGATAGTGCACCAATTGGCAGGTTCATCAAGAAGATCCAGCGCCAACCTTCTACAAAAAGAAACTCATCGACCCCAGCAAGCGTTCCACCAATTACTGGCCCAAGCAGAGACGAGGAACCAAAGACAGCCAAGAACATGCCCTGGTAGCGAGCTCTCTCACGCGGCGGAACAATGTCAGCCACAATCGTTAGCGCTAGTGAGAACAATCCACCTGCACCAATTCCTTGCAGAGCCCGATATGCAGCCAACTCATACATCGTGTTTGCAAAGCCAGTTGTTACCGAACCAATAATAAAAATCGCAATCGCCGTTAGAAACACTGGTCTGCGACCAAAGATATCGCCGAGCTTTCCATAAATAGGAGTGGTAACGGTTGAGGTGATTAGGTAGGCAGTTGTTGCCCAGCCCTGCAGGGAAAGACCGCCAAGGTCATCCGCGATGGTTCTCATGGCCGCTGACACCACTGACTGATCGAGTGCCGCTAAGAACATCCCGGACATAAGTCCAACTAGAACAACCAGGATTTGTTTGTGTGACATTGTGCCGGAGGCTGCTGCCTCTTTCGCGGCATCCCGTCTTGATTTACTGCTCAATACTTTTGCACCACTTAGGGTTGATAGGTGACAAAGTCTACTCCTGCGTGGCGCCGAACACTGTTCGTGTTTCTGCCGCCTGCGGTAGCTCTAATCGTTGGATTGTGGCTGATTTTTCAATCTTTTTGAAGCAAAACGATTGTGTAGGCAACAGAAAAACCAAATCCAACCAGCGCATACAAAATCACAAACCAGTTCCAACCACTTGGAATCAAGAGTGTGATTGCGCCAAGACCAAATGCAGCAATCTGCATCACTCGGGCCGAAAACAAAACACCCTTGTCTGAACCATGCAGCGAAACCACCAGCATGTTGCCAGTTAGTGCAACCAGTGTTAGACCAATCATTCGCATTGACCAGTCCAGATCATTTGAACCCATCATGCCAAGCAGGTCGGTAAAGAATCTTGGAAGGGCAATCAGCAGAATTGCACTCAGACCAAAAACACCGGCACCTGCGCGAAGTACTAGCCGAAGTGATGAAACCTTTGATGTATTTGCCATGAAAGAAGATTATTAGGTGCTAACAATCAGCCTTACCTCTAATCTTGTTCCATGCCAAAAGCGCTAAAAATTGCCTACCTGGGCCCTGCCGGAACCTTTACCGAGCAAGCGGCCAGGCAGCTCGGCGCAGACAGCGAACTTCACCCGGTTGCTTCCGTTGCTGAAGCTATGGATGCCGTCATTTCAGGCAGTGCTGATCGAGCAGTCGTTCCAATCGAGAACTCCATCGAAGGCGGAGTCTCCGCAACATCTGATGCGCTGGCTGTAATGCCAGGAGTACAAATCTTCGGTGAGTACCTAGTACCTGTGCGATTCGACTTGATGGCAAAACCTGGCAAGAAACTTTCTGATATTAAGGAAGTCCTCACCCATCCAGTTGCTTATGCGCAAAGCAGAAAGTGGCTGGAGCAAAATCTTTCTTCTCACACTCACATCCCTGCCGCTTCCACTGCAGCTGCCGCCAAAGCTCTCGCAGATGGTGCAAATGCAGATGCAGTGATTGCAGCAGCTGGTGCAGCAAAACTCTATGGACTTGAAATTCTTGCCAGTGACATTGGCGAAAATAAAGAAGCACAGACCCGCTTTATTGAAATTGGTAAGAAGTCAAAGCCTCAACCTAAGACAGGCGCTGACAAAACAAGTGTGATTGTTGAATTACCAGATGACAGACCCGGTGGTCTGCTTGAGATGTTGGAACAGTTTGCTGCTCGCGGAGTAAATCTTTCTCGCATTGAATCAAGACCAGTTGGTGATCGCTTTGGTCGCTACCGCTTCAACATCGATGCCGAGGGCCACATCGACGACGAAGCTATTGCAGAAGCTCTTATGGGACTTCACCGCTTTAGTCCAAAAGTTATCTTCCTTGGTTCTTATGCAAAAGCAGACAAGTCAGTAAGCGAACACCAGGGTAATAACACCAACACCAGCTACCACGCAGCACGCAAGTGGCTGGACGATCTTCGCGGCTAGAGCAAAACTTTCAAAGCTTTTTGCTTGATTGCAAACTCAACTTCAATAACTTCACCCATCGGATCACCATCTAACTGAATTGGTGCTGGGTGGTGTGGTCTAATCCTGATTCTGCTGCTGCTTAGGTTTTCCAGCGTCTTCACATTGGCAGTAGCGTCCATCCACTTTCTTCCAAGCGCGAGAGGTCTAACAACTTGGTTTTGCCAAGTGATGCGTGAAAAAAAGTCAATCCAGTTCCAGATTCGTCTGGGACCAATCGCCGCCACATCCAGCTGCCCATCATCCAATCGAGCGTCGGGCATCATCGAGATAGCACCTGGCAATAGCCCAACATTTCCAACCAGCAGTGAATAGCTCTTTAGTGTCCTGGTTTGGTCATTCAGAGAAACATCAAACTTTTCAAATTTCAGCGGCAAAGACCTAATGCCACCTTCTATATAGGCAATCCAACCAATCCTCTTCTTCAGTTCTGGCTGTGTGTTCTGCATGAGGCGAGCATCCATCCCAATACCGGCAATGCCGGTAAAGAGGTATTCCTCAAGTGAGCCATCATTGCGAATCACTCTCGCTTGACCCAGATCAATCTCATAGGGCTTTCCAGTTACTGCTCGCTTGACAGCAGCGTCCAGCGTGAGTGGAAGTTTTAGATTACGAGCGAGGATGTTCCCTGTCCCCATTGGCAATATGCCAATTGCAGCGCTGGATCCCGCAAGCTCCTGCACCACGCGGCGCAGCGTGCCATCGCCTCCCGCCACCAAGATTTTCTTGTTGCCATCGGCCAATGCCGTCTTGGCCGCCTTAGCCCCCTGGCTGGTTTTATCGGTGGCTATAAAGGTTGGCTCGGAAGAGAGTTTCTGAAATGGCTTTTTGATTTGGGCAAGGGTGATTTTCTGCGGGTTATAAATCACAGCGAGCTTCACCGCATCAGCCTAACCTTGCTAAAGGTAGGCTGTAGTTCGTGATCGACCTAAATCTGCTGCGTGAAGACCCTGAAAAGATTCGCGTCTCTCAGCGCCAGCGCGGCGCCAGTGTTGAGCTGGTCGATCAGGCAGTTGAGCTTGATAAAGCCAAGCGAGCAGCCCTAACTGAGTTTGAGAAGCTAAGAGCCGAACAAAATGCTCATGGCAAGCTAGTTGCTGCAGCGCCAAAAGAGGAAAAGGCAAAGCTGGTTGAGCACGGCCAACAACTGGCAACCGGTGTAAAGGCAGCTGAAGCTAAAGCCAACGAGGCAGATGAAAAACTCAGCCAACTGCTGATGAAAATCGACAATGTCGTGATTGAGGGCGTTCCAGCAGGTGGCGAAGACAACTTTGTTGTCATCAAAGAGGTTGGCACCAAGCCAAACTTCTCATTTGAAGCAAAAGATCACGCGCAACTGGGCGAGCTATTAGATGTGATCGACATTGAGCGCGGTGTGAAAATTTCTGGCTCTCGCTTTTATTTCCTAAAAGGCTGGGGAGCAAGATTAGAGCTTGCAATGATGCAGCTAGCACTGGATCAGGCAGTCAAGGCAGGATTTACACCTCTTATTACACCCACGTTGGTCAGACCAGAAGTGATGCAGGGAACTGGCTTTCTAGGAGAGCACTCAGCCGAGATTTACTATCTGCCTGATGATGAGCTTTATCTAACTGGCACCAGCGAAGTTGCACTTGCTGGCTATCACGCAGATGAAATTATCGATAACTTCTCCGAGCCAATTCGCTATGCCGGTTGGTCCACCTGTTACCGACGAGAAGCAGGAAGTCACGGCAAGGACATCAAGGGAATTCTCAGGGTTCACCAGTTCAACAAACTTGAGATGTTTTCCTACTGCAAGCCAAGTGAAGCTGAAGCAGAGCATGCGAAACTACTTGCTTGGCAGGAAGAAATGCTGCAGAAATGCGAGCTGCCATATCGAGTAATCGATGTTGCAGCTGGTGACCTCGGTTCTTCAGCCGCCAGAAAGTATGACGTTGAAGCATGGGTGCCATCGCAGCAGAAGTATCGCGAGCTGACCTCCACCTCCAACTGCACCACCTTCCAAGCCAGAAGACTAAACACCCGCTATCGCGATGAAAACGGCAAGACCCAGATGGCAGCAACATTGAATGGAACGCTTGCAACTACCCGTTGGTTAGTTGCAATTCTTGAAAACCATCAGCAAGCAGATGGTTCAGTGGTGATTCCAAAAGCACTGCGTCAGTATCTGGGCGGGGCTGAAGTAATTAGCCCAAGGGCATAACTGAATGGAAGATAAGTGGCTGATTGGCCTCGACATCGATGGCACGCTAGTTCATGACGATGGCTTCCTATCAGATGCTGTTGTTGAACAGGTTCAGCGAGTTCGCTCCCTAGGGCATGAAGTATTTATTGCAACTGGCAGAGCAGCCGGCAACGCCTATCCGGTAATCAAAGATTTAGGGATCGATAACTCTCACGCTGTTTGTTCAAATGGTGCTGTCACAATCAAGGTTGAT